>NZ_JAIFKB010000024.1:0-42097 GCF_019641445.1 Rhodococcus sp. DMU2021
CCCCGATCTGATCGCCGCCACCGCGGACATTCCCACCGAGCGTCTCGCTGCGGAGATGCGCGGGAACATCATCCCGAACCTGCCCGCACCCGACCCGTCGGAGCTGTCCGCCCAGTTCCGGGACGGGGCGGCCTACTGCGCCCTGACGTTGAAGGACCGCCCGAACAGCAAGGTCGCCTACTTCCCGATCCGGGGCTGGGACTACACCCTCGGCGGCGATAGCAGCTCCGTAACCTGCGGCCGCAACGCACGGGCGGCAATCGGTGCGCTGCTCGAAGCCCGCAACATCGCGCTCCCGGAGTGGATCGAGCGGGCCTACCGGCCCTACGCCCAGGCCCGCGCCACCGTGCTGACCAGGGCGATCGCCTACGCCCGCAACAACGAGTTCTACCACGCTGCCGCCCATGCGGACCTGCTGTGGCGCTACAGCCAATCCGGTTCCGCGGTTGCCGACCACGCACTGATCAAGGATGTGCGGCGCGGCATCATCGACCAGCTGCGCAGCGACTTCCCCGCCGAAACCGTCCTGCTCGACCGCTACGGCATCGACCTGGACTGGACCCTCGATCACGATGTGGACCCGAAGGTTCTGCGCGAGCTTCGGGCAGCCGGGGACGACCTCTACAGCCTCACCCCGGCCGATCTGACCTTCGCCGGAGCAGGCGATGTGCTCATCGGCGACCCGGACGGCCGGCACATGACGATCCGCTTGGGGCGGACACCGGGCAGTGGAGAACGCATCACCACCGTCGATGGCCGGCCCCGACCCGAGCTGACCCTGCGGGACGCGATCGCCGAAGCCCGCACAGTGCTCGCTGCCGAACGCGGCGGTGAGCAGCTCGATCCGGAGCACACCGCCGAGGTCGGCCCAGAAGCCGAGGCCGAGGCCGACGCCGAGGCGGAACCACAGGTCGGTGAGGAGGTCGAACCGCCGTCCCCCCGAGTCGTAGCGCCTGCGATCGACGACGCAGGCGCGGTGATCTTCGAAGAGGTCGACCCGGCTCTCACCGAGCCGTCGGCCCCGACCGGCACCGTCCCTGCCACCAACACGCCCGCGACCTCATGGGTGCTCACCGACCGCCTGGTGGTCGGCCACATCGGGCCGACCACCACCGGTCCGACACCGGACGTGAAGACGACCACCAGCGCGACACCGGACGTGAAGACGACCACCAGCGCGACACCGGACGTGGAGACGACCACCAGCGCGACACCGGACGTGGAGACGACCACCGAGCCGGTCGCTGCCACCTCGACAGACGAAGCGGCGCAACCCGCCCCGGCGGTGGACGCCGACGAGTTGGTCGTTCCCGATACCGAGTACGGCGAGCCGCTGTCGAGTCCCCTCTGGCGCGACCGCAGTCGGTCTCTGGTCAAGGTCCGCAAGGAATCCGGTGCGTACGTATGGGTCTCCCACGACACCGCCGCCCACTACGCCGCCACGGTTGCCACGGCGGCCGCCGAGGGGGTGCCGACCGCCTCTGAGCAGGCTCAACGTGGGACCGGCTCCGCGGCCGCGGCCGCCGAGGGGGTGCCGACCGCCTCTGAGCAGGCTCAACGCGAGACCAGCTCCACAGCCGCGGCCGCCACGGTGGCCGGCCCCGACACCCCGGCCGTGGAGGCGCAGGACTTCGCCCTCGGCACCGAGGTGCTCGTCCCGTCCGGGGCGAAGGCACGGGCACGGGCGAACATCGCCGCTCTGCGTCTGGTGCAGCACCTCGACCAGCAGCAGCGACCGGCCACCGCCGACGAGCAGGCGGTGCTGGCGCAGTGGTCCGGCTGGGGAGCGATCCCGGAGGTCTTCGACAACCGGGCGAGGATCCTCGCGCAGTGGGGCGACGAGCACGCCGAACTGCTCGATCTGCTCGGGGACAAGGGCTTCGCCCAGGCACGTCAGACCACCCTGAACGCGCACTACACCGACCCCGCGGTCGTCGCAGAACTGTGGCGGGCGGTGGCGCGGGCAGGGTTGCCCGATGGTGCCGTGGTGCTCGAGCCGGGTTGCGGGGCCGGCCACTTCGTCGGCACCGCCCCGGAGTCGGTGCGCATGGTCGGGGTGGAGATCGAGCCGATCAGCGCGAAGATCGCGCACTACCTGTATCCCTCGCAGCAGATCCGCAACCACGGCTTCGAGCGCAACTTCGCCCCCGAGAACACCTTCACCGCCGCGATCGGCAACGTCCCGTTCGGCAAGTTCGCGCCCGTCGACCCGATCCACAACGCGGACGGTTTGTCCATCCACAACCACTTCATCGCCAAATCGCTGGCGTTGACCGTTCCCGGTGGCTACGTCGCGGTGGTCACCTCGATGTTCACCTCCGATGCCCGACGCGCCGACGAACGCGCCGCGATCGTCGCCAAGGGGGATCTGATCGGGGCGGTGCGCCTGCCCACCGGAGCGTTCGACCGGCAGGCCGGCACCGACGTGGTCACCGACGTGCTGGTATTCCGCCGCCGCGACGACGGTGCCACCCCCACCGAGGACACTCTCGAATGGGCACAGCCTGCGGTCCAGGTCGAGGCGGTCGACGCCAAGACCGGCGAAGCCGCCCATACGTGGATCAACCCGTACTTCAAGAAGTACCCGGAGCGGGTGCTGGGCACCCTGACGGTCGGGGGCGGCATGTACGCCGGGTCGTCGCTGCGCGTTGCCCCCACCACCACAAAGCCGCTGGCGACGCAGCTGCGCGAGCAGCTCGACCCGATCATCGACCAGGCCCTCGGTCGCGGACTCGGATTCACCGCCCCGGCCCCCGCTCCGGAGCAGGTCGAAGCGTTCACCACCCCGGGGCTGCGCACCGGAGCCGACCTCGATTCCCACGAGGTGCTGCCCGGCGCGATGCGCTTCAACGAAGCCGAGGATCGCTTCGAGCAGTTCACCCTCGGTCGCGGCTGGGCCGAGGTGACCTGCCGCGGCAAGGACCTGGCCGAGCAGTGGAAGGTCATCATCGCTCTGGGTGAGACGGTGATGGAGCTGGCCGAGGCCAGCCGCTCACGCACCGCCACCGTCGCCGACCGCGACGTCATCCGCGCCCGACTGGGCGGCCTCTACGACCGCTACGTGGCCACGTGGGGGCCGCTGAACCGCTTCAAGCTCACCGAACCGACCCCGCTGTCGGAAGACAAGATCGCCGCCCGGTTGGACAAGGCGATCGCCGAGTGGCGGATCAAGACCGGCCGCGAGGAGGCCCTCGCCGACGGGCTGGATCCGAAGGAGGCCGGCCCCTACACCGGGTCGATCCCCGACGAGGTGTACGAGGTGCTGTACGACAAGGCGTCCGAGCAGCCGCAACCGCGCCGCTATTCCGCGCATCTGCACGGCGCGATCGCCCGGGATCCACGCCTGGGCATGGTGCTGGCCATCGAGAACTTCCAGTCGACGTTCGACGGTAGCGATGCGGTGGCGACCAAGACGGCGATCTTCACCGAGGACACCACCCCGTTCAAGGACAAGGCCGCCAGCGCCGCCGACGTCGACGAAGCGCTGGCGATCAGCTTCGACGAGCTCGGACACATCTCGCCGCGGCGAGTCGCCGAGCTGCTGAATGTGTCCGTCGAGGACGCGCTCGAGCAGGCTCAGGGGAAGATCTATCCGTCCCTGCACGACGCCGACCGGTGGGAATTGGCCACTGTTGCCCTGTCCGGGCAGGTGCGCGACAAGCTGGCGCGGGCGACGATCACAGCCGGCGACGATCCTCGCTACGCGCCGCTGGTGGAGGCGCTGACGGAGGTGGTGCCGCCGGATGTGGATCCCGCCGAGATCGGGGTGCGCATCGGCGCGACCTGGGTGCCGATCGAGGACTATCGCGCGTTCTTGGTCGAGGAGTTCGGGTTGCGCCCGGACCGGCTGACCGTCGAACACGATCAGGTCAGCGGAAACTGGCAGATCACCACCGATCAGCGCAGCCGCCACGAATTCTCCGGGGGCTACCCGGACAAGTACGGCAGTGCCCGGCTGCCGGGCGTGAAGATGGTCGAGCTGCTCGCCAACAACAAGCCGGTCCAGGTCAACAAGACCGGCGACGAGCTCGAACGCTCCCCGAAGCCGCGGTTCAACGTCAAGCTCACCGAGCAGGCACAAGCCTCGGCCGCAGCCTTGCAGGAGCGGTTCGAAAAATGGCTGTGGGAGGACGGCGACCGCTATGTGCGCCTGGCCCGCATCTTCAACGAGCGCTACAACTCCTACGTCAAGCCGGTCCACGACGCGACCGGCAAGGCGTTTCCCGGCATGAACCCGAAGTACACGCCGTACGACTACCAGGCCGCTGCGGTGACACGGTTCCTGCACGACGAGACGATCCTGCTCGACCACGTGGTCGGGGCCGGCAAGACCTTGACGATCACCGCCTCGTGCATGGAAGCCAAACGGCTCGGGCAGATCCGCCAGCCGTGGATCGTGGTGCCCAATCACCTGCTCGGGCAGTGGTCGGTCGAGGCCCGCGACGCCTATCCGAACGCGAACATCCTCGTCGCCGCCGACCTGGACGGGCGCGATGACCGGCAACGCTTCGTCGGGCAGAGCGCCGTCGGGGACTGGGACTTGGTGATCGTGCCGCAGTCGGTGTTCAGTCGCATCGCCATGCGCCGCGAAGCGCAGATCGAGTACCTCGAAGGCGAACTCGGTGAGCTGCGCGAGGCCCTCGACGCTGCCAACAGCCAGGGCGCGGAGTTCACGGTCAAGCAGATCGAGCAGGCGATCAAATCCACCGAGGCCAGGGTCGAGAAGATCATCGCGGCCAAGGCCACCGACGAAGGACTGACCTTCGAACAGTCCGGGGCCGATTTCCTGTTCATCGACGAGGCGCACGACTACAAGAACCTCACCCGCCCGTCCAACAGCGCCGATCTGGCGGTCACCAATGGCTCCCAGCGGGCCACCGACCTGGAGATGAAGGCCAAGCATCTGCGGGAGAAGGCCCGCGCCCGCAACGTCGAGCAGGGGATGGCGCACGCTCCGGCCAAGGCGATCGCCTTCGCCACCGGCACCCCGATCAGCAATTCGCTGTCGGAAATCTGGGTGATGACCAAGTACCTGCGCCCGGACCTGCTGCACGAGGCCGGCCTGGGACGCATCGACAACTGGGCGGGCACCTTCGCCAAGCCGGTGTCGGTGCCGGAGATGAACACCACCGCCACCCGCATCCAGATGAAAACCCGCATGGCCGAATACGCCAACGTCCCGCAATTGGTGGCGATGCTCGACCAGTTCCGGGACGTGGTGACCTCCGATCGGATCCCGGTGCGCCTGCCCGTCCTCGACGGCGGAGCCCCGAAGATCGTGGAGTTCGACATGGGACAGGACGCGATCGACGCGATGGCCGACCTCGATGTGCGCATGTCCCAGATCCGGGGCGATCGGATGGACCTGGACAACAGTCTCAAGATCGCCACCGACGGGCGGAACCTGACGATGTATCCGGCGCTGGCGAACCTGGGCGCACCGGACCCGCAGCACAGCCGGGTCGAGCATGCCGCCGATCTGATCTGGCAGGTCCACCGCGACCACGCCGACCTGCACATCCCGGCGGATAAGTACGGTCCCGAGATGACCGGGGTGTTCCAGTTGGTGTTCTGCGATCGGGGCACTCCCAAGGCTGGTGCCGGCCCCAGGACCCGCAATCTCTACACCGAGCTGCGCGATGCGTTGGTGGCCCGAGGCATGAAACGCGAGGAGATCGCGTTCATGCACGACTACGACGGCCCCAAGGCCAAAGCGAGGCTGGTCGAAGCGTGCAACGACGGACGGATCAGGGTGCTGATCACCTCCACCAAGAAGGGCGGCACCGGCCTGAACGTCCAACGGGCACTCAAGCAGATGATCAACATGGACCCGGCGTGGACGGCTGCGGACATGGAACAACGCCTTGGCCGCATCATCCGCCAGGGCAACGTCCACGAGAGGGTCAGCGTGGTCAACATGGTCGCCCGCCGCTCCTACGACGCGATGATGTACCAGTACGTCGCCCGCAAATCGAACTTCGTGGCGATGATCCGCAAGGCCGACGTGCCGCCCACCATGGAGGATCTCGGCGGGGATCTGACGGTCTCCTGGGCGCAGAGCAAGGCCGCCGCCACCGGTGATCCGGTCTTCGTCGAGCAGGTCGAAGCCGACCAGAAGGTCGCCGAACTTCAAGCCCGCCGCGATGCGGTGCGGGGTGCCAACGCGGCCCGCAACGCTGCGATCCGGGCACTGAGCCGGTCCATCACCGCCGACGAGAAGCGGCTGCCCGAGGTCCGGGAGGTCGCCGGCAAGCTCGCCGCCTGGAGCGCCGTCGAGGACCGTGCCCGGAAGATGTGGGCCTTCCCCGACGGGACGATCCCCGACTCACAGACCGCGGAGCTGGCCGATGCCCTGCGAGGGTCGTTGATCCGGCTCAAAGACGAGGTGACCCGCAGCAGCGACGAGCAGGTCTTCGGTGTCATCGGCGGGGTGCCACTGACTCTGGGTTACAGCCAGACCCTCGGCCAGTTCTATGTCACCGTCGGTGAGGAAACCGCCTGGTACGAGCGGGATCGGTTCTTCAACGTCCTCGAACGTGCCAGCGGAGCGCAGGGGATGCTTTCGACGATCCGCAAGATCGCCGATCGCGCCGACCGGCACATCACCACCATCGAAGCGCGGATCGAACACAACCGCGGCCGGCTCGCGCAGGCCGAGGCCGAACCGGAACTCGACTTCACCGGCACGGCCGAACTCGAGGCCGCGAAGCTGCGAGCCGAGGAACTGCGGCTCGAAGTCAACGCCCGCGAGAACTCTCCCGAGGCGTTGCGCCGAGTCCGCGAAGACCAGCAGCGACGGGCTGCGGACGGGCAGTACCCGCAGTGGACGCTGGATCTGAACCCGACCGATGCCTGGGCCGAACACCGGAACATGAACAAAGCCGATCTCATCGCCTCGGTGCCCGAGCGCATGGCCGCAGCCCGGCAAGCATGGCTCGACGGCGCCGAACAACGCGAAGAAAGCCGCAGGTCCGATCCGTGGGTGGCCCTCGACGACACCGAAGCGATCTGGCAGTACGGCTTCGACGCCGACACCGGTAAACCCGGTGCACGAGTGTCCTGGGACGAGCGGCAATGGCACCTGCACGCCTGGGACGGTAACGGCAGTGTCGACCGGGAGGCCGTGAACACCCGCGGTGAAGCCTTCAGCATCGCCACCCGAGCGGTCGAGAAGTTCGCCGCAGATCAGAACATCGGCCGTGACGCGATCCACCAGGCCAGCATCGAACGCCGCGAAAGTCTCACCACCACGACGGAAACCACAATGCTTGCCGAAACGGCAACCGGAGTTGACGGCGAGATGGCCGTGGGTGTCGAAGCGGACACCGATGCTGTCGTCGAGCCGACCGAGGCGGTGACGCTTGCCGAGGACACCTTCGTGCTCGACGAGATGCTCGAGAAGGGACTGCGGGCAGCCGCCGGCGACCGGCGCCCGCTCCGTCCGATCGATCCGCGCCGCACCGGGCCGGACCAGCCGCAGTACACCGACCCGTTGCCGCAGTACGAAGCCGGATACGACGGCGGATACGACGACGGCCGCGCCGTCTGACCACCACCATCACACTCGACACCACCGGTGGGGCAGGACCGATCGACAGTTCTGCCCCACCACCACCCGACCAGAGGGGAACTCGTGACACCACGCAAGACCGAAGCAGAAGCCCGCGCCGCCCTCGCCGCGATGGAACCGATCATGGCGATCGAAGGCCGACAGATGAGCGAGGACGACAAGGAAATACTGGTCGAGCTGATCCGGGGCACCAAGACGCTCAAGGAGGTGGAGACCATGCTGCTCCGCGAAGCGGGATACGAGACCGACTGATATGGCCCCGCGCTACTCCCGCGAATGGTTGGACTACTTCATCCCCGAGACGATCGACTGGAGTCCCGATGAGGTGCCCGACACCAGCCGGGCGGTGATGAAAAACCTGCTCGGGCCACGGTCGAGCTACCCCCACGGAGTCCCCGACTCCGAGACTCTCCGCCGCTACGAAGGCTTCGCGTCCTACACACGGATGCAACAGCTGGCCGAGACTCCGATCTCCGGCCGCTACGACCTGGACCACTTCCAGCGCATCCACCACTACCTGTTCCAGGACGTCTACCCCTGGGCCGGGCAACTGCGCACCGCCCCGCAGGACTGGCCGATGGTCAAGTGGGGGCCGGACGTCGCCGCCGTCCGCAACGGGCAAAATCACGTCACCGAAATACCGCACAAGTATTTCAAGGCCCGCGAAGTCCCCCAGGCCGCTACAGTCGTTCTCGACCGTATTGCCGCCAAGGACAATCTGCGCGGACTTGCCCGCAACGACTTCATCGGCGAACTGGCCACAGTGTGGCTGCGGATAAATTTCGTCCACCCCTTTCGTGAGGGCAACACCCGAACCCAATTCGCCTTTTTCCGGCAACTGTCCGCCGAGGCCGGCTACCGGCTCGACACCGACCGCTTCCACGTCGTCAGCAAGACCGAACTGAAACAGAACCCCCTGGTTGGGGACCTGCGTGAGCAGTTCGTCTGGGGACGCTTCGAGTACATGCAGACCGGCGACACTCGCCTGATGCGCGGTGTGCTGGACATGGCGATCACCGACGCGGCCGATCCTGATCCCGTCGGCCCGATCATCGACCACGGCGTCGATCTGCGCGCCATCACCGCCGCCATGTCCGCGCACCCACGTTCTGTCCACGACTTCACCGCCAATACCTCCACTCCGGACCCTGTGACTCCACCCGTGGACCCGCCCCGCAGCCGACCCACCCTCGACCTCGACTGCTAGACGGATACGCAGTTGGCGGTCGGCGGTGCCGCAGCATCGCCACCGACACTCGCACCCGCGCCGTGGCGCATCTACCACCCCACCGCGCCCGCCGGCCAGAGCCTGCAGAGGAAAACAGGCCGTCATTCCCGGCCGCCGGGCACCACCGAGCGCCACCCGAAAGTGTTGCAGCGAGCAACAGCGGGGGTGAAACTGCTGCATACACGCACTATCATGAGAGCGATCCGTACAGAGGACACAGATGGTTCGAGCCGAGGAGGTGGACAGATGAGCGTGGTCACACCGAAGACCGTGCGTCAGCAGCTCGTGCAGTCCGCCGTGCTCGACAAGATCATCACCACCGGTCTGTCGGTCGACACCGAACCGGTGCGCCGCAGCCTGCAAACGATCCGCCGTCAGGTGAACCGGAGCCCACTGATGGAGCGCTACCTGGACCGATGGGACACGATCGTCCGCACCAACGACATCGACGACATCCGCCGGATCGTCGAGACGGACGACGACACCAGCCGGGAAATGCGCAACCTGTCCCCCCTGTCGGTTCTGCTCAGCGATGACGAACGTCGCCGCGTCCTCACCGAATTCAGAACCAGACTCAAAGCCACTGCGCAGCGGTGAACCGGGACGAACTCGGACAGGCGATCAAGGCCGCGTGCGCCAACCTCGACGAACCCCGCGTGATCGTGCTCGGTTCCCAATCGATCCTCGGCAGCTTCGACACTACCGTCCTGCCCCCGGCCGCCTTCCTCTCGCGAGAAGTCGACATCCTGCCCCTGAGCGGGATCACCGATCCACCTGCCGTCGAAGACAAGCTGCTGCTCCTCGATGCCCGACTCGGCGAGGACTCGCCTTTCCACATGTCCTTCGGCTTCTACGTCGAAGGCATCCACAAAGACGTCGTAGTCCTCCCCCGACACTGGGAACACCGCCTCGTCCACTTCATCGTCGACGACGACACCTCCACCCTCTACGGCCGAACCGGATTGTGCCTGGACCCAGTGGATCTGTGCGTGTCGAAAACAATCGCCGGCCGCGAGAAAGACTACGAATTCGTCGCCGCCCTGGTCGCAGAACAACTCGTGCGAGCCGCCGACATCCGCGCCCGCATCGACAGCGGAATCGAGTGGCCACCGACCTACACCGAGAACAAGGACCTCTCCCTCGACCGAGCGCGGAACTGGCTGAGCAGTCTGGCCGACCCCACCGCGACCCAGGGCGAGGAAAATCCTGCCTCCGATCTCCCGGCGTCGGTGGCCGCCGACATCGCCGCCGCTCTCCTCGGCCATCCCCGCTCAGTCGGGCAGATGCTCAACAGCAAGAACCGAGGCGAGAACCCCTCAACGTCCGCTGCTCCCCCTGACACCGGACCGACCCGAGAAACCGGACCCGACCTCTCACAATGAGTGCTGCGCGCACTCGACGACAAGCCTCAAAACGGCTTTCCTCTCGTCGAGCACGCCGAGCACCAAAGAGAGCTCCGTACCGGCAACGACAGGCGAGGTCGACCTCTACTCCCCCGCGTCAGGGCCACCTTCGGTGTCCACCGAATCGAGCTCCGCTGCGCTGCGCCCGGGACAAGAACTCATGGTATGCCCTTCTGGCCATCCGATTGTGACCGGCGGTCCGCTCCGCGCAACCCCTGGGCGCTCCGCGGCCTGACGGCCCGAAAACTTCCTCCCCCGCTGCGCTCCCCCGGAACTTTTCGTCCCAGGGATTGCACTCCCGCGGCCCTGATGCCGGTCGTCATCTCCTTGCCAGAAGGGCACAAGAACAGCCGGCCCCGGCCGGTGGTTCTTACTTCGAGCGCAGGGAGCGCACCCATGACGTCGCAGAAACCGAGCATCTTTCCGAGCCTGACCACCCGCAGCGCCATCATGATCGCCGGAGAACACCAGCAGGTCCGCGTGGACGTGACCAGCGCGCTGACCACCAGCGCCGCAGTGTTCGTCACCTTCGGAGCCGTGCGCATGGTCTTCACCGACCCGGCCGTGGCCCGCGCGCTGATCACTGCGCTGCGCCGTCCGCAGAGCGGGGGCTACTTGATGGCACTGCCCGAGCACTTCATGCTCAGCCCCGACCGGTTCGCCTCCGACGAGCACCTGGTCACGGTGAACTGGTCGCAGGTTCCCCAGACCAGCGTCGTGCCCGGCGGTGCGTTCTCCCCCGAGCGTCGACGCCACGTGCACTGGGTCGATGTGGAAGCCGGGCCCCTGACCTTCCGCTTCTTCGACAAGGCTGGACACAAGGCTTTCGTGGCGGAACTGGCCCGCACCGTCCAAGTCGCCCGATCCGTGCTGCTCCCCGCCGACGAGAAAGCCCTCGCGCTGCACGGACACAACTGAGTAGTTATCCACAGGTGGCCCGGTTCTCCACAGAACCGGGCCACCTGCCCGTCTGCGCTCCGGTCCGCTCGCCGGAACCGGACACACTGACCTCCAGCACAGCACTGACCCTTCCACCTTCCAGCCAGGAGAGACCACGACATGCACACCTGGACCGTCACCTGCGATCCGCACCTCGACCACACCGTCGCCTCCACCGGCACTGCTGCCACCGAGGTCGACGCCGTTATCGCCGGTGCCGCAGCACTGCGCCGACTCATCCGCGCCACCGACAACTACGACCCCGCTCCCTTCCTGAACCTGCTGATCGACGCCCGCCCCTGCATCGGCATCACCGTCCCCGCTGAGCACATCGCCGGCGCCCTCGACCGCATCGACGAGTACGAATACACCGCCACCCTCGCCGCCGCAGTCGACGACAGCATCCTCAGCCGCCTCGACACCGAGACCAGAGAAGACACCCATCTCGGCGAGTGACGACACGTGCCCCGGCTACGACACCGGTCCAGAGCTCGACCGACAGACGAAATACCGCATAGAACGGAATGCAAGATTATCCAGAATCACTAGGTCGAATGGCGGCCCACCTGTGTTGCCATCACCGCAGCCGCACTCGTGCTGGTCGCGGTGGCTGCTGCGGCGCGCCAGTCAGCCCGCACAGCACCGCCGCACGGACGCAAAACACTCGTGAGCAGCAAGTCCCGACGGCGACCGTGCCCTGTCGCGTTCGTCGCCCCTTCGGCGACGACGCTGTGAGACCAGTCGTACCGAACTGTCATGATCGGCGGCGCTCACCACCACACCATCTACGACGAAGGAGACGAGAGTCTGTGACGAAGATCGACGGCATGTACAGCGGGGCGGATGTGGACGACGAAAACCCTCCCCGGCCTGCGCACTGACGCGGATGCCACGCCGACGTCGGCCGCACCCGCCCACGCCCTGCCGCCCACCGTGACTCGTCGCACTTTCACCCGTGCCGAAAGGTCATCGACGCCGCCACCACCGCGCACAAGCGCCTGCGCGGTGTCTATCCCGGCGCTCACGGCTCGCTCAACTCCTTCATCGAGGCAGCCATCGCCGACCACACCCACCGACTCGAGCACACCTACAACGACGGTCAGCCCTTCCCCGACGTCGAGAAGGTCCGGCGCCGCAAGAAGCGCACCGTCGGGCAGTGACGGCACCGACCGCCACGAACCAGCACGAACCGAGCACGACCGGATGATGTCCGCGAAGGGAACGCCATGCCCGACAAGCAAAGCCGCACTCAGGCTCTCTGCGAAATCTTCGCCTCACATGGCGAAGAAGCTATCAAGAACTACATCGCCCAGAACATCCGCGCTGCCAATGCAATGGCAGGAAAGTTCGACATCGAAGATCCCCGCACGATCATCGACAGGCTCGAGGCCGGCGAAACGCCCGACGATCTGATCAATGAGCTGCTCCCGCCCAGCGGGGACGCGGAGTAACCCCGCAGGGATCAGCGTCGTCGACCTTCTAGGGTGGACAGCAGAACGAACTTCGTGCCCATCAGATCGAACGCCGCCTCGCTGTCCCCGGCGACGAGAAGTTCCCGCTCACGGGAGTGCAGTGCCGCAATCGCGGTCTCGAGCTCATCGTCGGTCATCGCATCGGCGGCATCGCCGATAGCTCGCGTCCTGTCCTCCACGCGCCGAGGGTAGCGGCCGTGTCGTCCGCTGCACGCACACCCCAGCAGCAGAAAAGGCGATGGTCCCCGGCGGGGGGCGCCGGGGACCATCCTTCGACCCGTCAGGGAATCACTCACCTGTCGGGGAACTCGGGTGATTGCAGCGGTCACCGTAGCGGAAGCGCGTACCGGCACCAAACAGGTGAAGCGGAAGCGACCGGCAGGAGGAAGAGCTCTCGGAGTCAGTCCTCGACAGGCACGAGATCGGTGATGCGCGCCGGCCACGGATACGTGAGCGGGCTGTCGGCGTTGACCTCGATCATCGCCATGCCGGTGTCCTCATCGACGTCCTTGACGGTGAACACGAACTTGCCGCGTGCGCTGACCTTCACTTGGTCGCCGGGCTTCATGGTGGTGCTTTCTCCGATCGACACGACAGAACGGGACGTGTCGTTTTCCCAGTTCAAACCACAATTTTAGCGAAACTAATTTTCTGGCTCCCGGCGGGTCGCTCCGTCTGCGATCCGGCCGGCTCGCTCACCTTCCGGGTCGGGCTGCGGTTGCTCCTGCGTCGGTCTCGGCGGCCACTGCACCCCGGAGAACCGTGGTCCCGTATGGGGCGGAATGGCGATCTCCGCCTCGCAGACGATGCACAGGTAGGTGCGGTGTCCGCTGGCTCCCGAGGGGCGCAGAGCCGTCGCGCACGTGCACGGTGTCCATCCCACCACCACCCGGTGCGGTCCGAGTCGGTGCCCGTTCGGGCACCGTTTCGGTGCGCGTTCGTAGGACACCACCAACCAATTTTCGCACATGCGTTCGACTCGGGGCGCTATAGTCAATGGGCGGCAGGTCGATGGAGGGACGCGACAGCGGACTTCGGGAAGCATCGGCCTGCCGCATCATTTCCGCAGGACGCTCGGCATCGAGAGCGGAAGAACCTCCGATACCGGGCACCCACGCACCGGCCTGAGCACTCGCCTCGGTACGGTCACTGCCGTCCACGAACCGGGGGGAAGTGGTCCGTCCGGCACCGTCATGCCCCTCGACCGACCCGGGGGGAAGATTGACCAGCCGCCACCGCCACCGCGCCCGCACCAGCGCCGCACTGCTCGCTACGGCCATCACGCTGACCGGCTGCACCTCGACCGCGAGTGAAGGCACCGCCGAGGCCGCAGCCGAGACCAGCACCACCACGGCGCGCACCGCCGCGCTCATTCCCGCCGCCCCGGGCGAACCCGACCCCGGCGAGGAGTTTTCCACCCGCCCCAGCGACTACCCGGCCACCGCTGGCGACAACGGCATCGGCAGCATCATCGAAAGCCAGCGCATGGCCGAATTCCTCGTCCTGCCCGCCGAGGTCGACCCGGCACTGACCGAGGAATACCTCGACCTGACCCGCCCGATCTTCGGACCGATCCCGCTGGCCTACCTGCTCGCCGACACCGACTCGACCATCGAGCAGATCGGCGCCGAGATCGGCATCATCGCCGGATTCTCCACCGCCCGCTTCACCAAGGACAGCCGGGCCCGGATGGTCCACGCCGTGCTGCGATTCCGCGACGCCACCGGAGCCGGCGAAGCCGCGGCCCAGCTGCACGAGCACCTGCTCGACCCGGCCACCTCCGGGCCGACGGCCGCGCCGCATCCGCTGGCGACGATGCCCGAGAGCCTGGTCCACACCGTCGAAACCGACTACTCCCGATCGGTGGCCGCGCTGACCCAGCACGGGCACTACCTGATCTACACCTTCGTCGACAGCCCCACCGACCGGGCGAGCTGGGCCGATCAGGCGCTCGAGCACGCGCTGGAGTTGCAGCGGCCGATGATCGACCGCTTCCCCGCCACCGCACCGAGTGAGCTGCGGAATCTTCCGGTGGACATCGACGACATGCTGCGCCGCACCCTGCGCTATCCCGACGGCGCCGACGGCGCGCAGGTCCCCGCCGTCTATGGCCCCCGCGGTGCCGCACACCTGCTCGCCCAGCTGAACACCCTCGACATGTTCGCCGACACCGCCGCCACCCACATGGCCCGCGACGCGACGTTCGTCTACCGCACCGACGCCACCGACCGCGCCGAAACCCTCTTCGACCGGGTCGTCGCGCAGATCCGCGACAAGAACGACGACTTCTCCGTCGTCAGGGGGTCCCGGTAGTAATCGCCGAATTTCGGGCGGATTCGGCTGGGTAGGCTTCTGAGCTGCGGGGTTTCAGGTCCGGGCTGGGAGGTTGGTGGGTTGGCGACTCGGGTGTTCGCGGAGGAGGAACTCAAGGCGCTGCGACGGTTCCCGGAGATCTCCAGGGAGGAGTTGTTCCGGTTCTTCACGCTGACTCCGGCGGATGTGGCGTTCGTCGACCCGGGGCGTGGCCGCGGCCGGGCCGACCGGCTGGGGCTGGCGGTGGCGATGTGTTCACTGCCGTGGCTGGGGTTCGTGCCCGACGACGTCGCGTCCGCGCCGCGGGCGGCGGTGGCGCGTCTGGCCGAGCAGCTTCGGGTGAACCCGGACGTGATCGGCGCGTACGGCCGTAGGGCGAAAACCCGGACGGAGCATCTGCGGTTGGCGGCTCGCTATCTGGGATGGCGGGCCCCGACGTCGTTGGAACTCAAGGAACTCGACGAGTTTCTGTTGGCGCGGGCGCTCGAACACGACTCGCCGACGCTGCTGTTCCGGCTCGCCTGCGAATACCTGATCTCGGCGCGGGTGATCCGCCCCGGACCGGTGACGGTCGTCGAACGCGTCGCCCACGCCCGCGAAGAAGCCCGCAGGGAAACGTACGACCGGCTCGCCCACCTGCTCACCGAGCAGCGGCGGGCCGGGCTGGACGCGCTGCTCGAGGTCGACCCCGAGATCGGGATGACCCGGTTGCGGTGGCTGGGCACCGGACCGGTGGAGGCCTCCCCGGCGGCGGTCAAGGCCGAGGTCGCGAAGCTGGAGTTCCTCCGCACACTCGGCGCGGACAGCCTGGATTTGTCGATGCTGCCGGCCGAGCGGCGCCGGTTTCTGGCCACGCTGGGCCGACGCCTGACAGGACAGGCACTGTCGCGGCGTGGGCCGCAGCGCCGCTATCCGATCCTGTTGACCCTGCTGACGCAGTCGGTGACCGAGGTCCTCGACGAGGTCGTGCAACTGTTCGACCAGGCGATCTCGGCGCGCGAGTCGAAGTCGGCGTTCAAGATGCGCGACGCGCTGGCGGAGCGTGCGCGAGCCGGGGAGGACCGGCAAGCCCTGCTCGATGCGATCTTGGCGATCGCCGCCGACCCCGACGTCGCCGACGAGAACGTGGGTGCGTTGATCCGCGGCGAGACGATCGGCTGGGAACGGCTGCGCGCCGCCCAATCGACCGCGCCGCCGCGGCTGCCGCGCGATCACGGCCACCTCGCGGCTCTCGACGGCTCCTACGGGTATCTGCGCCAGTTCACCCCGCACGTGATCGCGGCGGTGCCGTTCGCCGGCGGCACCGCCGCGGCCGAACTGGTTGAGGCGGTGGGGATCCTGCGGGAACTCAACGCGACCGGTGCCCGCAAGGTCCCCGCCGGCGCCCCGACCGGCTTCGTCCCCGCCCGCTGGCGCGGCTATCTCGATGCCGCTACGAAGGCGGGTGATCACACCGGGTATCGGCACTATTGGGAGCTGTGCACGCTGCTCGCGTTGCGCGACGGGCTGCGCAGCGGGGACGTGTTCGTGCCGGGCTCGCGCCGCTACGCCGACCCTGCCGCCTACCTGCTCACCCCGGACTCGTGGCGCGATCAGCGGGCCGAGTACTGCCGTCTGGTCGGCAAACCCGCCGATCCTGCTGCCGCGTTGGGCCAGCTCGAGGCCGAGTTGACCGAGGCGCTCGGCGAGCTCGAGCGGGTGCTCGCCGAGGCCGGCGGGCCGGTGCGGCTCGACGCGGCCGGCGAGTTGGTGATCTCCCCGCTCACCGCGGAGGACCTGCCGGTGGAGGTGGCCGACCTCAAGGCCGAGCTGACCGAGATGCTGCCGTTCGCGCCGATCGTGTCACTGCTGATCGAGCTGGACACACGCACCGGATTCCTGGACTGCTTCACCCACGCCGGCGGCAAACAGGCCCGCCCCGGGGAGGTGAAACGCAACCTCATCGCGGTGCTGCTGGCGTATGCGACGAACCTCGGCCTGACCCGGATGGCTGGCGCCTGCGGCATCTCCTATGACGTGCTGTCCTGGACCAGCGAATGGTATGTACGGGAGGAGACGCTGCGGGCGGCGAACCTGACCCTGATCGACCACCACCACACGCTGCCGCTGGCCGCGGTGTTCGGCACCGGCACCCTGTCCTCGAGCGATGGGCAACGGTTCCCGACCCGCGGCAAATCGGTCACCGCCCGGGCACTCAGCCGCTACTTCGCCAGCGAGGGCCTGTCGACATACACGCACGTGACCGATCAGCACGCCACCTACGGCACGAAGATCATCGTCGCCACCCGGCGCGAGGCCCACTATGTGCTCGACGAGATCCTCGGCAACGCCGCCGACATCCCGATCACCGAACACGCCACCGACACCCACGGGGTCACCCTCGTCAATTTTGCGCTGTTCGACCTGCTCGGCCTGCAGCTCTCCCCGCGGATCCGGGATCTGGGCAAGATCACCCTGTACCGGACGGGGTCGAAAACCGCGGTGCAGGCGGAATTTCCGCTCGCCGGCCCGCTGCTGACGCGGCGGGCGAACCTCGAGTTGATCGCCGCACACTGGGATGACCTGCTGCGTTTGGCAGGGTCGCTGAAGTTCGGGCACGCCACCGCCTCCCTGCTGGTCGGCAAACTCTCCGCCTCCAGCCGGCAGAACACCCTCGCCGCGGCGCTGAAAGAGTACGGGGCGCTACGGCGCACGGTCTACGCCGCCCGCTACCTGACCGATGCGGCGTATCGCCGCCGGATCGCCCGGCAACTGAACAAGGGCGAATCGTTGCACGCGCTCAAACGCGACCTGCTCTACGCCCACGAGGGCACCATCGGCGCCCGGCACCTGCAGCAACAAACCGAACAGGCCTGGTGTCTGACGCTGGTCACCAACGCCGTCGTCGCGTGGACCACCGAGTACTACGGGCTCGCCGTCGACTCGATGCGCGCCGTCGGCCGGCGGATCGATGACGAAGTCCTCGCCCACATCTCCCCGGCGCACAGCGAGAACATCAACTTCTTCGGCTCCATCGACCTCGACATCGACGCCGAACTCGCCGCGCTCGGTCCCACCGGCTACCGACCGCTACGAGTGAGCGACACCCTCTTCTGAGTGGTCCCCAGGCGGAGCGGACGGGTCGGATGATCGCCGTGTCGGTTGCGAGCGGCGCGATGTCGCTGCGTGAACGAGCCACGCTCGTAGCCGTGACTTCTGGGGGCGTATCACCTCGGCGCTGCCCGATTGCCGATTTTGCCGCGACCACGAACCTCACCCGGACTGTGACTTTCAGTCTCGTTGGCAGGATCCTCGGGGAGGCAGGGTGCGGAGCGTTGCCGGAACCGGGAATGGTGTAGCGGTTGTTGTGGCCCGGACTTGATCGTCCTCGTCGCAGACGCGCCCCAGCCTGCTGGGTCGTCCGGGCTGGGGCGTTGGGAGTCTTCGGCATCGCGATGTGCTCCCGGGGGTCTTCCGCAGTGGTGCCGTGCCAGTGTCCCTTCTTGGTTCGGTCATGCCGTGCGCAGTTCGCGCTTGAGTAGCTTGCCGCTCTGGTTCCGTGGCAGCGTCTCGACGAACCGGATGGCTTTGGGCACCTTGAATGGCGCGAGCCGTTGTTTGACGTGGTCGATCAGCTCACCCTCGGTGACGGCCTGCCCGTCCTTGAGCACCACGACGGCGGTGACGGCTTCGATCCACTTCTCGTCCGGGGTTCCGATCACCGCGACCTCGGCCACCGCGGCGTGCGTGTAGAGGGCGTCTTCGACCTCCCGCGAGGCGACGAGAATGCCACCGGTGTTGATGACGTCCTTGATACGGTCGACGACGGTGATGTACCCCTCGGCGTCCCGTGTGACAAGGTCGCCGGAATGGAACCACCCGTCGCGAAACGCCTCCTCGGTGGCTTCCGGGTTGTCCCAGTAGCCCAGGCACAGTTGCGGCGACCGGTACAGCACCTCACCGGGTTCACCCTCGGGCACGTCGTTGCCCTCGTCGTCGACCACGCGGGTTTCGACGAACAGGATCGCCTTGCCGCACGACGACGGCCGCTCCTGATGTTCCTCGGGGCGCAGAACGCATGCGAGCGGCCCGATCTCGGATTGCCCGAAGCAGTTGTAGAACTGCAGATCCGGGTAGCGCTCGCGCAACCGGTTCAGCACCGTCACCGGCATGATCGATGCCCCGTACTGGGCCTTTCGCAGCGACGACAGGTCACGGGTGTCCAGGTCCGGGTGGTTCGCGAGCGGCACCCATACCGTCGGTGCAAGGAACAACGATCCGATGTGCTCGGCCTCGACGAGCCGCAGAATCTCCGGGATATCAGGAGCGGGCAGCAGCGTGATCGTCGCACCCACCGCGAGGTACGGAAGCATAAACACGTGCATGCCGGCCGAGTGATACAGCGGCATGCAGATCAACGGGTTGTCGTCCGCCGCGAGATCGAGAGCCACGATCGACGAGGTGTACTCGAACACCAGGGCACGATGGGTCATCATGGCGCCCTTGGGCTTCGATGTCGTCCCCGAGGTGTAGAGGAGCTGGACGAGTTCGGTGTCGGTCACGTCGAGTTCGAGCGTGGGCACCTCGCCGGTTGTGGCGATCGCCTGTAACGAGTCGTCGGTGTCGCGGAGCGGGAGCACGACCTCGGCGGGCACATCGGCGCGTACCTGATCGACGTTGCCTTGCAGGGCGGGGTCGACGAGCACCGCACGGGCGCCGGACTGCGCGAGCAGATAGCTCAGTTCCTCGCCGCGCAGCGCGTAGTTGATCGGCACGTGCACCAGGCCGGCGCGGGCCGCGGCGAGGTAGCCGATGACGTAGGCGTCGGAGTTGGTGCCGTATGCCGCGACGCGATCGCCCTGGTGCAGGCCGAATGAGCGCAGCCGCGCGGCCGCGCGGGTGACCGCGTCGTCGAGTTCGCGGTAGGTGAGGGTGCGGTCGCCGAACCGCAGGGCGGTGCGGTGGGGGAAGCGGGCGGCGCTGCGGTGCAGCACGCCGTCGACGGTGTTCACCCGCGGGTTCGAGGTAGTCATGGCGCTCTCACTTTTCGGTCATTCGGATTGGTCACGATGCTGTGGGATCGGTTGCTGCGGACCCGAGTCGAAGCAGGTATTGCGCCGATCCCTTCCGATATACGCGGTGGGTGTGGTCACTAGGCGAGCATCCGGAAGGCGCGCTGGAAGTAGATCGCCGGTTCGGCCTCGCGCACACTGGTGTGCTCGACCCGGCCGACCAGGATGGTGTGGTCTCCGCCGGCGTGTCGAGCGGAGGCGGTGCAGTCCAAGGTGACACAGGCGTCGGTGAGGACGGGCAGACCGCGTTCGTCGGGGACGAACCCGGCATGGGTGAACTTGTCGGCACCGCGGGTGGCGAATCGTGTGGCGAGTTCGGCGTGGTCGGGGTGGATGACGTGGATCATCCATCGTTGCGCTGCGGTGAAGACAGGGTGGCACTCGGCGGTGTCGGCCAGGCACACCAGAACCAGAGGCGGGTCCATCGATACGGAGCAGAACGAGCTCGCCGTGAAGCCCCACCAGCGGCCGTCGGCATCGGTGGTCGTGACGATCGTGACGCCGCTGGGGAAGGACGCCATCGCGCTGCGGAACAGTTGTGTTTCGGTGGGCTGCGTCGGCGCGGAGGCAGTCGAGGTGTTCACGGTCATGACGCCTCAATCTCGGCTACCATGCGGCGCTCGCGCCCCTCGTGCGCGCCGTCGAGGGCGTGCCCCATGCGTGCGCGTTTGGTCTTCAGATACTCGAAGTTGTCGGCGTTGCCTTCCACGATAATCGGCTCCCTGTCGGTGATTTCGATTCCGTACCCGGCCAGGCCTCGATACTTGGCCGGGTTGTTGGTCATCAGCGTGATGGTCTGCACTCCGAGATCGCGCAAGATCTGGGCGCCGATCCCGTACTCGCGGCTGTCCACAGGCAGTCCCTGGGCCAGGTTGGCATCGACGGTGTCGAGTCCGGTGTCCTGCAGCGCGTAGGCCCGAAGTTTGTGGCTCAATCCGATCCCGCGCCCCTCGTGGCCGCGTAGATAGACGACGACTCCGCGGCCGGCCGCACCGATCCGCCGCATCGCCGCGTCGAGCTGTTCACCGCAGTCGCAGCGGCGTGAACCGAACACGTCACCGGTCAGGCACTCCGAATGCACGCGCACGAGAACGGGCTCCTCGTTCGGGTCCGCTCCGCTCTGGTCAACGTTGCCCGCAACCAGAGCTACATGCTCGGTGCCGTCGAGCGTCGATCGGTACGCGATAGCGGTGAAGTCGCCTGCGCACGCGGGAAGCCGGCCTTCCCCGTCCCGTGCCACCAGTGTTTCGGTGCGCTGGCGGTACCGCACGATGTCCGCCACCGTGACGACGGCGAGGCCGTGCTGGTGGGCGAAGCGGTGCAGCTGGGGTGCCCGCGCCATCGTGCCGTCGTCGTTGGTGACCTCGACCAGGACACCCGCCGGGGTCAGACCGGCCAGCCGGCACAGATCGACGGTGCTTTCGGTGTGGCCGGCACGCTGTAGGACTCCGCCGGGGCGCGCACGGAGGGGGAACACGTGCCCCGGTCGGCTCAGATCTTCCGGTTTTGTTGTGTTGTCGGCGAGCGCCCGGATCGTCAGCGTACGGTCCGCTGCGGATACTCCGGTGGTGGTCCCGGCCTTGAGGTCCACCGAGACGGTGAATGCGGTGCCGCGGGGGTCGTCGCTTGCGGCGACCATCAGCGGTAACCGCAGCGCGTCGGCCCGCTCGTCGGTCACGGCTACGCACAGCAGGCCGGTGCTGTGCCGGATCATGAACGCGATCGTTTCCGCAGTGGCGAATTGCGCGGCCATGACCAGGTCGCCTTCGTTTTCCCGATCCTCGTCATCGATGACCAGGACGGGGCGACCCCGTCGTAGTTCCTCGAACGCTGCTTCCACAGTCGAACCCGCGGAGGCATCGACTGGGTCTGGTGTCCACGGGTCTCGTTGCTGGACCATGACATCTCCTGTTTGTGTAGCGCGCCCACGAGGGACGTAATCACCATGGATCGGTAGGCGGGAGTACGGGCGACCTGCCGAATCGTTCGCGGTCGTGAGCGTCGATTTCCAAAGGACTGGTCGAAATCGTCTTTCTCGGCCCGGTCTAGTTGCTGTGGTGCGCGACACATACAGTCTGACACGTGTCAGATGATTCTGACAACTGTCAGTTCGAGTTTTTGATGCCTGTCCTCCCGCAACAGTGCGGATCGAATCGAGTGTGTACGCGTGAATATCGCGCTGTGAGGTCCGCAGAGCCTGATGGCCGGCGCGATGGTTGTGCGTGTGAATGGGGGACTATCGCTGTCCGCTCCCGTCGGTGCCCTCGTCGCGATCGGATGGTTCAGCACCTTGATCGTCGCTCCGCCCGGCATGGCTTCAGCGACGATGGATGGCGCCCACTTCGGGGAACTGATGACGCTTGCGGCCGTTCGGTTACCCGCAGGCTCGCTGCACTCGGCGGGGTTCTCTCCGGTGGCGCAATGTTGACCGCCGCCGCCCTACGGTCGGCGCTCTCCGAACAGGCCGGCGATCACCGTGTCCGCGAGTTGGTCGGCATATCGTTCGAGTTCGGCGATGTTCGGGGTGTCCGGACGGCCGAGCCGACGTGCCAGTGGGGTATGGGTCATCGCCATGGTGGGTCCGATGAAAGTGAAGAACAGCAGATTGCGTGGCATATCAGGGATGGCTCTCGCGGCGATCAGACGGTCTATCGGTCCCTGAATCTGCTCCAGGGTCGGCTCGATGTATCTGTCGAACAGGTAGTCCAGTCGCTCGGACTCGTGTGCAGCCTCGTCGGCAAGCAGTCGGTGCAAGTGCGGGCTGTGCACTGTCGTCCTGTAGAACGCCCGCAGCCACGCCATCAGCAATTCGTCGTCGGTGAGTTGTCCGTCCGGGATGGACGTCAACCCCGACTCCGCCCAGGCGAAGTCGACCACCGCGAACCAGAACGACAGCTTCGAACCGAACCGATCACCGATGAAGTTGTGGTTGACACCGACCCTGCGTGCGAGTTCTCGAACTGTCGTGTTGTCGTAGCCCAGCTCCGCGAACGCGGCCAGACCGCGGCGCAACACCTCCAGGTTCGACAGATCGATTCTGGTTGCCGACGCTGGTGTACTCACGGCCTTTACCGTAGGGGCCGTTCGAGGCGGCCGCCAATTGCCCCATCGATTGCTGGTGTACCGCATCACGGCCGCCTCCGGGGCCATCAGGCCGGCGGTGCCCGCGATCAGGACGCCGTCACGACGGGCGTCGGATCCATGTAGATCTGGTATTCGACGACCTTGCCGTGCTCGACTCGGGACCGACCGACTGCCGGTATCGTGAACGACGTTCCGCTGGCCATGGTGTAGGTCACATTCAGGCAGAGCACCGCGGTGTCTGCACCGGAGAACTCGTCGAGCACCTCGTGTCGCAAGCCGACCACCGAGCGCAGGTACCGGCTCGCCCACTCGATGATGTTGTCGCGGCCAATGACCGTCTCGTTGTTCCCCAGACGGAACACCGTCTCGTCGGTGAAGAAATCGAAGAACGCCGCGAGATCGGTGTCCGAGGCCTCGATCAATCGGCGAGCCACGGTCTGCGCTGGCGGGGTCGCGGTAGACACTCTTGTGCACCTTTCAAGTTGGGTCGAGCGCACGATCTGCCGATCGACGGGAGAGCTGGAACCGAGCCCCGGGACGGAACTCCGCGGCAGGTAGGCGGCTGTGTTGCCGCCTGCCTACCGGGCGGGAGTTCCGTCCCCGGGCATCGGAAGGATCGGGCCGGGGGTGCCGACTTGTCTGGCGAGGCCAGGGCCGAGCAGTCAGTCTTCGACCTTGACGGGCGGTTCGGGCCAGCTCACCTTCTCCCAGACCTCCTCATCGGTCATGGCCACCATGGCGTGCAGCAGCATCGAATCCTGGGCCAGGTGCATGTGCGGCTTCTCGAGATCCAACGGGGGCTGCGGTATGGCCCCGTTCCGGGACACGAACGCCGCGGGGCGAGGAACCTTTGACGAACACCGGTAATCCGGTGGTCGTGGCGATGTGTTCACCGTAGGCGACGGCCGCCTCCACCCATTCCTCGATGGTGAACCGACCCTGCGGGCCGGTGATGGTCGACCGACCGTGCCCGGGCGCGTCCATGCACCACACGTCCACGCCCTGGGCGGCATGGTGCCCGGCGAAATTGTCGTAGATCCCGCCGTGTCCCCCGAGCCCGTGCAGGACCAGCAGTGCGTGGTCGGCATTCTCGCCGGGGAATCGGTAGGACGCTGTATTGCCGAGAATGTGCTCTTCGCGTATCACTGAACCGCTCCTTCGCTGTGAGGTTTCCGGGACCTCACTGGTGTGTTCATCTTTGGGTGCCCTGCACAGAAGCCTCAGAGCATCGGGGTGTTCGGCTCGAGACCGAGAGCATGCCGTCCGCCAAGTTCGCGGACGCCTTCCCAGCTCCAGAACGCGTGGGTGGACAGCACGTTGATATCCCGGAAGAACCGCTGCAACGGCACATCGAGCGCGAAGCTCGAGGCCCCACCGTTGTGGGCCATGTCGTTGATCGCGTTGCGACAGTGCTCGACGATGCCGGCCGCCTGGGTCTTGAGCCGGATGCGGTCGTCGATACCGAAGGTGGTGCCGATCAGCGCCTGGGTCTGGCGGATCTGATCGGCGACCAGTCGCTCCGCGATGAGGGCATCGATGCCGGCCTCGCCGAGCTTGATGTGTGCATACCGGTTGTCTTTCATCGCCGCGCCGGAATGGGTGCTGACCCGGCGGCGGGTGATCGCCTCGAAGGCATCGGTCGCGCCCCGCAGTGCACCGGAGAACACCGGCATCGTCTCGCAGAGTATGAACGGCGCCAACGGAACATGGTAGAGCGGGTTGTCGTGCAGCAACGCACCCTCGGTCTCGCCGGCGAACACCTGTGCGCCCGCGACCGCCCGGTAGTCCGGCACGAACACGTCCTCGAACACGATGTCGTTGCTTCCGGTGCCGGCCATGCCGGCCATGTGCCAGACGTCGTTGACGACGGCATCCTCGATGGGGATCGCGAAGAACTGCATCTGGACGTCGGTGTCGATCCCGGTGCACATGATCCAGTCCGCGTGCATGATGCCCGTACCCCACGGCACCCTGCCGGAGACGGTCCATCCGCCGTCAACCTGGGTGACGCGCATGGTGGGGGCGGTCGTCGCCGGCGCGAGGATGTACGGCCGTTCGGCGAAGAATTCGGCTTGCGCCTTCTCGGAGTATTTCGTCGCGAACAGGCAATGCCCCATGTAGAAAGCGACCGTCCAGCCGGTGGACATGCATGCGCCGCTGATGATTTCGACCACGGCGCGGTGGGTGTCCAGGCCCAGTTCGTGTCCGCCCCAGCGTTTCGGGGTGAGAATCGACAGCAGTTCGGCGTCGATGATTTCCTTGATCGTCTCGTCGTGCGGGCGGCGTAGCTGTTCGGTTTCCTGTGCGCGGGCGGCGATCTTCGGGGCCAGGCTGTGTGCCCGTGCGACGGCTTCCTCGTGGGTCAGCGACATCTCGATTTCCTTTCGTTGGGGTCGGGGTCGTTTGTGCCCGGATCTGCACTTCCGGTGCGCAGGTGCCCGACCGACATGGGCGACTGCAGAACGGCGAAGGCGGCAGTGACCTCTCACGACCGACGCAGGTAGCGGGGTGTCCTCGCGTCGTCCAACATCCGATGTGGGGCAATTCCCGTCGTGGACTCTTACCCGCGGTGAGCTGTAAAAATCCCTGGTACCACTTCGCATTTGTGGTGTGCGACGCACTCAGTCTGACAGACGTCAGAACGTCTGACAAGTGTCAGTTTCAAGATTTTCGGTACAGCCGGGATGTCGGCGCCCACCCCGTTCCGGGTGCCGACCGCGCAGGCGAGGAAGAGTCATCAGCTGGTGCTCGGCGTCCAGGTGAGAGGCGTAGCAATGGAACGGGCCGAGGCCGGCTGCAGTGAAACGGCCGGCCTCGGCCGAGCACGAAAAGAGGCCCTCATGGGGTCCGTAAGTGGGGCAGTGCGTACCGCGCGGCCTCAAGTCTCACTGTCGAGTGCGACGTAGGCGCGGTGGGTGTTGCCCGGTCAGTTGCGGTGCGCCGCGAATTCCATGCGTGCGACGGTGCGAGCGTGAACTTCGTCGGGACCGTCGGCGATGCTGACCCATCGGGCCGTCCGGTACATCTCCGGTAGGCGGAAGTCGTCGGTGAGCCCGGCGGCACCGAACGCTTGAATGGCCTGGTCGATCACGCGGCGCGCCATCCGGGGGACGGCGACCTTGATCATCGCCACCTTCGCCATGGCGGCCTTGATGCCGGCGTTGTCGATGGTGTCCGCGGCATCGAGAGTGAGCAGGCGCGCCATGTCGATGTCGATTCGCGCCTCGGCAACCTTCTGTTGCCAGTGCTCGTTGTCGGCGAGCGTCCTGCCGAAGGCCGACCGTGAGAGCAACCGGTCGCACATCGCGTCGAGGGCGCGTTCGGCGAGCCCGATCGTACGCATGCAGTGGTGGATACGCCCCGGTCCCAGTCGGCCTTGGGCAATCTCGAAGCCGCGGCCTTCGCCGAGGATCACGTTCTCCGCGGGCACCCGCACGTGGTCGAATTCGACTTCGGCGTGTCCGGCATAGCCCTCGATCACACCCAGGACCGGCAGGGGCCGCACGATCGTGACTCCGGGTGTGCCGGGCTCGACGAGGATCTGGGTGTGTTGAGTGTGCCGGGGACCGTCACTGCTCGAGCGCCCCATCACGATCCAGATGGTGCACGCGGGGTTGAGCACCCCGGTGGCGAACCACTTGCGGCCGTTGACCACGTAGTGGTCGCCGTCCCGTTCGATCGTGGTCTCGATATTGGTGGCATCCGACGATGCCACGCCCGGCTCGGTCATCAGGTATGCCGACCGGATCTCTCCGGCGAGCAGCGGAGTCAGCCACTGCTGCTTCTGTTCGGGTGTGCCGTATTTCCACAGCAGTTCCATATTGCCGGTGTCGGGGGCGCTGCAGTTGAAGATTTCCGAGGCCCACGGGATGCGTCCCATTTCCTCGGCGAGCGGCGCGTACTGCCGGTTCGTCAGTCCGGCACCGGCAATGGGGTCGGGAAGGAAAAGGTTCCAGAGTCCGGCCTCGCGGGCCTGTGCTTTGAGCTCGGTGATGATCGGCGGGGTGGTGTTGCCGAATTCTCGGATCTGCTGGTCCCACTGCGATTCACGATCACGAACATGTTCGTCGATGAACGTGCGCAGGCGGGGCAGGAGAACCTCGGTGGAGGGAAGGTACTGTGTGGTCATGTCTGTCCTCAGCGAAGGGTTGTGCCACCGTCGACAAGGAGCATCTGGCCGGTGACGTAGGAGGATTGGGAGGAGGCGAGGAACAGGGCTGTAGCTCCCATATCCTCGGGGGTCCCCCACCGGCGGAGGGGGATCGCGGCGAGTGAGGCGGCGTAGACGTCGTCGCGTTCGCGGCTGGGCCGCGTCAGCCGGGTCTCCACAAGTCCGGGAGCGATGCCGTTCACGCGGATTCCGTCGCGGGCCCAGGCATCGGCGAGGGACTTGGTCAGGGTAACCAATGCGCCCTTGCTGGCACTGTAGGCGGGTTGTCCCGGGGTGGCGATGAACGAGGAGGTCGAGCCGACGTTGACGATGGTGCCGCCGGCCTCGGCGAGGTCGCCGTGGAATCGTACGCAGCACCGCATGACGCCGTTGAGGTTCACATCGACCACGCGCGCGAACGTGGCCGGTTCGTACTCGGCCCGGTTGTAGGCAACCGTGCCGACGCTGTTGACCAGGATCTCGACCGGTACACCCGGCGAAAAGCCTGCCACCGCTTCGGGATCGCCGACGTCGAGGCGATGGTAGGTCATGCCGTCGAGGTCGGCCCCGTCGACGTCGGTGTACTCCCCGGCATCGGACCGGGTGCCGGTCACGTGCACGGATGCACCCTGAGCGAGGAACGCGCGGGCAATGCCGTTGCCGATGCCGCTCGAACCGCCGGTTACCAGCACAGTCCGCCCGTCGAGGCCTAGATCGAGCATGCCGCCGCCTCGCGGTGTGCCTGTTCGATCAGTCCCACGGACGCCCGGTGGAACTGCCGACCGGCATCGGCGGGGGCCTCACCGCGGCTCGCCCGCACCGAGGTTCCCTCGAGCAGTACCCCCAGCCGGAACGCCGCCAACACCTTGTACCAGGGCAGCGCCTCGAGGTCCCGGCCGGTTCTTTCTGCGTAGTGCATGATGATCTCCTTCTCGGTGGCCAGTCCGGCAGTCGGTGCGACCGGCATGATTTCGGCGAAGGCGCTGTTGTCTTCGGCGCCGGGCCAACACACCAGAAACTGCGCGAGGTCGAGCAGGGGATCACCGATGGTGACTAGTTCCCAGTCGACAATCGCGGCAACCTCACCGGTGCCGTCCGCCAGCATGATGTTGCCCAGGTGGTAGTCGCCGTGCACGATGCCCGTCGACTCGGATGTCGGTCGATTGGCCTCGAGCCACTGCGCCACCGCCGCGACCCGGTGTTCCGGCAAGCCCGCGTAGTTCGGACCGGGCCGGTAGGAGTCGAGCTGCCACCGCCACCGGGAGACTTGGCGCTCGAGAAAGCTGCCGGGTCGCGCCAGGTCCGCGAGACCGAGTTTCTCGTGGTCCACCGCGGCGAGCACGGCCAGTGCCTCCGCCGCAGCCAGCCCGACACGCCGCATGCCGGAGGGTTCGGCCGCGAATCCGCGCGGCCACCCGGAGGGGGCGACGAAACCATCGACGGCCTCCATCAGGTAGAACGCACTGCCCATCACGGCGGTGTCGGTTTCGGCGGCGATGACGTGCGGGTGCGGCACCGGGGTCGTGCCCAGCGCCGTGAGCACCCGAGCTTCTCGCCGCATCGTGTCGTCACTGTTGGGTCGCTTGACCGGCGGAGGCATCCGCAAGACGTAACGGCGCCCCGCCCGCGAGAAGCTCATCAACACGTTCTGTGTCCCGCCGGTGAGCGACCTCATTTCGGTGACCGGGCCGGCGCCCACGCCGCGCTCGTCCATCCAGCGAGGTAACCAGTCGAAGTGCATTGTTATACAATAGTACATTACTGGAAGTGAGGAAACTCCGAGCCGAAGGAAGTCGTGCGCGGTGAGCATGAGAACGCCAGAACGCACAGGTCGCGGGGGCGGCAATCTCCGTCTGATCGGGGCGAATGGTCCGCAGCGCGATCCGTGGTACGAATCCGGGGGCATGCGAGCGGCCCGGATCGATCGGGCCAGCGGAGGTCCGGACGAGGCGTACGGGCTGCGGGCGCGCCGAAGGTGGGGCCGGTCGGGCCTGGGTGCCGCTGCCGTAGAGATAATCGCCGGCAGAACGGCCGTTCTCAGTCGGAGTGGGGCTTCTGTGGCGACGATGCCTTCACCGGAGTGGCCAGATCGAGCCCGGCCAACTCGAGGCCACGACGGAAGTCGACCAAGTGCTTGCTCATCCACTCCTCGGCGGTGGCCGCGTCACCGTCGCGCACGGCACTGAAGATTCGGCTGTGCGCCTCGAACAATCGACGACCTGGTCCGATTCTGCGAATTACCATCTCATATGCGGGAATCAATAAGTCCGCCAAGGGCTCTCGTGCAAGAAGCAGAGCATGATTACCGGCCGCTTGTGCCACCAGGTCGTGGAATTCGATGTCGGCCGAGACGAGGGCGCTCGGATCGTCGAGACAATCGGCGGTGCGCTGCAGATTCTCTCCGATCCGCGCGATCAGTGCAGCCCCGGCGTGCTCAGCGGCCAGTTTGGCGGCGAGCGGTTCCAAGGTGGAGTTGACCTCCCATAGCTCCCGATACGAGATGCCGTGCAGCACGATTGCCTCGTGCATCGCATTGGTGGTGACTTTCGCGTCGGGTGCAGTGATTGCCATCCGCCGACGGGGGCCCCGGGCGAGCAACCCGGAACTTTCGAGTGCGCGCAAGGCTTCGCGAACCGTCGGTCGCGTGACGCCGAGCTGCTCGGCCAGGTCGTGCTCCGGAGGAAGCAGTGATCCCGGGGCGAGGGTGCCGTCGAGGATCTTGGCCCGAATCGCCAGCTCGGCCGTCCGGTAGGCAGGTGGCCTCTTGAGTTCTTCGAACACGGCGCGTGGCATGTCGTCCCCTCCTCTTTGTCACACAAGATTACCTTTTCGGCGTATGGCATACGAGGGGCGCAGCGCCACCCGGCACGCCATCGCATTCATTCCACAGCCAATGTCTACCGGTGTGCAAATCCACACTTTAGTAGTATTGTATGACAATGCTTGACTGCTGCGCGAGGACAACTCCGCGTGCTAGAACCCCGGTCGGCGCAAGACGCGATTCGCTGGAAGCAGTCACCCGCAGGTGTCGGAAGGAGAAGCTGATGATTACGCGACGAGGGGCATTCCGCGTCGAGGGGATCGCATGACGGCCGAGGCTCAGACGTCGTCGAGGCAGCGAACCGGGTCGAGCGCGTATGAGTTCCTGCAGATCGACCGGGTGCGCTGGGCGAACCCGACTCATGGCGAGCCCCTCGCCGAGATGGTCGGCACCGAACTCGGCCGGCGATCGGCGCAGCGACCGCTCATCGTGACCTCCCGCAGTCTCAGGCGGGTCAGCCCCGTCATCGACGAATTGGTCGAGGCGCTGGGCGGGCGTTCGGCGGTCCGAGTGTTCGACGGTACCGAGCCGCACGTACCCCGACCTACGGTCCTCGCTTGCGTCGACGCGATTCGCGAGGCCGACGCCGACGTGGTGGTCACCGTCGGCGGTGGGACTCCCATCGACACGGTGAAAACAGCGCTGCTCGCACTCAGTGCCGGGATCGTCGATGACGCGGGCTTCGATCGTTACGCGGTGCGTACCGAGGCCGACGGCACACGCATCGTGCCGAGCTCGCCACCGCCGGCGCTACGGCAGATCGTGGTACCGACGACGTTGTCCGGGGCCGAGTTCAGCGATCTGGCCGGCTGCGTCGACCCGGCCACGCGGGTCAAGCAGCTGTTCACAGCCCCCTACATCGGAAGCGCCGCCGTGGTGCTCGATCCGGCTCTCACCGTGGCAACACCGGACGAGCTGTGGTTCTCCACCGGTATCCGCGCACTCGACCACGCGGTCGAATCGCTGTGCTCGACGGCGCCGAATCCGTTCACCGATGCCACAGCCGTGCACGCGGTGCAGATGCTCGCCCGCTCGCTGCGGCGCACCACACAGGTGCGCGACGATCTCGCCGCCCGACTCGAAAGCCAGCAGGCGGTGTGGTTGGCCTGCACGGGCCTCAACCGGGTCCCCTGGGGTGGCAGTCACGGCATCGCCCATCAGATCGGTGCGGTGGCGGCAGTTCCCCATGGATTCTGCTCCTGCATCATGCTTCCGCATGTAATGGCCTACAACGAGATAGCGACCACACAGCAGCAACACCAGCTTCGTGCCGTGCTCGGCGCCGAACTCGGCGACGCAACAGGTGCAGAGCTTTCCGCCGCTGAACTCGTTGCGCGGTTGGTAGCGGACCTCGGACTTCCCTCCCGCCTGCGCGACGTGGGTGTCAGCCGTGCTCAACTGCCACAGATCGCCGAATTGAGTGTGTCGAACATGTTCGTACGCCAAAACCCTCGGCCCCTGGACAGCGCAACTATTCTCGGCCTTCTCGAGGGGGCATTCTGATGAGCAAACTGCAGCAGCGTAGCTACCCGTCGATCTACCAATCCTTCTCGCTCAAGGTGCCGCCCCAGTTCAACTTCGGTACCGACGTCGTCGACCGCTGGGCCGAGGATCCCGACCGGCAAGCGCTGATCACCGTCGACGCGCACGGACACGAGCGCCGATACAGCTACCGCGATATTTCCCGGGCCTCGAACCGAGTCGCCGGCCTGCTGCGTGATCTCGGGGTCACCCAAGGCGACCGGGTGCTCGTCATGCTGCCCCGCATCGCCGAGTGGCAGATCGCGATCGTGGCGTGTCTCAAGCTGGGTGCAGTGGCGATCCCGTGCGTGACCATGCTCACCGCACACGACCTCGAATACCGCATCACCCATGCCGGCGTCCGCGCGGTCATCACCACGACCGAGCAGACCGGCAAGTTCGACGGCCTCGACATCGACGTACCGATCGCCGTGGGCGACGCACCACCGGGATGGACCCCCCTGGCTGCGGCGGACCGTGGAGACGAGCGCTTCGCCGCGGCGATCGTCGCAGCGGAGGACCCGGCCATCCTCTACTACACCTCCGGCTCGACCGGCATGCCCAAGGGCGTAACCCATGCCTCCCGCGCGTTGTACGCCTGGCGCACCTCGGCCGAGTATTGGCTCTCGCTCGATGAGGGCGACATCATGTGGTGCACCGCAGATACCGGGTGGTCGAAAGCCGGAACCAGCATCCTCTTCGGCCCGTGGAGCCGTGGCGCGACGGTGGTGTTCTACGACGGTCCTTTCGATCCCGAGGGTCGGCTCGATCTGCTCGAGCGGTACCGCGTCAACGTCTTCTGCGCGGCCGCCACCGAATTCCGCCAGCTCGTGCACCTGGACACCGGATCGCGAGACTTCAGTGCCTTGCGCCTGTCCGTCTCGGCGGGCGAATCCGTGAACCCGGACATCGTGGTGCGCTGGCAGGAACTCACCGGGTCGTTGCTACTGGACGGCTACGGCCAAACCGAGACCCTCATGACCGTGGTCAACTATCCGTTCCTACAGGTCAAGCCGGGATCGATGGGAAAACCGCTACCCGGAGTGGTGATGGGGGTCCGTACCGACACGGGCATCGGTATAGCCGGGCCGCTGAGCGGGGAACTGGTATTGCAGGCACCGAACCCACAATTGATGCTCGGCTATTGGAACGATCCGGACCGCACGGCAGCGAGTTTCGAACGCCACGACGGCGCGTTGTGGTTTCGTACCGGGGACCTGGTGACCATCGACGAAGAGGGGTACTTCACCTTCCAAGGGCGAGATGACGATGTGATCAACTCTTCCGGCTACCGGATCGGTCCGCAGGAAGTCGAGAACGCCTTGATCGAGCATCCCGCCGTCGCGGAGGCCGCGGTCGTCGGCGTCCCTGATACGTTGCGCGGTGAAGTCGTGAAAGCATTCGTAGTACTGCGTGCCGGACACGAGCCATCCGACGCTCTCGCCGCAATGTTGCAGCAGCACACCAAAGAACACACCGCGCCATACAAGTATCCGCGAGTCATCGAGTTCCTCGACGAACTACCGAAGACGGCCACCGGCAAGATCAGACGTAACTCGCTGCGCGACCGATCCTCCGGCAACTGAAGGGCAAACCCCACCCGCGAGGTCGCGGACCCACCAAGCTATCTCCGGCACGGTTCGGAAATGAGATCTGCTGGTACGAAGAACCCAGCGCAGAGTTTTTCTCCGGTGACGAACTCGCCGAGTGACTCGGAGCGATTCGACACCCCACGGGACACCCCCGGTACTCGACCGAATCCACGCCGCCCGCGATTCCGGTCCATGCTCCACGTTCGCGACTATCGCGGAGGAATCGGCCAGGTCAGCCGGACGGACGGAGAGTGCCATATCCATGCTCGTTGCCGACAGCCAGGATCGGCATCGATCTACCTCGCGGATGCCACACAGGACCACTGACAGGCCTCGGACATCATTCGAGACGGCACCAGGAGAGAAGAATGCAGGCATTTCAACTGAATGACTACACCGGCCCGAACGGACTCGTTCTCGCCGACATCGACACACCGCGCCCGAGCGAAGACGAAATCCTACTCCGTGTGAGCGCCGTGGGAATCAACTTTCCCGACCTGTTGATGACGAAGGGCCAATACCAGAACAAGCCCACACTCCCGGTGGTTCCCGGCTGCGAAGTGGCAGGCACGATCATCAGCGCACCGGCCAATTCGGATTGGCAGCCCGGCGACCGGGCCGCAGCCTTCGTCTGGCAAGGCGGATTCGCCGAGCAGGTCGCAGTACCGCTCAACTCCATTGTTCCGATCCCCGACTCGATCGACTTCGAATCCGCCGCCGCGATGGTCGTCAACTATCACACGGTGCATTTCGCCCTGGCCCGGCGCGGCGGTGTGCGCCCGGGGGAAACGGTGCTGGTCTTGGGCGCCGCAGGCGGAATCGGCACCGCAGCAGTCCAAGTCGCGAAGGGGCTCGGTGCACAAGTCATCGCCGGCGTCCGAACATTCGGTCAGGCAGATATCGCAACCGCGGCCGGGGCCCCCGAAACCATTATTTTGCAAGAGGGATTCGCCGAAACCGTCCGGGAGATGACAGGCGGGCGTGGTGTCGATGTCGTCCTCGACCCGCTCGGTGATTGGCTCTTCGACGAGGCGGTCCGCACGCTCGCTCCCGAAGGTCGACTTCTTGTCGTGGGCTTCGCCGCGGGCACGATCCCCCAGCTGAAGGTCAACCGCCTGCTACTCCGCAATATCAGCGTCGTCGGGGTCGCGTTCGGGGCATTTCTGGCACTCGACCACAAGCTCATGACACAGCAAGCAGCCTCGCTCGAGCAGATGGTTGCCGAGGGCGACATCAACCCTCAGATTGGTGCGCGATTCGGATTCGAAGAGTTGCCTCGAGCCCTCCACCGCCTCGACAAGGGTGAAATCAAGGGCAAGGCAGTCGTCGTCCCCCGCTGGACTTGAGTGCACCGACCACCCAGCGTCTTCCGGCCTGGATCGGCGCCGGTACCCCCTTGCGGGCAATCTCGTAGTCATAGCCCAACTCCTCGAGCAACGCCCTCGTCTTTGCCGAGTCGTAGCCACGATCGAGAGGCACACACGGCTGCTGCGGCAACGGCCCGACCATGTCCGGGACTGCCCGCAAAGTCGGTTCAAGCGACGGCGAATCGTGCCGGTCGACACCAATACCAACGGAATGCCGCCGCCGTCGCACACCGGCCGTCTGTCGAAAATCGACCGATTCTCGACACGCCGGTCGAAACAGCAAAACCGCAGTTGCAACCCTGTCGATAACCCGTGTCGTGAATCAATGTCGGATAACTTTCCTGGTTGGGTATTGTCGACACATGTTGATCGGGTATGCGCGGGTGTCCACGGCGGAACAGAACCCGGACCACCAAGTTGATGCACTGCGCCACGCTGGGGTTGCATCGGAGAACATTCACGTCGACCGTGCGTCCGGCGCGAAAGCCTCACGCCCGCAGTTGGACCTGGTGCTGGCGTTGCTGCGCGAGGGCGATCAGCTGGTCATCACACGGCTCGACCGCTTGGGTCGGTCAGTGCTGCACCTGATCACCCTCGGCGCCCAACTGCGCGAACGCGGGGTGGGGCTCAAGGTGCTCGAGCAGGGCATCGACACCGCCACCGCCGAGGGCCGGGCGATGTTCGGGATGCTCTCGGTGCTCGCCGAGCTGCAGCGGGAGATCACCGTCGCGAACACCCGCGACGGGCTCGCCGCCGCCCGGGCCCGCGGCCGCAAGGGCGGGCGCCCGCCGAAGCTCACCGGCGAGCAGATCGCGCTGGCCCAACGCCTCTACGATGCCGGCGAGCACACCGTCGCCCAGATCGCCGGCCTGCTCGGCGTCCGGCGCACCACGCTCTACGGGCACCTCAACAAACCCGCCAAACCGGCTGCAACGAGACATGATTCGACACCGAATCCCGCAGAATCCGCCCCTGACCGTGAGCCCGTTCCGGCGCCGCCGCGATCGTCGCGCGCCTGCCCGGTCTGTGGGCACGAGCCCACGACTCGGGTCGAGGCGGCCCACCAGCGTGCCGACCTCGCCGCCGTCTGGCTGGTCTCGGATCCGGCACACCGCGGCCGGCTGGTCGCCGAACACCACTGCCGCCAATGCGAACCCGACGGCCCCACCGCCGACATCGCATGCGAGGTGTGCGGTGACGGACCACTGCTCACCGGGAAACTGGCCCAGCAGGTCGGCACGGGAAACCTGCCGCAGCCAGTCAAACAGTGGCTCACCGACAACGGATGGACAACCGAGCCCAAACTCAGCTGCCCCGACCACCCCTGAGATCGGCTCCACACCTCACGACTTGACCAGGGCATTCAGGCCAAATCCGCCCGAAAGTCGGCGAAAACTACCGGGACCCCGTCAGCGCCGCCGGCCCGCCCGGCGTCCCCGACGCCCGCTGCTTCGAGGTCATTACCCCGTACTCCGAAGGGGCGAGCTGTGCACTGCTCTACGACACCTACGTCACCGAGATCCGCACCAAGACCCTGCAAGGCGCCCACCAGGCGACCTCGGCGCAGTACCTGATCTTCCAGGCCACCGACACCGACTGACCTGCGACAGAACAGGACTCAACCAGCCATGACACGCACCGGCCCCGACCTGACCGCCCCGCACGAGGTGGACTTCCAGCACATCCCCACCGGGGGATTCTTCGCCGAATGCACCCAGCCGAACCGGACCGTTGCCGAAGCCTTCGCCCTCGACAAACTCATCGGCCTCGGTGAAGACCCCGCCGAGGCCGGCGAGGCGGTCAAGCTGGCCGGCTACACCGCCGCCGACGCCCGCACCTACGCCGTCCGCATCTACCCCACCCGCACGTAGATGCCGGGGCGAGGAGAGGAGGCCGCTACTCCCTCGAACCCGGTGACCCACCAGGTCACCGGGTCCGGGCCGAGAACCCTCATCGAGCTCCCGAGCCGAGGCTTGAGAAGTAGCGGCCCCCCCGATCCGCTGAACCGGACTGTAGCGCACACGTTCCCTGCTCAGAACCATCCCGGCACCGCGAAGCAACCTGCCGCGCCGTCGGCTGAACACGGAATCTGTCTGTTAGAGAGCGTTTCTCGACCGCAACTCTTCGATTCGTTCCATACCGAACAACCCGCGAACCAGCGCTCCGGTCCACTCCCGTCCGCCCCAGGCCCGCGCAGTGTCCAACTCGCCGTCGGTGATCCCCGCATCGGCCTTGATTGCCGAGATGATGTCATCGATGTATTCGCAGGTGTCAGCGTTCTCGCCGTCCAAACTATCACCAGAAACATCGGACGCCAAGAACTTTCGGACAGACTCCAGAATCAGAATGCCATCAACGGCCGAATGAGAACCCACGGTAGTTGCCATAAGACGACCGTACCGACTGTCTTTATTGACTCGAGGTAACCGACCAACCAGCCAGCCCTCGACAGTAGTTCCTTTCGGTTCCGACGCGCCTCATCGTGAAAGATGGCGGGCACCACCGACCACGATCACGAAGGGTGGACTTCGGTGTTGCCGGGCCACCTCCGCTGCGCTGCGGTGTCCACCGAGTCGAGCTCCGCTGCGCTCCGCCCTGCAAAGAGCTTTTTCTTGCCCTTTCTGGCCTTCCGATTGTGACCGGCCGGCCGCTGCGCGCAACCTGTTCGCGCTGTCGCGGCCTCCGGCTCGGAAACTTCCTCCCCCGCTGCGCTCCTCCGGAACTTTCCGCCGCCCAGGTTGCACTCCACGGCCTTATCGCCGGTCGAAATCTCCATGCCAGAAAGGGCAAAGAAACGGTGGCCCCGAGGCCGCCGGTTCTCACTTCGAGCATGGGGAGTTGCGATGAGCACGCAGCACACGCTTCACGGAATCGACCACCACACCGACACCATCATGCGCCGCGCCGAATCCCTCGGCGACGACTTCGCGGCCGTGATCGGCAACGTCTCCACCGGTCCGAACATCTCGGATCTGCTGCGCCGCTACTCGCAGCTGCTGCGTGACGCCGAAGCGGCGGGTGTGCCGACCTCGCGTATCGAAGCGGTCATCGACGCCGCCACCGACCACGCCTGACCCCATCGTCGGCCGGGGCCGCGAGATGGACCCGGCCGACCACCTATCGCCAGGAGGAACAACATGGACGCACCGAGCTTGTGGGCGACGTGCATCCTTCCCGGATGCCGACAGCCCATCGCCGACGAGCTGGACGTGTGCACGACCTGCCGCACCGCTTTCGGCGACTATCTACACGAGACCGACCGGCCCCCGAGCTATACCGTCGCCGACCTCGAAGAGCGCGACGCCGGAATCCGGAACGCCTACCGCTCGCTCTACGGCCAACGTATCGAACCCGAACAGATCGACACCGACTCGGACAAGTACCGCCGGGCAGTCACGCTCGCCACCACCGTCGCGCAACAGATGGGCCAGGAGGAAAAGGCGAACCAAACCTGCTGGCTGTGCGAGGAACGCCGGATGTGCATCCGTAGGCCCGGCGGCTGGGAATGCCGCGACTGCCGCCAGATCCAGTGACCCGCCACTACACCACCTGAAAGGGCACCACCATGACCTGCACCATCGTCTACAGCGACACCCCAAGAATCGACCTGTTCGCCTGCGACCTACGCAGCGAACGCATCCAGGTGCCGTTCACCGAGGGGCACCGCACCGCCCTGAAAGAGGTGGCGTCGAGTCTGGCCGGAGTCGAGCACATCGACTCCACCGAACTCGACGCCTGCCTCGAGATGTGGACCGACCTCAAGGACGGGCTGCTGATCTGGGATGCCGGAGTCGGCACACTGCGCTTCGCCGCCGTGCACGGCATCGACGGCCTGTACGTCGAAGTGCTCACCGGCACCCGGGACGCGACCACGCTGACCGTGCAGGCGCACTGGCCCATCGACTTCGACGTCCTCCACTGCACCGCCCGGACCATCTGGCACCTGATCGGCCTGTTCTCGACCTGATACGAGAAGGCTCGAACCGGGGCGAAGTTAGCGCCCCGGTTCGAGCCGACGCCAGACTACCGACTCGCCTACTTCCCCGGATCGGCCGGCCGCGAAGCCCTCTCCGAACGGAGCCGCTGCGCCGCTGTCACCGCGGGCCACCTTCGGTGTCCACCGAATCGAACGGCGCTGACGCGCCGCACTGCGCACAAACCCTAGAAGGTGCCCTTCTGGCCATCCGATTTTGACCTGCGGTCCGCTTCGCGCAACCCCCGGCGCTGCGCGGCCTAACGGCCCGGAAAATTCTTTCCCCCGCTTCGCTCCTCGAAAGATTTTTCCGTCCGGGGGTTGCACTCCCGCGGCCCTGTGCAGGTCGTCATCTCCTTGCCAGAAGGGCACCAAGAACAGGCGGGCCGAGCAGGTCCGCCCCTGACATTCAAGGAGGAGTGGTCATGTCCGACCGCATCCAGATCACGGGCATCGGCAATCTGATCGCTGCCGTGCCGAACATCCTCGGATTCACCCCCGAGCTGTCCACCCTGCTGCTGTTCTTCAGCGGTGATCGTCTCGTGTGGGCCGCCCGCCATGACTTCGGCACCGGCCCGCTGGCCGCGGCGGCCGATGCGCTCACCAAGACCGGCGAGGCCGATTCCGTCATCGTCGTCATCGTGGCCGACGAGACGCCGTTCGCCGACGTGATCGTCGAAGGCGAACAGACGAAGGCCGCGCTGCTCGAACTGGGCATCGGCGTCAGCGGGATCTACTACACCGCGCGCATCGACGGCGGCGAGGAGTGGACCGAGGTGGATTCCTTCCAGTGCGGCACCATTCCCGCCCCGAACGCCACCGAGGTGGCCGCCGCCTACGCCGTCCTCGGCAAGAGCGTGGCAGGCAGCCGCGCCGAAATCGAAGCACGGTTCCGCCGCGAGGGAACGGTCACCCCCCGCGACCGCACCGCCGCCCGCGCAGCCAAGGACGAGCTCGGCGAGAACTTCGCCCGCACGGTTCTCGCCGAGCTGGCCGAGGTGGTGCGCACCCGCACCGCACCGCAGCCTGCACTCGCAGCGCGAACCGGACTCGTTCTCGTCACCGACATCACCGCCCGCGATGCGATGCTCGGACTCGCGGTGATCGACCACGGTGTCGCGGCCGAGACGATGGCAGCGATCGCCTGCCAGCTGCACACCGCCGAGCGAGTGTCCGCGTTGACCGTGGCCGGATACTTCGCCTACGCCAACTGCCAGGGCGTCGAAGCCGGGTGCGCCTTCCACGCCGCCCGCGAGGAAGCCACCCGATTCCCGCTGTGCGACACGAAGTTCCTCGGACTGCTCGAGGACGCACTCGCCCAGGCGCTGCACCCGTCGAAGATTCGCAAGCTCGCAGGCACCGGCGCCCGCCTCGCCCGCGAGAACTTCGGGATCGAGCTTCCTGTACCCAGCGACGAGTGGATCTGACACCGCCCGAAACGACGAGGCCCCCGGAATCCGTAGTTCCGGGGGCCTTGCCCGTTGCGCAGGAGTGTCGGTCAGGCATCGAGCCTGACCGACACTTGCGCACGTCTTACACCGAACAGCATAGTGCCGCCCGCACCGCTACAGCGCATCGCCGAGCGACTCGTCCGGGAAGGTGATATCGACCGGCCGGGGCTGCCGCCGAGACAGCGGCACCTGCTCACCGGTGACGATTGCTTCGAGATCATCCTCGCTCGGACGGATCGTGTGCTTGATCGCGTCGTACAACTGCTTTTCCACGTGTGACCGTTCCACCATGGTTATCTCTCGCCTACCCCGCAGCCGACCCAGGAATCCGAGCCTCGGTGCGTGGTGGGGGTAGCACCGGGACGCCGGTGGTACCCGGCCACACGGCGACCATGCGAGTGCTGGCTTCATGCAGAGCGTTGAGTTCGTCGACGACCAAGCGCAGGAACTCGGCCGGCTGCTGCACCGGATCGGGCAACGGCGGGTAGCGGTCGTCGTCCTCGAGGGGATCCAGTGACGGATTCCCCGGATGGGGGATGTCCACTTTCGCGGCCCGTGAGAGATACACCTCGCCGGTGACGTTGTACCCGACCACGAACTCGTAGTCCTCGATCCCCACGGTGAAGATCAGCTCGCCCCACACGGCGCGGTCCCACGTGATGGCCTCAGCTTCAATGGCGTCCTGCACCAGCCAGTGTCCGGTCGAAATGCCGGGATGCGGGGTCAGGCGATCGAGGTGCTCGGTGTGCAAGGTCAGCAGTGGCGGTGTGGTCATCTATCGATCCTCTCGCGGGTCGGGCGAACCGTAACCGCCTGCACTGACACGACAAGCGGAGATGTCAACGGCGGCGTACCGCTCATGTCGGTCATGGTCAGAACAACGTGCCTTGCCAGTCACCGGGGTTGGTCTTGGCCTGAAAAAGTGCGTCCTCGTCATAGCCGTTACACAACGCTTCACGGATCGCGAGGGACCGCTCATAGCGTGAGCGGCCCTGCCCATCGAGCAACGCGTGACCGGACAGGCGGCCGAGAGCGATCGCGTAGCGCACGTTCTCGCTGTGCGTGGACTCCACCAGATGCCCCGGCCCGACACGCACGCACAGCGGCTCGTTGCACTTGTGCTCGCACACCACATCCGGTGTCAGCGGACCGTGCACCAGCTCCACCGAGAAGCGATGCGCGAGCATCGTGCGTTGCCGGTTCTTGCGTTGGAAGTTGAACCGTCCGTATCCATCGGGCGCGCTGATCGCGCCGATCCAGTACCAACACGTCGGGGACTTGACGACTTTCGACCAGAACGCCGCGATGTTCGTCTTCGACGGCCGCAGCGAGTTGTCCACCACCCGAACCCGCCGCGGCCGATCCTCCAACTCCCCGGCGGCGAACTCGACGTCGAGATCCGGAAACCCGATGTCGAGCGCGGGCTCCACATCGTCACTCACGGCTGACGCATCACGACGCCGCAGACACCGTCTGCGTCTCGTCCGGCTTGTCCTCGGACACCGGTGCAGCCGACTCGGTGATATCGGCGACACCGAGATCCGCCTTGGCTTGCATGATGAGCGTCTTCGCCTCGCGGGCGCTCACGCCGAGCAGTGGTGCCAGCTCCGACGCCGACGCGCTGCGACTGAACGTCACGAGCGCTTCGGCGTACTCGCGCAGCAGTGCGGATTCCTGCTCGCGTTCCTGCGGAGTCAACGTCTCCGTGCCGGCTTCCATCTCCCGCTCGATCTCGGCGATCTTCGCCGCGTACTGCTCTTGGATCTTCTTGATGCGACGATCCCGGGTCTGCTCGAGCCGTTCGATCTTCTTCAGCGGAGCCTGTGCCCGCGAAGCGACCGTTGCTTCGAGCTTGGACAGCTTGTCCGTCGCGTCGTGGATGGGGCCGGCCAACGCTTCGAGTTCCGCCTGACGGGCGAGCAGTCGCTCCCGTTGGCGGCGGGCGTTTTCCCGAACGTTCGGCGTCGTGTGCGGACGAAGTGAGCGGCGAGATGCCGATTGCGAAGTCGAGGCCATAGGCCGAAAGTGTAGCGGCTCGCGCCCGTCGCGGGGAGACCGACGACCGGAACCGAAGACACTCGACTGGCGTCCAGACCCGATCACTCACCGACAAACCATGACGCTCACGTGCCTAACACACGCAGCTCCGCTGCTCTGACAGG
>NZ_JAIFKB010000025.1:0-36005 GCF_019641445.1 Rhodococcus sp. DMU2021
GCCGACTACCGCGCCCTCGGCGCCGGCCGCCGGTTGACCTCGCTCGAACGCACCGAACGCGAAGCGATCGTCCGCGCCCTCGACGAGTCCGACGGCAACAAATCCCTCGCCGCCCACCGGCTCGGTGTGGCCCGCTCGACCCTCTACCGCAAGATCCGCGCGCTGGGCCTGGAAAACGAAACATTCGGTTCCTGACCCCTGAAACACTATGTCGCATAACGGGACATCTCCAACGGCCGGTGAACGAGACGATGATATGGGGTAGGCAATCACTCCTTGCCTCCTCACATCGTCCGTCTGGACGGTGACGTCCACCCGATCCGAAGGATGACCCATCATGAAGCGAACGGTGTACGGCGATGATCACGAGGCTTACCGACACTCTGTCCGCGAGTTTCTCGCTCGATGGTTCGAGCCCCTGGCCGCCGACGTTCGTGCCAACAGGGCATTGCCGCGAGAGTTCTGGCTTGCCGCGGGTAAGCATGACCTGTTGGGACTCGAAGTACCCGAACGATATTCAGGCGTCGCGGCAGGGGATTATCGCTTCAATGCGGTTCTCATCGAGGAATTGGCCAAGATGAATGCCGCGTTGGCGTCGAGCGTGAGTATTCACTGTGACGTCGTGGCGCCGTACCTGGTGCACCTGACCACCGACGAACAGAAGGCGAGGTGGCTCCCAGGACTGTGTTCCGGGGACGTGCTCACCGCCATCGGAATGACCGAACCCGGTGGGGGATCGGATCTGGCCGCACTGAAGACCACCGCAGTGCGGGACGGCAAAGGGTGGTTGCTCTCGGGTGCCAAGACATTCATCACCAACGGTTACTCTGCAGACCTGGTGATCATTCCGGCACGTACCTCTCCATCGAAGAAGGCCAAGGGAATTACCCTCTTCGGCGTGGACACCTCCTTGCCCGGATTCGAGCGTGGCCGCAAACTCGACAAGGTCGGACAGGACGAAGCAGACACCGCTGAACTCTTCCTCGACCGGGTGCGCGTCACCGATGACGACGTGATCGGCGAGCTCGATCGAGGATTCATCCACATGATGTCCTTCCTGCCCCAGGAACGACTCGGATGCGCCATTGCCAATCTCGCGCACGCTGCGCAGATTCTGCTCGAGACGATCAACTACTGCCGAGAACGAAAGGCATTCGGGCAGTCCATCGGAACGTTCCAGCACAACAAGTTCTTGCTTGCCGAACTCGTGACACAGCTCGACGTGACACAGGCGTACGTCGACCGCTGCATCGAAGCCCACTCGGAGGGGACGTTGACACCGATCGATGCAGCCAAGGCCAAGTGGTGGACTGCCGAGATCCAGAACCGGATCCTCGATCATTGTGTGCAACTGCACGGGGGATACGGCTACATGAACGAGTACCGAGTGGCACGAGCCTGGCGGGATGCCCGGGTCACGAAGATCTGGGCGGGATCGAACGAAATCATGAAAGAACTGATCGGTCGCGATCTGGGCTTCTGATCTCGGCGTCGTGTACCGATCGTTCTGTCGTGAGTGCAGAAGGTTCGAATGCCGCATGGTAAGCGAATTAGTTTGCGCTGCTTATCAATACGTGTGCCGTATTGAAATGTCTTGACTCGATTTCGGACACTTCACATCACATGTTCGCTTCTACCGTCGTAGATGTCCGGGCGGAAGCACCCGTCCCGGGAAATCTCCAGGAGGACCACATGACCGAATCCCAGGTCGCCACAGCGACCCGCAGCGGCTCGCACTCGAACAATGACGTACTCGATGTTCTGATCATCGGGGGAGGATTCTCCGGCCTGTACGCATTGGACCGACTGCGCGATCTCGGTTTCACCGTCAATGTCTGGGACGCCGCGGGTGGATTGGGCGGAATCTGGTGGTGGAACTGCTATCCCGGAGCCCGTACCGACAGCACCGGGCAGATCTACCAGTTCTCGTACAAGGACCTGTGGAAGAAGTACGACTTCACCGAACTGTATCCGGGCCACCAAGGGGTTCGTGAGTACTTCAACTACGTCGACTCACAGCTCGACCTCACCCGCGACGTCGTGTTCGACACTTTCGCCGAAGCATGCACGTGGGACGAGGAAACCCGTCAGTGGACCGTACGGTCCGCCGACGGCAAGATCCAGAAGGCACGGCAGGTCATTGTTGCCACAGGATTCGGCGCCAAGCCGCTGTATCCGAATCTCGAAGGGCTCGATTCCTTCGCCGGTGAGTGCTACCACACTGCGCGCTGGCCTCAAGAGGGCGTGGATATGAGTGGCCGCAAAGTTGTCGTCATCGGTACCGGCGCCAGCGGTGTGCAGGTCGTCCAGGAGGCAGGTCATGTGGCCGAACACGTCACCGTGTTCCAACGCACCCCGAATCTGGCACTTCCGATGCAGCAACGCAAACTCACCCATGACGACAACGAGCACTTCCGGAAGGGACTTCCCGAGCGGTTTGCTACGCGCTACAAGGCGTTTGCCGGCTTCGACTTCGATTTCATTCCGCAGAACGCCACCGACCTGAGTAAGGAAGAGCGCGACGCGATCTACGAGAAGATGTGGGCAGAAGGTGGTTTCGAGATGTGGCTCGGAAACTTCCAGGACATCCTTGTAGATGAGGAGGCCAACCGTACGTTCTACGACTTCTGGCGTGGCAAGGTCCTCGAACGGGTCACCGACCCCAAGAAGGCGGCAATCGTCGCACCGGAGACGCCTCCGCACCCCTACGGCGTCAAGCGTCCCTCCCTCGAACAGGACTACTTCGATGTCATCAATCAGGACAATGTCGATGTCATCGACTCCAACGTCACGCCGATTCGACGGGTGCTGCCGCATGGTGTCGAAACCGACGACGGTGTCATCGAATGCGACCTCCTCGTACTGGCAACAGGGTTCGACAACAACCGTGGTGGGATCATGGCTATCGATATCACCGGCGTCGACGGCCTGACGATTCAGGACAAGTGGAAGTCCGGTGTCGACACGTGTCTGGGCCTGTCAACCCGCGGATTCCCGAACATGATGTTCCTGTACGGACCTCAGAGCCCGTCCGGGTTCTGCAACGGCCCGACATCTGCCGAGTACCAAGGCGAGATCGTCGTCGAGTTCCTCGAGTACCTGCGCGGGAAAGGGGCGACACGGTTCGAGAACACCGAAGAGTCCGAGAAGCAGTGGCGCGCACACGTCGACGAGCTTTTCGTGAACTCGATGTTCACGAAGGCACGTTCGTGGTACTGGGGTGCAAACGTGCCCGGTAAGCCGGCGCAGATGCTCAACTACTCAGGAGGAGTCCCTCAGTACTTTGCTCGTTGGGAAGAGATCAAGTCCAACGGTTACGACACCTACGAGACCGACTGACGAGACGGACACGCTTGGGCTACTGGGTCCCCCAGTAGCCCAAGCATCCGTTCGACGGGGCTCACTGCCCTGATCCCCGATGGACATCGACTGCGTCGATGGGGCAATCATGGAACCGAGAGCATTGCCTTCGAGCACGTCGCCGTAGACGAGACGGGCGCGAGCATCGGTGATGCGGTCACGATGTAGGCGAGGCTGATCAAACGCCATCACACGAACACGACGTGGATCGGCCGAGCGAGAGCGTCGACTGTCCAGAGTTTTGGTTCAAACCGAACCGATGACGGACCTGGAGGGGTGTAGCCACGACCCTGACGTGTTGGGGGTGAACCGCCGACAAGTGGGCCGCGCCAGCCGGCAACCACAATACTGTCGACACGAACATAATACTTAATTCCGTTATACAACACCAGTATCCGTCGCCATTCCGCTGAGCTGCATCACCTCCTCCCGGGTGAGCGGCCATTCGTCGCCGATGGGAGTCCTGTCGGCAGCGGCTGACAGGACTCAGCACCGACACACCCGAGGAAAAGGGCACATGATGCAGATCAGGACTGCCGCAGCGCGTGCCCTCGCCTTGCGACTCCGGATCGTCGACCACAAGCGACTCTTGTATCACGATGGCAGGTCGGCGGCGATCGATCCGGACGTTCAGCTAGCAGTTCGCACCCATGCCTCGAGCATGCGCCGTGCGATCGAGACCTTCCCCGGCAGCAACACGGGCGCTTCGACCGAACTAGCCCAGTCGCCGGCGGCGAGGGCCTCCTTCACCTCCGCGCGGGAGCACCACACAGCCTCGCAGATCTCACCATCACTGAAGATGAGCGGTTCTCGAGGATCGGCGACGGCATGGAAGCCGAGCATGAGGGAACGCGGAAACGGCCATGGCTGACTTCCGACGTAGGCTACGTCGGAGACAACGAGACCGACCTCTTCCGCAATCTCCCGCGCCACACAGCTTTCGAGCGACTCGCCGGCCTCGACGAATCCCGCTAGCGTCGAGAAGTTCCGCGCCGGCCACGCCGCGTGTCGCGCCAACAGCACGCGGTCCGCCCCGTCATGTACCAGACAAATGATCGCAGGATCGGTCCGCGGGTACTCCTCCCGACCGCACGCAGTGCACACGCGCGTCCAACCACCCGAGGTGATCGTCATCGGCGCCCCGTCCTTGGCGCAGAAGTGGGATTCGTCCTGCCACATCAGCAGGGCCTGCGCGGTGAGATACCGTTCGGCATCAACTGCATCGAGAAGCGCTCCGTGTGACCGCAGGTCACCGAACTCGATGCCCACGCTCTCCATGGGGGCCTCCGTGAGAAACTCGTCCCGTACAGCCCATTGATGCACCGTACCAACGACTCCCAACAAGACCGCGTGTGTCGGAGGTTGGGAACAATAGTCGGCAGCCGACTCGAGGAGCAGTTGTCCATCGATGAGACGAACCTGACCGGCACCGTTCACGCGAAGCAGCCGCGCATCCGGCCATGCCCTCGCCTGCACGGTCGCATCGTCACGTAGCGCCACAGGGCGACTCAAGGCATCTCCAGGAAGGGCACCCCCGACACCGTCAGCGTTCACCATTGATCACAACCTTCCGCAACGAGCGACCATGTCGACCGGCACTTCGTTCGTGCGCGTGCGGCCGGCACTGCCGTCAGGCAAACTCGAACTGGATCGACGAGTACGATTCGGACATCACCGAAATGAATTCTTCAACGAGGCGCACATGATCGGGATGGACCAGATATGCGCGGAAGGCGGGGACGTCTTCGAAGATCGCAGATATTGCATAGTCGCCGATCCCGGGCTTGAGGGCGAGGTCCCTTCCGTAACGAAACTCGACGACCTGGGGAATGCTCGCCGATATCGCGTCAAGAGCTTTGTGGAACGATTCGACCTGCTCGTCGGTGATGTCCTTCTTCCAACTGAATGTTACGACATGATGCAACATGATAATCCCTCTCTGGAAGCATAATTCGAGCTCGACACCCGAAGTGAGCGGCACGTTTTTCAGAGCCGCTGATGTGCCCTCACCATGACGTGCGGCGACCGAACATCCCTCCCCGCAGTCCGCGGACGTACAGGGGAACCCACTTCTCGAGAGCGCCTCGGGGGTGAACCCGTTCTCCGGTGGGTTCCCTCGCGGTGCCGGCCCGTCATCGAACGGTGATGGGGAGATTCTGGCCGTCTGTGGGTCACGTGGGTGACGGTAGAACAGTGATGGACCTTCGGTGTGTCCGATTGTGCAACACACATCTCCGAGAACCGGGACAGACGGACAGGTGTGTTGTTTTCGGACACTCGTCCGCTCGGGCCTCCTCGTAGTGTGACTCCACCGACTCGGCGATTGACCAGTCCGCCTATCACATCAAGGAGATCACCATGGCACTCGATCCTGTAGTCGAGCAGTTGATAGATACGTTGAACGAGCAGGGACTGAGGTCGTTCGAGCAGATGAGTGTCGCTGAAGTCCGTGAGGTCATCGAATCCTTCAGCGAACTGCAGGCGCCGAAAGCGGATCTTGCTCGTGTCGTCGACACGGTCTACCCCGGACCGGATGGTGATCAGGCCGTGCGTCTGTACATTCCGGAGTCCGATACGCCCCTGCCGGTTGTGGTGTATATCCACGGCGGCGGATGGGTTGCGGGCAGCCTCGACGTTACCGAGCAGCCTTGTCGCGCGCTGGCCGCGGACGCCCGGGTCATCGTGGCCGCCGTGAGTTACCGGCTCGCTCCCGAACACAAGTTCCCTGCCGCACCCGAAGACGCGTTCGCTGCTCTGAATTGGGTAGTCGACAACGTCGCCGACTTCGGTGGTGATGCGACGCGTGTCGCCATCATGGGCGACAGTGCCGGTGGCAATCTCGCCGCAGTCACCGCCCTTCGGGCACGTGATACCGGCTCACCGGCCCTGTGTGCTCAGGTGTTGGTCTATCCGGTTATCGACGGCACGGCACGCTTCCCGTCATGGGAGGAGAATGCCGAGGGATATTTGATCACCGCGGCAGCAATCGGCTGGTTCTGGGAGCAGTACCTGGCCACACCGGAAGACGCCGAGAACCCGTACGCCTCGCCGGCCAAGGCGAAGAGCTTGGCGGGGCTTCCTCCGACGCTGATGTTGGTCAACGAGTACGAGGTCACACGCGACGAATGCCTGAACTACGGGCGGATGCTGACCGAGCAGGGTGTCCCGGTCCAGGTCGAACTGTATAGCGGTCTTGTCCATGGCGTGTACTGGATGACCGGTGCAGTTCCGCGCAGCGCTGAATTGCACAGCGCGGTTGTCGAATTCCTCGGCAAACAGTTCGCTCGCTGAGTACGAGTGGCCGGTGGCTGTGCCGCAGTCATGTGCTGCGAGTGCAGCCACCCGTTGCTCGCTCAGCGCGTGCCCGCCGGCGTGCTGCACTCAGGTCCTCACGGAGCACATGTCTGGTCCAGCTGCTGGCTCCTCGAAGTGGCGGGCCCGCCGGCACACGATTCTCGAGCGCGGGATGTGCACGAGACACGCACACGGTCGTCCGGTTCCTCTGCGGGCAACTCAGGGAGGTCGAGACGTCCGAATTCGGGCGGATGAACAACATGCTCCTCGTCCTGCCCTGGTACTGAGGTAACAGTCAGTAGACCAGTGCTCGATCGAAGAGGACTCGTCGAACTTCACGACATCGTTCCTGCTGATGCGGTTGCCTTGCCGAACGTCCACGTGTCCGCACCGCTGATCGAGGAGCTTGCTACGTGAGGCATCGTCACTCGCCGGTGAATGCGGCAGTTCGCTTCTCCATGAGGGCGTTGACTGCTCTCGTGTGATCGGTGGTCTGTTGAACCAGCGCCTGCAGAGCAGCGGACAGTTCGAGGAGGCTGTCGAGGCTCTGGTGCTGCCCTTCGCGCAGGAGTTTTTTTGCCATCCGTACCGAGTGCGGAGGATTGGCGGCCACTCTGTTGGCGAGTGCGCGAGCTTCGTCGAGCAGCTGATCGGGAGGAACGACGTTCGAGACCAATCCCCACTCGAGAGCCTGTGTTGCGTCGACACGGTCGCCCGTGAGGATCATCTCGGCCGCCCGCGCCATACCGACCGCTTTCGGCAACAGCCACGCACCCCCGTCACCCGGGATGATGCCCAGCTTGACGAAGCTCTCAGCAAAGAACGCTTTTTCGCTGGCGATTCGGAGGTCGCACATGAGGGCAAGATCGCACCCGGCACCGATTGCAGGGCCGTTCACCGCTGCAATCAAGGGTACGTCGCAGTTGTACATCGCTCGTGGGATCCTTTGTATCCCGGCGCGATAGCCATCGCGTTGTTCGTGAGGTTTCCCGCCGAACAGTCCCTGGCGATTCGCCATGTCCTTGACGTTGCCGCCGGCGGAGAAGGTCGATCCCGCGCCGGTGACAATGACAGCGCGTACCCCGTAATCGGCGTTGACGGCATCCACGCATGCGACCAATGCGTCGACGACATCCATCCCTGAGACTGGGTTACGTTCAGCCGGCCGATTGATCGTCCACGTTTCGATGAATCCGTCGCGTTCTACGAGAACTGGATTTTCCATGTATGTGTCTTCCCGATCTTCACTGCAATCGATGGTTCGGATAATGCACTGCTGACTGGCATGCGAACGGACTCGGCGGCAGTCTGGTCGAAGCAGACCGCCGCCGAGACACGTTCCTCCTTCGTCGGCGCGCTTTGCTTTCAGCTGCACGCCCCACACACGGTGTTCAGGCGAGCCCCAACTTCGGCCGTAGCCACTGGGCGATCCGGTTCAGGGCCTGATCCGCCTCGGGTGCTCGTCCCGCGTTGAAGTGGAAGACATGCTGCTGTTCGTCGACCACGTCGAGCACGGCTTCGCTCCCTGCCTTTTCGATCAATTCGACGACCCGGCGCGAGTCGTCGAGCAGAGTCTCGTAGCCGCCGACCGATACATAGACGGGAGGGAAGTCTGTGTAGTCCCTGAGCAGCGGGTTTGCCCGCGGGTCCGTTGCTTCCGAGAGATCGGCGAGGAAATTCTCTCGCATCATCTCGAGGACTGCCCTCTTGGCCAGGACGTCGACTGCGTCGTTCGATTCGATCGTCAACCCCTTGATCTCCATATCGAGCCACGGCGAAAGAGCGACGACGGCGGCCGGAATGGGAAGTGCCATACCCGCAAGTTCGAACACGGTCGAGATGGCGAGATGTGCGCCTGCCGAGTCGCCGACCGTCGCCGTATGTTCTGCCTTGTAGCCCTGCGCACGGAGCCACTTGTGCACGGCAATGCAATCTTCGAGCTGTGCTGGATGCTTTGCCTCCGGCGCGAGCCGGTAGTCCACCACGAGTGCGTGAACTCCTGCCAGCTTGGCGAGGTGTGCGGCAAGCTTGCGATGGGAAAAGCGTGAACCTGTCACGAATCCGCCGCCGTGCGTGAAGACGATCACCCGGTCTTCGGCGGCGCCCAGCGGCTTGGCCCATGTTGCCGGCACACCGTTGGCTGTCACTTCTTCATACGTGACATCGGTGGGTTCGATGGTGGGAAGATGCCATTCTTCGAACATGTCTCGCTGACCTGCGAGATCCATACCTTCGGACCGTCGAAGCCAGGACGAGTACAGGTCGTTGAGGAACAGCGATTCTTTGCTCACGGACATGTGTTGCTCACTTTCATCACCGGTCGAGAAGGAAATTGACTGATCAGGAAGGCGTGAAGCTGGTGTATCGCGTACGCACGGTGTCACCCCACCCAGTCGGCTGATCAGAAAAGGCCGCTAGGGAAGGTCAACGATTGCCTCGGATTGTCGAAATGTCGATACTCATCGACCGCCACATCGGTTCGGCGTCGAGGCTTGCGCCGTCGAGGCGGTGATGTGATGGTTCCGCGATGTCGCTGATCGAACTTTTCGCATCCGTCGCTCACTATGCGAACGCACAGATGCAAGTTGTGCGGGTCGTTTGTGCCGACGCTACTGGAAGAGTGCTGATTGCAACTCGATGTAGAGATGCTGCAACTTCTTTCCATCGAGGTGGAGCAGCCGGGTCGTCCTCAGATCCCTACGAGGGGTCCGATGACGGGCTTCCACTGGTAGATGCTCTGGTCGACGACAACACCCTGCGTGACATAGGGGTCCTTGGCGAGCAGGGCCTGCAGGTCGTCTTCGCTGTCCGCCTTGAACACGAGCAGGGCGCCGGCTCCGTCGGCCCAGGCGCCCGCTTCCTGTAGCACGCCTTTGGCGGCCGCGTCCTTGACGAAGACCAGGTGGTCGGCATGGGCGGCCTCTTTGACGGATGCGTCAGTGGTGTACGACCAGATAACAGCGAACAGGGCCATGGTCACTCCTTGAGTGGGATACGGGATGTGAAACGGTGCGGATATTCAGGAGAATGCGCACTTGAGAACGCTAGAAGAAGGGATGAGGTCACCAGTGTCCTATTCTGCAACACCTGTTGGTGAACGACGACGAATACAAAACGGAGAGAACGCGATCGGCGTTGAACGGCCGAACGACGATTTGGCTTGCATACGGTCGGTGACCTTGCCGGCAGCTGTGTATGGAACCAGCTCTGCTGGTAGGCATGGCCAAGATCCGCCGTGAAGGTGAGCTGTTACTCGGGCAGTGCCCCGGCGGCGCGCAGCTGCTCGATATCGTCTTCGAGAAGTCCGAGTTCTGTTAGCACAGTATCGGTATCGGCGCCACGGTCGCGCGGCCCGAACCGCACAGCACCGGGGGACCCAGCGAGTTTGACAGGTACGCCGAGACCTCGGTAGCCGTCGCACTCGACCACCATCTCGCGGTGACGGACCTGCGGTAGCGAAAGGGCCTCTCCGACATTGTTGACCGACCCCGACGGCACCCCGGCCCGACGCAGCTGAGCCGCCAAAGCTTCGCGCTGCCAGGCCTTGACGAGGCCGCCGAGGATGTCGCGCAGTTGAGCTGCGTTTGCCATCCGGTCGGAGTTGGTGACGAATCTCGGGTCGTCGGCCAGGTCTGAAGCGTCGAGCGCCACGACCAGAGCGCGGAACTGCCGGTCGTTGCCGGCACCGATGAAGAAGGGGCCATCGGCGCAGGTGAACGTTTCATAGGGACAGATCGTCGGGTGTGCCACGCCCGTCCGCTCCGGCGCGACGCCGGTGGCAAACCACTTGCCGGCGTGTGGGTGCAGGATCGACACAGCGTTGTCGAGTAGTGCCAGATCCACGAGTTGCCCGCGTCCGGTCTTGTGCCGCACGTGGAGTGCCATGAGGATGCCGTTCACAGCGTTGAGACCCGTGATGATGTCGACCAGAGGGATCCCGATCCGCATGGCATCACCGTGGGGCTCACCGTTGATGCTCATCAGCCCCGACAGGGCTTGGAGAATTGCGTCGTAGCCGGGAGCACCCCCGAGCGGCCCGTCGACTCCGTACCCGGTGATTCGACAGTGCACGAGTTGTGGGAATTGACCGGCGAGTACGTCGTCGGCAAGTCCCCACTTCGCAAGTGTGCCTGCCTTGAAGTTTTCGATGACGACGTCGGCTTCGGCAAGCATGGTGCGCAGCAGTTGTTGGCCGGCCTCGGTGCGCAGATCCACACTGATGTTCCGCTTGTTGCGGTTCAAGCCATCGAAGTAGGCACTGTGGTCATCCTTGACGAAAGGTGGTCCCCAGCTGCGTGTGTCATCACCAGTCGGTGGCTCCACCTTGATCACGTCGGCACCGTGATCGGCAAGCACTTGCGCACACAGCGGGCCGGCCAGCACCCGCGAAAGATCGACGACCCGGATGTCGGTGAGTGCGCCGGTCCGCGGACGTAGAGTCTCGGATGCGGATTCTCGAGTCTCGGCCGGGAGGATGGCAGATGAGGATTCAGGCATGATTGCTCATTCTGTGCGGTTGGAAGTCGCTGGCCTCCGGAGGGAAGGACAAAGCATGAACGGCGATCTTCAGCCATCGCTGAACTGCATCGACCGCCGGTAGTTGCCCATAGTCAGCGAGTCTGAAGGCTACGGGCATGCCCCGTGTAGCTACTCGGTCCTTCCATCGGGATGAAGTCTCCGGCTGGGCGCACTGTCGGGGCGATATGGAGGGTCTGCGGGCGTTGCGAACCCTAGACGTATATCGACTTGTACTCGAGGTAGAAGTCCAGGGACTCGGGTCCGAATTCGCGGCCGACTCCGCTGTTCTTCACGCCACCGAACGGGGAGCCGGTATCGAGGGAGTAGTAGTTCACTCCCACGGTTCCGGATCGAATACGCGACGCGACGTCCAAGCCGTGTTCGGTGTCTTCCGTGAAGACGACTCCTCCCAAACCGAATGGTGTGTCGTTCGCCATGTTGATGGCGTCCTCTTCGGTCTCATAAGGGATGACGGAGATGACAGGTCCGAAAATCTCTTCCTGTGCCAGCGGACTGCGATTATCGACACCCTCGAAGATGGTGGGAGACACGAACCAGCCGCGGGGACATTGCTCAGGGGAGTCGGTTCCGCCGCGGATCGTTCGGAATCCCTCGGACTGACCCAGGCGGATGTAACTTCTCACCCGCTCCCGATGCTGCTCGCTTACCATAGGGCCCATGGTTACCGACTCGTCGAGTGGGTCTCCCATGACCAATCCGTCTACGTAGGACGCCAGAGCGTCAATGATCTCGCTGGACCTACCGTGGGGAACCAAGATGCGGGAATTGGTGGTGCATGTCTGTCCCCCGTTCTTGAGCACGGCGTCTTTGAGGCCTCCGGCAAAGACGTCGAGGTCGGCATCGGGGAGCACAATGGCTGCGGACTTTCCTCCGAGCTCCAGGGAGACTCTCTTGAAACTGCGGCCGGCGACCTCACCGATCGCTTGACCTGCTGCAGTAGATCCGGTGAAGGCGATCTTGTCGACATCGGGATGGGCTACAAGAGCTTTGCCTGCATGAACGCCACCGGCAACGATGTTGAGGACGCCAGGTGGTAGACCGGCCTCCTCGGCTGCCTCTGCAAGTACATACGCATCGAGTGACGTCTCCGGCGCCGGCTTGAGAACTACAGTGCATCCTGCGGCCAGTGCCGGCCCGATCTTGGCCATGGCCAAGAGCTGCGGATAGTTCCAGGCAGTGATCGCGCCGACGACTCCTACGGGTTCTTCTCGAACGATGGTAGAGCCCATGCTGCTGGGACGGCGTGTCTCGAATGTGCGTTTCTCGATGAGATCTGCCATCGACCGCAGGATCGCTACCGGAGCTGTTGCGCTTGTGCTCACCGACAAGGAGGAAATCATTCCGGTCTGCCGGCTTACGAGCTCTGCAGTCGATCTTCCTCGACGCTCGAGGCTGTCGGCGAAGCGCCGCATCACTGCAGCTCGCTCGTGAGGGGTGCTGCGCCCCCACGGTCCTTTCTGGAGTGCGGCCCGTGCGGCGTGCACAGCCGCATCGATCTCCTCGGGTCCGCCCATCGCAGCAACACCCAGGGGGCGCTCGGTTGCTGCCTCGAACACCGGTGCCAGATCGGAGGTGCTCGCTTTGCGCCATTGGCCGTCGATGAAGAAAACTTCACGTTCAATGCTGTTGATGACAAGCATTATTCACTTCTTCCGAGGTTGAATCCGATTGAGCGAAACCTCACGATACCCGCAGTCCGTCGGTGTATCCTGCCGCCTTTTCCTTGTGCCAGAAATCCAGGTACATGGGCAGCCCATTCAGATACTGAAGCATCTGAGGCTTCTTGCCGGGGATGTTGCTGCCGTTGTACCAGGACTTTGCATGCTTGAACAGCGCCATGTCATCGGTACCGTTGATGTGATCGGTCCAGGCCTGGTCAGCTTCGGGAGTCGATTCGAACCGGGTAAGGCCCTCCGACCGAAGAAATTCGAGGAACTCGACTATGACCTCACCTTGAAGCTCCGCGTTCGTGGACCCGTTCGCAAAGGCGGCGGGGCTCTGTGGACCGTACACGAACATGGCGTTGGGAAAACCGGAGGTGAATGCGCCGAGGTATGCGTCGACGCCCTTGCGCCACTTCTCACCAAGGGTGACGCCAGCGGAGTTACGGACCTCCATTGCAGTGAGCGCACCCGTATTATTGTTGAATCCGGTTGCGAGTACGATGATGTCGAACTCTCCGTGCTCGATACCATCGGATGTGCGAAATCCGGTTGCTGTGAACCCGGTGATCGGTGCCTCCTGGATGGAGACGAGTTCGACGTTCTCCTGGTTCATCACCTCGTAGTAGTTCTGGTGCAGGGCCGGCCGCTTGGCTCCGAACGGATGCGGAGCTACGTCAGGTACCAGCAGGTCGGCCTTCACCGGGTCGAGGATCTGCGGCTTGATCTTGCTCTTCCAGAACTCGTAGACCATCGAGTTGGTTTCTTCGCTGAAGAGATAATCGGAGAAGTTCCCGAGCCAGAATGCGAATCCGCCCTGGTTCCACAGACGTTCGAACAGTGCGAGACGCTCTTCCTCGGATGTGTCGACGCCGTTTCGGGGATCGAACTCGTAGTCGATCGCGGCGAAGGTTTCGCGACACTTGTCCGCCACATCCGGCATGGCCTCCTTCAGGGCCGCTTGCCTCTCCTCGGTGAGGTGCTCCTGGTGCATGGGCAACGAGAGGTTCGGCGTGCGCTGGAAGACGGTGAGTTTCTCGACGACAGGGCCGGCTTCCTGGACTACTTGGACTGCGCTGGCGCCGGTACCGATGATGGCAACTCGTTTTCCGGTCATGTCGATATCGTCTCGCCACCGCGCGGTGTGGACGAGTTCACCTCGATAGGCGTCCATTTCGGGGATATTCGGGATGTAGGGTTCGGTAGTCGATCCCGTTGCGAACACGACGAAGCGTGCGCGGAAGCTCTCATCGTTCTGTGAGACGAGAGTCCACATCCGCTCGTCCTCGTCGAACGTCGCGCTGACGACCTTGGTGTTGAAGCGTGAATCCTTGCTCAGGTCCAGTTTGGAGTCGACATAGGCGAAGTAACTGCGCATCTCCTCGTGGTCCGGGAACATCTGTGAGAAGTTCCAGTCCTTCCAAAGGTATTCATCGGTGAATTGGTAGACGGGCGCATGGCTGTCGACTCGTGCGCCTGGGTAGCGGTTCAGGCTCCAGGCGCCACCGAAGCCCCCACTGGCTTCGAGTAGAACTACGGAGCACCCTCTGTCCCGAAGGTTGCGCAGTTGATAGATTCCGCCGAAACCGCCGCCGACCACGATGACGTCGTAATCCTGTGTTTCCGTCGTGGCGTGCTCGGGTAGATGGGTTGATGTCATGGGTCTAAACCTTTCCGAGGCTGAGGTGCGGGCAGAAATCCGGGGCGTTGTGTCCGACTTTGCTTTCCGAAAGTCAAACGGCCTGTCGGAGTTGCGACCTCGTTGCGTATGCGATGTGGCATGGGTCACGAAGGTGGAATGAATCGACAATAGCGACGCCTCAAAAAATCCGCAACTAGAAATAAAAATACGTAAATAAGTAATCAGAGATTTGCGGTGAGGTTCACATGTCTTCTCGAGACGAGGGGAGCAGAGCCGGGGCAAAGGGTCTTCGTTGTTGGGGGGGGTTGACGCTCGGGTGGGCTCAGGCCGGGTTGCCCGGTGCCGGCGGCACGTCGACGAATGCGGGACCTGGGTTCCGCCCGATGCTGCAGACGGTGCTGCGGCGACGACGTGGGCGAAGCGAACTCGCTGTTGTGGAGTGCTTGCGCGAGGTTGTCCTGCGGCCGGCCGGAGATCAGGAGTATGTCAGCAACGTGAATGGCGGCTAGGGGATGCGAGACATGTTCGGACGTACGTTCCTTCGCTGTGATCGAAGGCGTCTGCAGGATTCTGCCGACCGCTACGGTCTGCGGCGTTCGATCCGGAAGTCGCGCCGCGTGGAAGCGCGCCCTCCGATGGATCCGGCGACCGAGCGGCACACCGGGAATCGATCATCTGTTAGGTCAGGTGGCGAGATCGAGCAGGCGGGTCCGATCGCGATGTGAGGGTCACGCTCGTCCGAGAGGCGGCCGCCTGACCGTCGCGTGTTGCTCACGGATGCGGTCGCTTACCGAGTGGCCGCGACGACCCTCGTCCGTTCTTGCGTAAGCCGGGGATGATGGGGTGCGGCGTCGGTCGACACGGACGTCGAGCAGGGTCGACTTACTCGTCGAGGAGCCAGTGTCCATGGTGCAGGTTAGCGAAAGCCCCACTTGGTGGCGTACCGCAGGCAGATCTCGACGAGTTCGTCCTGCCGTTCGACGATGGTTTCCCGTATCCCGACCACGCCGAGGGTGGCGATGGTCCGGCCGCGTTCTCTGAGGGCGACCGATACCCCGTCTGCATGTTCAACGGCCACACCGGGTGCCACGCATACGCCGGTGTTCTCGAGTTCATCGAGTGAGTGCAGGAAGCGCTCGACGAAGTCGGCGTCGGTGGGTGGTCGAGAGTTGAGGTACGCCCAGATGTCACGTTGATCGCGATCGGCCAGCAAGAGCCATCCTGCAGAGGTGCGCAGGAGGGATCGGCGCACCCGGTTTTCTGCCAGGTATGCGTAATGCGGGTCGGAAGAAACGTGATCGACGTAGAACAGGTCGTCGCCGACAGATGTGGACAGTGTGGTGGTCAACCCGGTCTCGGCGTGGACCTGCTCGAGCTGATCATGGCTGATCGAGGTGACCGGAGGTCGGCCGGCGATGACGTTGAGAAGATAGGGTGCGGTGCCGAGGGTGTAGATCCGGTCGCGCTCGTCGAGGTAGCCGACGGCGACGAGGCCGTTGATCAGGCCCTGGACCGAACTGACGGGCGCGGCGAGTGCCCGTGCGATAGCGGTGAGGGTGAGGCCGTTTTCGGACCGGGCTACGAGTTCGAGGATCGAAGCCACCCGATCGACCATGCGGTGCCGGGGACGGCCGGGAACCTTCTCGACCGGCACGGCTCCGGGGGGCCCAGGAGTGTCAGCCATTTCGTGAGCCTATCAACAGGGAGAACTCCTCCAACCGATACATAATTACGTAAGATAATTCGCTATTGCGTAGATGTCGAGAACTGGATAGTGTCCCCCGAGAGGGGGTCGGCGTTCGCCCCCGATCCGACCGCCACTTACTCGGCGGCGAAACTCACGCGAGCATGTCGGGCGTCGCCCCAGCCGGAACTTCCTATGGAGGCACTATGAATTCCTCCGTCGCGCCGCCGACGACGGTGACCACTGATGAAATGGATGCTCTACGCGCCGAGGTACGCACCTTTATCGACAACGAAACTGCGGCAGGAACACTCACGCCGGGCATCGACACCTGGCTCACCCGGTGGGACGAGGACTTCACCCGCCGCCTTGCCGAGCACGGTTGGGTAGGAATGACCATCCCGACCGAGTACGGCGGGCACGGCCGGACCCATCTCGAGCGTTTCGTCGTCACCGAGGAGCTGCTCGCGGTAGGCGCACCGGTTGCAGCGCAATGGGTGGCAGACCGCCAGATTGCGCCGTCGTTGCTGAAGTACGGCACCGAAGAGCAGAAGCACAAGTACCTTCCCCGAATTGCCGCAGGTGAGTGCTTCTTCGGCATAGGAATGAGTGAGCCCGACTCAGGATCGGACCTGGCCAGTGTCCGGACCCGCGGCACCCGCGTGGACGGCGGCTGGACCGTCACCGGCACCAAAGTGTGGACCTCGGGCGCCCACCACGCTGAGGCGTTCATCGTGCTGGCCCGCACGGAACCACTCGACACGGCACACCGCCACGCGGGACTGAGCCAGTTCATCGTTGACCTCCGTTCCCGAGGCGTGACGATCCGGCCGATCATTTCCCTCTCCGGCGACCACCACTTCAACGAGGTGGTTCTGGACGAGGTATTCGTTCCCGACGCCATGGTCTTCGGCACGTTGGGCAATGGATGGGAACAGGTCAACTCGGAGCTTTCCTTCGAGCGCAGTGGACCCGAGCGTTTCCTTTCGACCTTCCGGCTCCTGGCTGCCGAGATCGGCGCGGTCCGAAAGGGACTGCTGCCCGAGCGCACCGATCTGGGACGTTCTGTGGCCCGGATGGTCGGACTGCACGCACTGAGCCAGAACATCGCCGGAGCCCTTCAACGTGGCGAGAAGGCCGACACTGCCGCCGCCCTGGTCAAGCTCCTCGGTACCAGCATGGAAGGCGACCTCGTCGAGTACGTCTCTGATCGGTTGGGCGACGAGAGCATGGACGGGCAGGCAGAAATCGGGGCTCTGTGCAGAGCCGGACTACACCAGCGTCCGGGGTTCACACTCCGCGGCGGTACCAACGAAATCCTGCGCGGCGTGATCGCGCGGGGGCTGGGGATGCGCTGATGACCACGACCGCGATCACAATCGATCTTGCCGTAGACCGGGATCTCCAGGACCTCATGGACGATCTTGTCGCTGGGCACTCGGGGCCGGACATCGAACCGGATCCGGCCGCTGTGTGGGCCACCTTGGGTGCGGTCGGACTCGCCAGGCTGACCGCACCCGAGGAGACCGGGGGCAGCGGCGCGGGTTGGGTCGAGGCCGCTGCTCTGTTGCGCACGACCGCCGCTGGCGGCGTGGCCGTGCCCTTCGCCGAGACCGATCTGTTGGCAGGTCCCTTGCGGCGTGCGGCCGGCCTCGACGACTCATCGTCGGACACAGCGACCGTCGCCGTCCTGAGGGCGGACGGCCTCGCGCGACGTGTGCCGTGGGCTGGTGTCACCGGGTCCGTTGTCTGCGTGCGTCGGGTCGATGCGGGCTACGAACTCGCGGACGTGCCCACCGATCGGCTGACCGTCGAGGCGGTCGAGGGGATCTCCGAGGTGCCCCTCGGGTCGGTCCAGGTCGACGGTGACGTTACTTGGTCACCGGTGGACACTCGTGCCGTCGAGGGCTATGTCCTGCGCGGCGCTCTCATCCGTGCGATCCAATGTGTCGGCGCTATGGAGGGCATGCTGGCTTCGGCGGTTGCGCACACCACCGACCGCGCTCAGTTCGGGCGCCCTCTGGCGCGGTTCCAGTCCGTGCAGAACCTCGTGGTCGACACTGCGGCCGAGTCCGTCCTTGCCGGTGCCGCCGTCGACACTGCTCTCGCAGATGCTGTTACCGACGATCTTGCCGGCGACTTTTCGGCGTTTCGTGTCGCAGTGGCCCGCAGTGTGGTCTCGCAAGCGCTGGCTGTGGCGGTGCGCAACACTCACCAAGTGCACGGCGCAATCGGCACCACCCATGAGCACACCCTCCATCGGCTCACCCTGCCTGCGTTGCAGTGGCGTTCGGAATTCGGGTCCGCTGCGTTCTGGGAGCGTCAGCTCAGCTGTGCTGCCGTCGACGCCGGTATGGACGGGACCTGGCCGATGATCGTCGAGGGTACGCGGATCACGGGTCCAGCTTCTGCCTATCTCGATGCTGTTTCGGGACGTTCACGTCCTGACTGAGTGCATGAGTTCCTGACGACGGTGACATCGCCGGGGTGCGAGCTCCCCGGCGATGGGGCGGCCGAGCGGCAGGACCGAAAGGGTCCTGCCGCTCGAGCTCTCACCTCTGACTTGTCGGAGGACGCGGGGTGTGGATTGCATCCACGCTAGTCGTAGACCTCGACGTACAGTTCGGCGATTTCGTCGACAGTGGGCACAACCGGGTTGTTGCCCGGCGAACCCGAATCGAGCGCCTGTTGCGCCATCAGTGGGATCAGATCGTTCCAGCGAGTTCGGTCGATGCCGTGGTCGCGGGGAGTGGGAACAGCCAGGTCATGACATAGTTCGGCCAGGGAGTCGACGAGGGACTGCGCGGCGATACCGTCACCGGTGGCTTCGGTGGCCACACCGATGGCCCTGGCACAGTCCGCGTACCGTGACTCGGCGCCCTTGACGGAGAATGCGGTGATCGCCGGGAGCAGCATGGCGTTGGACAGTCCGTGCGCGACATGGAAGTGCGCGCCGATGGGTCGGCTCATTCCGTGAACGAGGGCCACGCTTGCGTTCGAGAACGCCATGCCGGCCTGGGTGGCGGCGAGCATCATGGCTTCTCGCGCTTGCTTGTTCTCACCGTCTTCATACGCGGTGCGCAGATTCTGGCCGATGGTGCGCATGGCTGCGAGCGCGAGGCCGTCGGAGACAGGGTTGGCTTTTCGGCTTACATACGCCTCGATCGCATGGGTAAGTGCATCGACTCCTGTATCGGCAGTCAGGCGAGGGGGCATGGACATTGTCAGTTCGAAGTCCACGATTGCTGCGATGGGCAGGAAGGACAGGCCTGGACAGAGCATCTTCTCGTCCGTGACGCTGTCACTGATGATGGTGAACTGCGTAGCCTCCGAGCCGCTGCCGGCGGTGGTCGGGATCGCGACGACGGGAAGCGCTGGTCCGGTGTAGACGTGCGGGACCTTGTAGTCCCGCATCCGGCCCCCGCGGACCCCGAGGACGGCCAGCGCCTTCGCAGTATCCATCGGGCTGCCGCCACCGAAGCCGATCACCGAGTCGGCGTTGTGATCGGCGAGCAGGGCGAGCCCTGTTTCGAGGGAGTCGGTGGTGGGGTCGGGAACGGTGTCGTCGAACAGGGCTGGTGTGATGCGTGCTTCGCGCAGGAGGGTCAAGATCCGTTCGGACGCGCCAGTCGAGGTGAGGAACTTGTCGGTCACCACTACCGGGCGCTGCAATCCGAGTTGACGGATCACGTCCCCGATGTCGTCGATGGTGCCCCCGCCGATTCGCAGGAACCGTGGGAAGGCGATCTGGATACTCATGGTGCCGTCCTTAGTCGTTCTGAGGGAAGCCGAGGTTGATGCCGCCGTGGTTGGGGTCGAGCCAGCGGGTGGTGACGACCTTGCCGCGGGTGAAGAAGTGCACACCTTCGGTGCCGTGGGCGTGTGTGTCACCGAAGAGGGAGTTCTTCCAGCCGCCGAAGCTGTAGTACGCGGTGGGGACGGGGATGGGGACGTTGACGCCGACCATGCCGACCTCGACTTCGTTCTGGAAGCGGCGGGCTGCGCCGCCGTCGTTGGTGAAGATGGCGGTGCCGTTGCCGTAGGGGTTCGAGTTGATCAATTCGAGGGCTTCGTCATAGGTCCCGACCCGTACGACGGACAGGACGGGGCCGAAGATCTCGTCGGTGTAGACGCTCATATCGGTGGTGACGTGATCCAGAAGGGTCGGTCCGAGCCAGAATCCGTCGCTTCCGCCATCGGCCTGCACGGACCGGCCGTCGACTACGACGGTGGCGCCGGCAGCTTCGCCGGCGTCGATATAGGAAGACACTTTGTCACGATGTGCTTTGCTCACCAATGGACCCATATCCGAGTCCTTTGTGCCGTCGCCGGTTTTCAGGCTCAGGGTGCGATCCTTGATCTTTGCAACCAGCTCATCGGCGATGTCCCCGACCGCGACCAGTGCGGAGATCGCCATGCAGCGCTCACCGGCGGAGCCGAAGCCCGCGTTCACCATCGCGTCGGCGGCCAGATCGAGGTCGGCGTCCGGCAGAACAACGGCGTGGTTCTTCGCGCCGCCGAGTGCCTGGACGCGCTTGCTGTGGGCGGTTGCGGTTTCGTAGACGTACTTCGCGATGGGGGTCGACCCGACGAAGGAGATGGCCTTGATCGCCGGATTGGTGAGTAGTTCACCGACGGCTGTCTTGTCACCCTGCAGGACGTTGAACACGCCGGCGGGTAGGCCCGCCTCGGACCACAGTTCGGCGATCCACAGCGCTGCCGTGGGAACCTTTTCCGACGGCTTGAGGACCACGGTGTTCCCGGCGGCAATCGCGATGGGGAAGAACCACATCGGAACCATGGCGGGAAAGTTGAACGGGGAGATGATGCCAACCGGCCCGATGGGCTGGCGGATCGACGCCATGTCGACCTTGGTCGACGCGTTCTCGGTCATCCCACCCTTGAGAAGGTGAGCGATGCCGCAGGCAAATTCGACGACCTCCTGGCCGCGGGAGACCTCACCGAGCGCGTCGGAGAGCACCTTGCCGTGCTCGGAGGTGATGATCGCAGCCAATTCCTGCTTGCGGGCGTTGAGCAGTTCACGGAATGAGAACAGAATCTGTGTGCGCTTGGCGATCGAGGTATCTCGCCATGCGGGGAACGCCGCCGCGGCTGCCTCGATCACCGCGCGGGCGTCGTCTGTGCTCGCAAGTGCAACTTCTGCAGTCACTGCGCCAGTGGCGGGGTTGGTGACCGGGGCCGATGTGCCGTTGGTGCCGGTGAAGGGCTTGTTGTCCAACCAGTGTGGGATGACGGTCATGGTTATGTGCTCCTGTGACTCTGTGGTTTTCTCGAGTCTGTCGGTGCAGATGTGCCGCGGTCAACGAGTATCTTCGCAGTGATAACTGCAATTTTGCAGCAGCAAGGGAGTGGGATGTTCACCGCCGATAACATGCGTTTTCTGCTGGAGTTGTCACGGACCGGGCGGATCGCGGACGCGGCCAAACGGCTGGACGTCGATCAGACCACGGTGTCGCGCAGGATCACCCGACTCGAAAAAGACATGGGAGCGCGACTGTTCGACCGGGGATCGTCGGGATGGCAACTGACCGAGGCCGGCCGGCGTCTGGTGCCGTACGCAGAAGCGGTCGAATCGACTCTGTTGGCTGCACTCGACGCGACATCGTCCGCTGGATCCGGCAGTCTTCACGGCACTGTCCGGATTCTCACCCCGGACGGCTTCGGCGCCTATGTGTTGGTTCCGGGACTGGGCATGGTGCGCGACAGACACCCTGACCTGTTCACCGAGCTGCGTACGTCGACCACGCACGATCTGGTGACCGGTCGCGACTTCGACCTCGCAGTCACTCTCGAACGGCCGTCACCACGATCGGTGTCCGTCAGCAAACTGGCCAACTACGACCTGCGTCTTTATGCATCACGTCGCTACCTCGACTCGCACAGTGCCATCGAGTCCCTCGACGACCTCGAGGACCACACGTTGGTGTGGTACGTGAACGCCATCTTGGACGTCGAGCCGCTACGTCGACTCGAGCGTCTCCTGCCCGAAGATCGCGCGCAAGTCCAGACGAACAACATCACCGGCCACTATCAGGCGGTCAGGTACGGAGTGGGTATCGCACCGCTCCCGACCTACATCGGTAACGCCGACCCCGATCTCGTGCCCGTACTCCCGGACAAGTTCGTGGCCGAGAGAACCTATTGGTTGGTTGTTCCGCGAGAACTGGCTCGCCTGGCACGGGTGCAGGCCGTCATCGAGATTCTTCTCGACATCGTCAGCGAGAATCCGGATCTGAGGGCGCCGGGCCAGGGCGGTGATTCACGCTGATTCGCGTGCCGCTCGGATGGCTGTGGCGGTGGAAGGACGCCTCCGGCATCTTGTCTGTCTTGGGAACGGACGGACCAGGACGGTGTGGGAATACCGGGCAGCTCTTCACTTTTCAGCCTTCGGTCTTCGGACGTCCATCCTATCGATCTTACCGATCGATAGGATGGTAAGTCAATGGTCCATAACTGTCAGTGATCGTCACCAGATGGTGGTTTGACCTCTCATCTGAGATAAACAACCTGCATGATCTGTGCTTGCGGGTGGTTCATGTCGGGTCGCAGACGCAAATTAGGTAACCTGAGGTAACAACTTGTCGTGGTCGGTGTGTGGCTGCGAAGTGTCTCCGGAAGATTGGAGGAGGTCTGTGCTCGTTCAACCGGAGCGACGTAGCAGTCTCGCACGACCCGACGGGGGAGCGCCCTGGCTGGGGCGTAGTTGGACCGACATGCTCAACAGCGACGCGACGTGTCTACCGGAGGCGAGGTCCGGAGGTGAGTCCGTCACGAACGGAGAGACCCATGGGGGCTGAAGCCCGAATCGCACCGACGTCACGTCGGCCGAAAGACCGCAATGTGCAGATCGCGAACAATGCACGCGAGCTGTTCGCACTCAGGGGCTTTCACGCCGTTCGCGTAGACCATATCGCCGAGGCGAGTGGAGTCACCGCGCGTGCGGTGTATCGGCACTACAAGAACAAGCAGGAACTCCTCGCCCGCATCATCGATGAGGATCAACAGCGTTGGATCGACGCTCTGGATTCGATCTCAGAGGTCGAGTCGGATGAGGAGCTGGCCCGGCATCTCGACTACCTGGCGCGTGTCGGTATCGAAAGTCGCCGGCTGTCGGTGCTGTGGCAGCGTGAAGCGCGCCATCTGGACGAGGATGATTTCCGAACCGTACGAAGCAGGGCAGTGTGGATCTCGGACAACGTTGCCGGTCGACTGATCCGTCCGTGCCACCCCGGCCTCGGCGCGTTCGCAACCGATGTTCGCAGTTGGGCGGTTGTCAGCGTCTTGACCAGCCCGGCGTTCTACGACAGCGCGCTTTCGCGGTCTCGTCTCGCTACCGTGATGGCAACGGCATGCGAACGGATCATCGCTGCGCCGACAGTCGAACCTGTGCGTCGCCGGGAGACGCCGACTGTCGAGAACGTGCCGATGGCGCGGCGCGAACAGTTGCTTGCGGCCGCGGCGGCAGCCTTTCGTCGCAGTGGATATGCCGGCGTCAGCATCGACGATATCGGAGCGGATGTCGGGTTCGCCGGTCCGGCGATCTACCGGTATTTCAAGACCAAATCGAGCATCCTCGTCGCATTGATGGAGCGATTCGCCGAGTGGCGAGCATTGGAGGTCGTTCGAGCGCTGCGCACCTCCATTGATCCGGCCGAAGTGTTGTCCGCGTTGATTTCCGGGTACGTGCGTCTCGGAATCGAGGCCGTGGATCTCCTCGCCGTGGCACTGACCGAAGGGCACTACCTTCCAGACGAGGATCGTGAGCGCTTCGAGCGGATCAATGACGATTTTGTCTCCGAGCTGCGCCGGTGGTACTCCTCGGTCCGGCCGGATGTCGACCCGGCGGCCGCGCAGTCGCTCGTGAGCATCGCGGTCACCGTGGTGCACGACTTGGTGCGGATTCCCCATTTCCTCCGCTCCCCGGACTTCGAATCCGAGCTCGATCGGGTAGTGCGTGCCCTGTTTGCAGACTGATGTCGACCGGCGTGCTGGGACGCGTGGGTCAGGCACGCCTCTGCCTTCCGATCTGTAGGTCTGTTTTCGAACCGGACCCTTCTCCCGCTCTCGACCGGTCGGAGCACCGGAGTTGGAGACGACCGCCTGGTGGGCCGTACGTGACAGATCGGCGTCGACGTCGTCCATATTGGTGTGTTCGGACCTGAGGGCGTAGTCGACGTCGGTCGGATGCCGGCCAGGTCCCGACTGTGTCGTTCGGATCGGAGGACCTGCCGAGGTTCCGAAAACTGCTCGAGCGCAGTGTTTATCGCCATGAGCGAGTATTCGGTGACCTCGGGCTCGAACGTCGAGCTCGCACAGTGGAGCAACGCATCCATCTACTTCAACAGTGACGGCACGGGTGCTGGGGTTGTCCGACCCGAGCGCCCGTGCCATCACATCACTGTGTTCAGGTGCGGACGAAACCGGCGTAACCGTTTTCTGCCGACTCCTGGTTCTTCTTCAGGTACTGGGCCAGACCACCGGGATAGGCCAGCAGTTCCCGCTTCTTCCCGGGCACATTGGCATTCATGTACCAGGAGTCCGCGAGCGGGAAGATCGTGGCGGCGGTGACTTCCTCGAAGTGCTGCTGCCACTCCTTCTCGCCCTCCGGCGTCGCTTCGATCCGGGTCAGGTCCCGCTCACGCATACTGACCAGGCAGTCGATCACCCAGTCTCCTTCGAGCTCTGCACAGGTCGGTCCGTTACAGAAAGCCGACGGGCTCTGCGGTCCGTAGACGAAGAGGATGTTCGGAAAACCCGAGGTGGCACGGCCGAGGAAGGTGTGAACACCGTTCGCGTAGGTCTCGCCGAAGGTCTCACCGTTCGTGCCGACGATGTCGATGTCGCAGAGGCCACCGGTGAACGAGTCGAACCCGGTCGCCAGGACGATGACGTCGAATTCGCGCTCGACACCATCAGCGGTGACGATGCCGTTCTCGTAGATGTGATCGATGCGGTTGTCGTTGACGTCCACGAGTTCGACGTTGTCTTGGTTGAAGGCTTCGTAGTATGTGTATTCCAGCGGGCATCGCTTGGAGCCGAAGGGATACGGAGGCTCGGTCGGAACCAACTTCTCGGCGAGGACGGGATCCTTGATCCGGCCGCGGGTTTTGTCGCGCCAGAAACGGTAGATTCGGTTACTGACCTCGACGTCGAAGAACAGATCGGCGTAACCGCCCAGCCAGATCTGCAGGCCTCCTTCGGCGTACAGCTTCTCGAGTCCTTCGGTGAACTCCTCGTCGGTCATCTCGGCTGTCGGTTTGTAGACCAGATCGTAGGCGAGACCACCGAATGTCTGGTTGCGGAACTCGAAGAACTTCGGGTAGCTCTTGCGTAGCTCCTCGTTCGCGGCATGATCGAGCTTGGCCGAATACATCGGTAGCGTCATCGACGGCGTGCGTTGGAAGACCGTCATCGACTCCACCTGCGGGGCGATCGATTGGATGACCTGTACACCGCTGGCGCCGGTTCCGATCACCGCGACGCGCTTGCCGCGCATATCGTAGCCCTTGGGCCACTCGGCGGTGTGGAAGATGTCGCCCTTGAAGGTGTCGCGCCCAGCGATGTTCGGGATGAGCTTCTTGGAACCCGTACCGAGCATCGGAAGGAAGAACCGTGCCCGGGTCAGAAAGGTTTCACCGGTATTCTCGTTGCGGGACTCGACAACCCACTGATCGTGACTGGTGTCGAATCGGGCTGCGACCACGCGAGTGCTGTAGCTGATCTCCGGACCGAGTTCGAGCTTGTCGACCACGAAGCGGAAGTACTCCTGCAGTTCCTCCTGACCGGGGAACATCTCCGACCAGTCCCACTCCTTCCAGATGCGCTCGTCGGAAAACTGGTACGCCGTGGCCTCGGTATCGACCCGGGCGCCGGGGTACTGATTCCAGTGCCAGACACCGCCGGCCTCGGAGCCTGCTTCGTACAGCTTCACCGTGAACCCCAACGCGCGCAGGCGTTCGAGCGCGTAGATGCCGGCGAACCCGCCGCCGACTACCAGTACGTCGAGCTCCTCGGTTACGGGACGAGTGTCCTCGAGTAGGGAGACCATTGTGTATTCCTTTCGCACCTTGGATCTGAAGCCTCGGGCTGTTCGATTCATTTGATCGATCGCTGGTCTGGGCAAAGTCGATGTCGGACGCCGCAGCGGGCACCCTTCGATGCCCCGAGTTCACGAATGTCATCGAGCGCTAACGCACACTCTCCGAATGGGACGATGGTGCCCTCGTCGTCAGAATATGTCAAGGATCACTAATTCGTGTTCGCGATGATCTGGTACGCGGGCGTACCGAGCGCGTACATGTGACCGATATGAAAAGAGGTGTTCCACAGAAGTGTTGGTCAGGTCGAGTGGGGGAATCGACGGTCTCAGGCTCGGAGTGCGGATGGTACGACGTCTGCTGATGGAAACCGGCGCTAACTTCATCGAGCTCATGATCGACTCGCAGATGCCGAGGTGGCGACCGGCGTTCACCGGGACGGTGAGAGGTCTTGCGCCAGGCGTGACCCGCGTAGGTTGTGCCGAGTCGACCCGTGATGGTGCCGGATGGGATGCGTCGGCCTGCCCCGGATTTCTTCGCGCCCGCCGCGTATCGCCGATGCGTCAATGGTTGGTCTTCCGCCGGTCGGCCTCGTCGATGCTCTGCACAACCTCCAGATATCGTTCGGAGGGCATGGACGCTGATCGGTTCGCCGTGTCCGACGAGTGATTCATGGTCCTCTGCAAGGTGTCCGAGATTTCGACGGGCCGAGGATGGTCGTAGGTGTGCAGCGAGACGGATCGTCGCAGGCTGCGAGTGAGGACCGCTGGCGTCGGTCGCGGGACACGCCTCTTCGATGCCGAACGTGTGCCGTTGCGTGACCGGCGAGCGGTGCACTTCTCGGGTCGAGGTGAGGGGTTCGGATCGGGAGATCTTCTCAGCCTTCGGTGACTTGTTGTCACTGGTGGGACGGAGTTGGTTTGCGAATCGCTGCTGGCGGGGGCAGGTTCTCGACGATTATCGGGTGCCACTGGTCCTTTGCGGGTCGCTTTGGGTGTCTGCGTCGACATGGGGGGATCCATTGTGTAGTGCCGCGCGAGGGCTTGTAGTTAGTAGCCCTTGACATCGCACTGTGACGTGGGTAACGCTGTGTGGGAGGTTGTGGTGGGGGTCGGGGCGGTCTGGTGAGGAAGGGGCGACCCGACCGATGGCTGCATGTGTCACTGCGCGGCCTGCTCTGGTGCGCTGCGTGTCCGACGTGGATATTGCGGCCCATAGGCGAAAGATTCTGGGCAAACAGGCATTCCGATCCGGAGCTAGGTGTGCGGAGGTGTCGGCGGCATCTGCGCTCCGGCTCGGGGCGAGAGATTAGTGCCCGTTGACAAATCACCGATAAGGTCCATAGTGTGCTCTCATCTCACGAGGCAAGCGACCTGTTCGAGATTAGCGTTCATAGACTTCATGTCGGCAGCTCGGGGCTTGCTCACGGTGTTCAGAACAGGATGGACCAGCATGGAAACGTTCGAGTTTATCGAGTTCGAGGAGTCCGGCCCGACTGCGACGGTCTGGCTCAATCGCCCGCCGGCCAACGCGGTCAGCCAGGACATGTACGTCGAACTGAAGCAGTTCTTCGATAATGTCGACAAGTACCTTCCCGACGCGCGTGTCGTCGTCGTCGCAGGCCGCGGCAAGCATTTCTGCGGTGGCAACGACCTGGAAGAATTCAAGACCCTGTCGCCGGAGAACTCGCCCGCACGCATGAAGCAGGTACGCGAGGCCTTCTTCTCGATCCGGGACAGTGCGAAGCCGACGGTGGCGGCGGTGCAGGGTGCGGCGGTCGGTACGGGCCTGTGTATTGCAGCCTCGTGTGACCTGGTCGTGGCTGCGGAGAACGCGCGATTTTCATTGCCGGAAGTGAACGTGGGGGTTATGGGTGGCGCCAAGCATCTCTCGCGTCTCGTCCCACAAGGCATGGTCCGCTTGATGCATCTGAGTGGTGACATGGTGCCGGCCGCAGACATTTACAAGTTCGGTGGGATCGTCGAGGTCGTGCCGAACGACGAGCTGATGACTCGCGCCCAGGCACTCGCCGATTCACTTGCTCGACACAGCCCGGCCGCGTTGCGCTTCGCGAAGCTGAGTATGAACACCATCGAGTACATGGACCTCGAGTCCGGTTACGAGTACGAGCAGTCGCTCACCGGTGAACTGTCCGGTTACGAGGACTCCAAGGAAGCAGTCAACGCCTTCCTCGAACGTCGTACTCCCCACTACACGGGCAGGTGACCACGATGACGACGGATCTGGCCGAATATCGGTCCGGGGTCCGCGCGTGGTTGGCCGACGCGGACATTCCCACCGTTCCCCTCGATCTCGACGAGCGATTCGATGTTCTGCGCGACTGGCAGCGAGCGCTGTTCGAAGCCGGAGGGCTGGGCATCAGCTGGAGCAAGGAGGCCGGCGGCCAAGGGTTGTCCCATCTGCACCAACTGGCGTTCGCTGAAGAGCTGGCTTATGCCCGGGCGCCGATGCCTATCGGTCTGATCGGCCTCGACGTAGTCGGACCGTCGATCGACGAGTTCGGCCAGCAGTGGCAGAGAGAAGAACTCCTACCGAAGCTGCTCTCCGGTGAGCACATCTGGTGCCAGGGCTTCTCCGAACCCGAGGCCGGGTCGGACCTTGCCTCGCTGCGCACCCGGGCCGTGCTCGACGGTGACGAGTTCGTGATCTCCGGACAGAAAGTATGGACCAGCTGGGCGCACAAGGCGCAATGGTGTGCGCTGCTCGTTCGTACTGACCCTGCTGCACACAAGCACGCCGGAATCAGCTACCTGCTAGTGGATATGTCCACGCCGGGAATCACGCCGAAGCCCCTTGAGCAGATGACGGGCGACCGCGAATTCTGTGAGGTCTTCTTCGACGAAGTGCGCGTTCCGCGGCGGAATCTTGTCGGAGAGCTCAACGGCGGTTGGGCTGTTGCGACGCACACTCTCGGTATCGAGCGTGCTGCCTACACGTTGCGCCGGCGAGTCGATTACGAAGTCGCGTTCGAAGACGCCGTCGCTGCGCTTCGAGATCATGGGCTTCCCGCGCCGGAAACCGGGCTCGGACGCCGTGTACGCATAGCGATCGGCAAGGCGCACGTTGCATTGAAAGTCCTGAGCGCGCAAACGCAGAAAACGGTCGCGCGACTCGCTGCGGGACAGGTCCCGACTCCGGAGGATTCCGTCGATAAGCTTCTGCTCAACGAGGTCGAGCAGATAGTTTTCGGGGAGATCGCCGAGCTTCTCGGTCCATACCGGGCCGTCGAGGAAAGTCGGCCGTTGGGGCTGGCATCAGATAGGTGGGCACATGACCACCTCTATTCGCGGGCGACCTCCATCTATGGCGGCACCTCTCAGATTCAGCGAAATATCATCTCGGAACGACTGCTAGGACTCCCTCGTGGCTGACGACACCACTACTGCAGAACTGGCCAACAGCCTGGAAGACTTCCTCGCACGCAGTTACGATTCCGCCACCCGACGCGCAGTGCTCTCGGAGAGGAGGGTCACCGAGCTCGGTGGTGTTCTCGGCGAGATGGGAGTGTTCGCTACCTCTGTACCCGAGGTGTTCGGCGGGCTGGGGCTTCCGATGGCGTCGCTCGGACCGTTGTTCACCCTGTACGGCAGGTACCTGGTACCGGGGCCATTGCTGGAGAACTCGCTACTTCCGGCTGTTCTGGCCGCTGATGCACCGGAGACCGCCCGCGCAGCGTTCAAGGCAGCGATGAGCGGTGACGGACAGTTGGCCCTCGTCGATCCGCACGCCACCGGAGACTGGGACGGCGGATCGATCACCGTCCGCAACGGGAGACTCTTCGGACGCTGTCACCTCGTTCGGTTCGGTGGTGATGCGACGCAGCTGGTCGTCGTTTCGGATGATCAGCAGTTATGGCTCGTCGATCCCCATGCGGGAGGCGTCGAGATGATCCAGGCCGATGCCAACGCAGATCCGCTCTCGTCTTTCGCTTCGGTTGGTCTGGACGACGTCGCCGGCACGCCGCTCGCTGATCCGTCTGCAGCGCCGAGGCTGATCGAAGAGATCCGTTCGTGGGTCAGAACGCTCGTCGCATGTGAGTTGAGTGGAATCGCCGCCCATTGCTTACGCACCACAATCGATTATGCGAAGGAGCGTGAGCAATTCGGTCGCCCGATCGGGTCTTACCAGGCGATCAAGCACATCATCGCCGATATGCATGTACATGCCGCCTCGGTCCGGAATCTCTGCGATTCCGTACTCGCGGACTTGGTGAACAGCGAGGCGCCGACAGCGGTCGACGCAGCTGTGCTGAAGGCGCACGCTTCCAAGGTGGCCGTCGAGGTCTGCCAGGACGCGATCCAGGTGCACGGTGGAATCGGATTCACCGCCGAGGTCGATCTGCACTGGTTCTACAAACGAGCGCTCGCCCTACGGCCCTGGTACGGCGATACCCGGGCATTGGAAGAGATGGTCGGTGCGGCAGCATTGGCGCAGACCACAGAACACGCAAGCACGGCGAAGGCGGTCTGATGATCCCACGAGGTGGAAATGTCGCTCCCACTCGCGACTACGTGGCGTCCGGGGATTGGGACGGCGCCTTCATCGACGACTATCTGGCGACCGCAGCCGCCGCGGTACCGGACCGGATGGCACTCGCCGAGCCAACCCGATCGTTGACCTTCGCCGAGTTCGACGCAGCAGTGAACGCGTTGGCAAGCGCCTTGCAAGCGCATGGCATTGCGCCTGGCGATGTCGTCTCGTGGCAGTTACCGAACTGGATCGAAGCGTGCGTGGTCCATCTGGCTGCCATACGTATCGGTGCTGTGAGCAACCCGATCATCCCGATCTACCGGCATACCGAGACCGCGTTCATTCTGCGACAGTCTGCTTCGAGAATCGTCTTTGTCCCGTCGGTCTTCCGGAACTTCGACTACGCGGCGATGGCCTGCGAGATCGCTCGTGAACTGGACGAACCACCTACCGTCGTAGTAGTCGGTGAGGGGAGCCCAGCCGGCGGCATTCGGTACGACGCCTTCGTCGACGGTGCGGAAAAGCCGAACCGTGTCGACCGCTCACCGGACGATGTGGTGCTACTGCTGTACACCTCGGGAACCACATCCGATCCCAAGGGCGCGATGCACAGCCACAACACTCTCAACTACGAGAACCGCAGCATCGCCGACCTTCTCGAACTGAGCGAATCCGATGTGATCTTCATGCCGTCGCCGGTCGGACACATCACCGGAATCCTGTACGGGATCCAGCTACCACCGATGCTGCGCAGCGGCGTGGCACTGCTCGATGTCTGGAGTCCGCAGGCGGGCATGCGTCTGATCGATGAGTACCGCTGCACCACGACGGTCGCTGCGACTCCGTTCCTGCACGGGATCGTCCACGACCCGTCCGGCTCGTCACATGACCTCTCCTCGATGAGGAACTTCCTTTGTGGTGGCGCCGATGTTCCCCCTGACCTGGTCATCGAGGCCACCGACACCCTTGATGCACTGGTTGCGCGTGTCTACGGATCGACGGAGTTTCCGACGGCATCGGCCGGCAAGCGCAACGATCCCTTGACCAAACGAGCAACGACAGATGGCCGAGCAATCAAGTCTGCGGAGATTCGAATTGTCGACGACGACATGCAGGACGTGACCCCAGGGATTCCCGGCGAGATTCTGCTGCGCGGGCCGGAGATGTTCCTCGGATATCTCGACAACCGACTCAACGACAGTGCGTTCACCGCGGACGGTTGGTTCCGCAGCGGTGACCTCGGACGTCTCGACACCGAGGGCTACCTCGAGATCGTCGGCCGCAAGAAGGACATCATCATCCGCGGCGGCGAGAATCTCAGTGCCAAAGAGGTAGAGGACCACCTATTCGCCCATCCGATGATTGCCGACGTCGCGGTCGTCGGATCGCCGGATCCCGTCCTCGGAGAAAGAGTCTGCGCGATCGTTGTACCGGAGGCCGAAGTCGACATCGAGCTCGAGCATCTCACCGGATGGTTGATCGAACGCAACATCGCACGGCAGAAGCTCCCGGAAAGCCTGATCGTCGTCGACGAGTTGCCGCGGACGGCAAGCGGGAAGATCCAGAAGTTCAAATTGCGGGAGCTCGCGGCGGACCGCGCCAAAGGCACAGCCCACCGTTGAGTGGACCCGACACACCGGACACAAGCCCCCTTCATTCCTCGAGCAATGACCATCGCCGCGAATCCCTCGCGGCGGGATGGAGAACATCATGAGAGAGCACCGCTCGGCCGTTTTCTCGACCGGTCACCAGTTCCTCGAAGGTCTTCGTTGGCACCATGGCAAGCTCTGGGCCAGTGATTTCTTCAGCAAGACGGTGAAGACGTTCAACGCCGACGGTTCGTACACGGACGTCGCCGAGGTCGAAGGCTCGCCATCGGGACTCGGCTTCCTGGATGACGGTTCGGTCCTCGTCGTGTCACAGATGGATCGAACCGTCGTGCGGATCGAGCCTGACGGTACACAGTCGGTGCACGCTGACTTCAGCCAGTACGCCGGCGGCATCGGCAACGACATGATCGTCACAGGCAAAGGTGATGCGTACGTCGGAAACTTCGGTTTCGCTCTCGGGGAGGAAGACCCGAAGACAACACGCTTGGTCCATGTGTCCGCAGACGGCTCCGTCAACCCCGTCGGTGGTGAAGTTCTGTTCCCGAACGGCATGGCGATCACCCCGGACAGAGTTCTTCTCACCGCCCAGACATGGCGGCACTGCATCACGGCGTTCGACATCCAGGAAGACGGAAGCCTGGCCAACGAGCGAATCTGGGCCCAGCTCGACGATTCCGTTCACCCGGATGGCATCGCACTCGACGCCGACGGCGGTGTGTGGTTCGGCAACGCGTTGACCCTCGAGTCGGACAGTGGCTTCTACCGAGTTGTCGAGGGAGGAGAGATCACCGACAGGGTTGCGATCGATGGGGCCTGGTCGGTCACCTGTGCATTCGGCGGTGACGATCTCCGCACCCTGTACATGGCGTGCAATGTGACCACGCTCGAGGAGTTTCACGACGGCAAGTCGACTTCGGTAGTCGCGACTGCGAACGTCGGTTACAAGGGCAGCCCGGCAATGTGAGTAGGACTGCCGCAGAAGTATCGGGTCCAAGGGCTGATCTCGGCCGAGTCGACCCCGGTGCTTATGCGGGATTCGGGCGCACTGCAGGTGGGATACGCGCGAGGAGGGAAATCAGGTCGGTCTGACAGGCGTACCCGAAATAGGTGTTCAGTATCGTGGAGAACCCGAGTGCATCGGGCACGTCATAGGCTGGAAGTTCGGCCTCGATCGTGGCGACACAGCGATCGTAGGTTTTCCTGATCGCCGGCGAAGAAGTGGCAACCTGAATGTGTTCACGCGCCGGTGATGTCAACAAGTCCCCATTGAAAAGGTCGATACAGATCGGCTCGGTGACTTCAGCATCAGGGTTCATAGGCACACACGTGTATATCCGACCACCCCGGGACCTCACCTCGCGCCATGCTGCGGTTTCGGCACTGTCGACCCGATCGAGCCACTCGAGGTGACGTTCGGCGAACTCGACAAACCCTGCAGCATCGAACTCCGATGCTCGCCGAATATCCGAATTCGACTCAGCTTCTCCTGGATTGATGTTCGATACAACTGTGCGCGGGTCCGCGGCGTCCGTCCTGCTCCGCTGGGACGCCGCCGTATGGACAGGTGCGGTGTCGGAACCGGACTCAGGTTGAGAACGACAAACCGAAGGCATTACCCCGAGGTTCGGACCGGACAAGGTCATCGTGCATCTACTCCTTCACTACGACCCCTGTCATATGATCGTGTGGACGACCTCCTGTCGTTACTGACTCAGCGCCATCTCCGGCAACGGGACGGCGAGCTCGGATCACTCTGTGTTCGATCTCCTTGGAATCGGCGCGAATACGTTCTCTAACTTGAGATATGAAGCCGGATCCGGGTAAGCACATCGATACGGAGCCGACGACAGCAACGTACACTTCGATGGGTATCGGTAGGACGACTCTGACCGGCGTCAGCGATTCCCGTCGTGGATGGGCCACTACGAACACCACAGCGCGCACTGCGGCGATCCGTCGCTACGTCGACATGCTGCAAACAGCTCGCCGGCGAAGGGGGTGTTCTATCGAGGACGGAGAACCCTGCTTCGATCATCGCCTTTGATCACCGAAGCAGGGTCCCGGCAGCCCGAGCGCAGGCAGCAGGTGGGATCTGCCCGTGCCCAGTGGCGGAGGCACGCCGCCTCGCCCATGCCGCATACGCACCATCGGCCGACACGTGGCTTTCGGTGGATACTCATGAGACGAACCGTCAACAGGTAGCTCGCTGTTTCTGGACCGCATGACTGTCGACGGAAGATACCTGCTCAATCAATATATGTAACAGTACTGTTCACTACTGCGCGACATTGCCACCCCATCATTTCTGGATGCTCGTTCAGCGGCTTCGGAGCGTGGAGCACAGTTCCTGCGCGAGTCTCGACCATATACTCGGTGGCCAAGGCCTCGCCGTGCACCATCCGCGCACATCTACTGAACACGTCCAGTTTCCGTTGGCCAGAGCCTCCCGGATCTCCCGCCCAGGTATCCCGAAGGCTTCGAGGACCCGGCGATCGCTGGGCGCGACATTCTGAAGGGCGGTGGGGGCATAGAAACCGAGTGTGAGGGCGCGGGAACAGTCGTGGCTGACTTCCGGCGTAGCGTCCACGTCAAGGATAAAGAAATCTGTTCCAAGAGTGCCGTGTCACACCGTTTCCGTTGACACGTCGGTTGTGTGGATCGACAGTCTCACCCTGCGCTGATTGTCTCTCGAACCCGTGGATTTGGTTGGACCCGATCAAGCGAGCACTCGATCGGCCGGCTGCATCTCCGTCTGCGCGTTCACTCCACCATGTATCGACGGGCGCCTCAGGACGTCACGTGACGCAATTCCTGGCCTCACATACGATCCGCGCCTTCGTCGAATGCACACACTGTGCGTCCCATCGTCTGGTCCACTGCAAAAATGCTGCATGCTGTGACCAACAGAAGCTAGGCATGCCGCTTCGTCGTCAGATTCCCACGAGGGGTCCGATGACGGGCTTCCACTGGTAGATGGTCTGGTCGACGACAACACCCTGCGTGACATAGGGGTCCTTGGCGAGCAGGGCCTGCAGGTCGTCTTCGCTGTCCGCCTTGAACACGAGCAGGGCGCCGGCTCCGTCGGCCCAGGCGCCCGCTTCCTGTAGCACGCCTTTGGCGGCCGCGTCCTTGACGAAGACCAGGTGGTCGGCATGGGCGGCCTCTTTGACGGATGCGTCAGTGGTGTACGACCAGATAACAGCGAACAGGGCCATGGTCACTCCTCGGGGGATACGGTCATGAAACGACGCGCGTACTCCTCATGGAATACGTACTCGAGAACGGTAGGGCGTCGGATGCCGCAGCGAGTGTCCTATTTTGCAACATCGTCCGTGCACGACGACGAGGTACAAACGGCATCATTGCTGTCCCGAACAGAGGTGGGAAGACGTCCGCTCGGCGTGAGGAAGAGGGTGTCCGCGCAGACTCAGCGGCGAGGATGTCTTGTTATGCGACAGAGTGTTTCAGGGGTCAGGAACCGAATGTTTCGTTTTCCAGGCCCAGCGCGCGGATCTTGCGGTAGAGGGTCGAGCGGGCCACACCGAGTCGGTGGGCGGCGAGGGATTTGTTGCCGTCGGACTCGTCGAGGGCGCGGACGATCGCTTCGCGTTCGGTGCGTTCGAGCGAGGTCAACCGGCGGCCGGCGCCGAGGGCGCGGTAGTCGGC
>NZ_JAIFKB010000026.1:0-34970 GCF_019641445.1 Rhodococcus sp. DMU2021
CCCGGCCCGCCGATCGACGATGGTCGCATCCTGCGAGGCGAGCAAGATCGTCACCGGCGCATCGGCGAGTTGATCGGCCAACCGATCCAGGACCGGCCGCGCCGCACGCACAAGCTTCGGATCGGTGGGTGCGTCGTCGATATAGCGCAGTGGAGAACTGTCGGGTGTCACTCCCAGTGCGAGGCAGCGGCGCCAGGACTGTTCGATCTCCGGCCGTACTTTCGGTATGGGATTCTCACAGCTATCGGAACCGTGTTCTTCTGCTTGCTCACGGAACCGGTCGGTTACCACACATCCACCTCCGAAGACCTCACGGCGAGAACGGACTCTATGCAAACGAGGTGACACCGGTTCGAAGTGTCCCAGAACGCTACACCGGGAGTTTCTGGACTTGTCTTCGGTGCGGGCGCACCTTGTCCAGTGTGTTCACCGGCGTCTTGATGGCCTGTCGATCCGCACGGTGGCGGAACACGATGCTATTCGTCGTGCAGTGTTCCATCTCCTCTGCAGGACCAGGGCCGTTTCGGCCGATGCCATTCCGGCCGATCGGTCCGGCGGAGTCGGCGGAAGTGAACAGCGGGGAGGTGTGCGTTGGCATTTTCGGCGAGGCCGTGCGTCTGCGCGCGTCCGTTCGCACCGTGTTCCCCTGGAACGACGCTGGTGCGTCACGAAAGCTGTTGGTTGGCAGTGTCACCCCTACTGTCGACCATCAATGCTCCGTGAACTGTATGTGTATATCACAGGGTTCCTGCGCGTGACCACGAGGTGCGTAGCTACCAGTGGGTTTCGTGGCCGGGCAGGGTTCCGGGGACAGTGGAGTCGGCCGTGTGGCATTGATCCGGGCGTTCGGAACTCGTCCGTATCTGTCCGACCGGAACCCACTGTTGTGGGAGTGTACTCGGCGCCGGACTCAGGGGGCGGAGTCGTTCGTCGGCGGCGTTGGCAAAAAGATGCGGCCTGTCGGGAGATGGGAAGGGGACAGGATGTCACCGGTGCTCGTGGGCGGGTGCTCCGGTGTTGCGGTATCGGAACGGATGAAGAGCCATGTAATTTGCTGTTACGGCGAGTTTTTCGCTAGTCTTTTGGTGTTGGAGCGAGTCGCCCTATCGGGGAGGGTGGGGCCTTGTTTCAACATTCTGTTCTCCGTGCTTGGAACCTCGCCCCTGTTGTTCCGAGTTGCTAGGCGACCATGTCCGAGTCGCTGCGCAGTACCGAGAACGAGAACCCAGTTTCGTCGCTCTGCGACGAACCGTCGCCGTCCCCTGTAGGCGACAGGTACGGGAGCCGTTGGTGCCCGCCTCGACGATGCTAAAGCGGGCACCAACGGTGCCTACCGATACGACCATTTCGACTTCCATTCAGAAGCGTTAGCGCGCAGATGAGTTCGGCATCGAGTTCGGTTCGTGCGACCAAGGAAGGCGACTGCACGCGGTGGGGCGCTGCGCTCGGACACAGAGTACTGTTATCCGCGGTCGGCAGGTCCTCGTCATCTTCACCATAGTGAGGGTGGCGGAAGCCGGCCCGAGCACTTGGTTCCGAGGCCTCCGAGACGACTGTCACCCCGACGCGCCGGCCCAGGGCGTGTCTGTATCTCAGCTGGGCAAGCCGTGGATCGGGTCGAAGGGTCCGATGTCGTACGTGCATTCCTGTGGTCGAGGATCCGGTACGAAGGCCCACAACAGCGCCCGTCGTGTGATACCGGTCGATCTGGGTACCGACGCGGGTGGCGCGTTCGGTCAGGGGCAGGCAGCTTCCGGCGCGGATCCCGAACTCGGTAATGAGCACAGGTTTTTCGGTTTGTTCGAGTCGCAGTGGGAGGAATGCCGCATCGTCGAAGTCGTGGTACTGAGCCACGTCCAGATAGGGCGAGGCAGCGACCAGGGCATAACCACCGTCGGCGAGACCGCACTACGCGCCCCCGAGTGGACCGAGCGTGAGCAGGTGTCGCTGATCGTGCGCACGAGCCACTGCCCCGGCCGCATCGACCCAGTCGCGCAGCACCTGCGGCGAGTCTTCCGGGCACCGGCGTTGGTGCAGGTCGCAGTCGGGGGTGGTGCAGACACCGACCTCGGGTTCACCGAGGAGTTCCCACGCAGCGATCGAAAATGATCCGGCCCAGCGATCGACGGCGGCAGCAACCCACTCGCTGTAGCTCAGCGGCATGTCGGTAGGCTCCTGTCATCCGCCGAGATACCACTTGCGCGTTCTGTATTGCTCGTCCTCACACGCGCCGTCCTGGGCGGCGAGCACCGGGATGAGCAACTGTCCGTGCCGTTGCGTAGCTGTAAACACCGCATCGATCGGTTCGAAGTTCAGCTTGCCGTTGCGCTTGTCCACGGCCAGATTCTGAAAGGCGTTGAATCGGGTCACTGTCCCCGGTTGGCGAGACGAGAAGTAGGAGTCCAGATCCACCATCGCTCCGCAACCGGCGTTGACCGTCCAATCCGTAGCCAGTTGATAGGCGTTGAAGCCGGTCGGCCACCAGGGGTGACCGTCGAGGTGCAAAATACCGCCGGTGGTGGTCACCCGCAGCGGATGCGCATACGAGACCCACGGGGTGGAGGTCGGCGCACCTGTGTCCTCACCTGGCGATGCCGCGCCGGGTCCGAGGAGGGTGCATGCGCTCGTGAGGGGAACGGCCAGGAGCATCGCCGTCATACGGACGAGTCTCGCTCGTATCGGACCGTCGCGCTATGGACAGTCCGACAGCTGCTCGCTAGCCTGAGTTCAATTGCTGCGCACCCACTCTGCCCCCAGCTGCGCTGATGGCAAGAAGATCGAGCGCACTGTTGCCCGCTTCGCGACTGTAAGGCGCTCGACGACTCCTGCCGGAAGGGATTGGGAGCGGTCTGCACTCGGAGCGAGCTCATAGATGCTGACTGTGGCCGGAAGTGCCGCAGCGAGAAGTCACCAAGAAAGAAGAGGAGAATGAAGGCAGAGCCACCCCCGAGAGGGCAACAGATCTCGCAGAAAATCTCGACCTCCGCATCCGGTCCCGATCCCACAGAGGAGGATCTGGCAGCGGTAATCGTCGCCCTGACCGGCATCGACATCGCGTCGAATGACGATAACGCGAGGCCTGGTCGTAACCGGAAACAATCCTGGCGACACTGATGCGCCGACGACTCCGAGTTGCACTCGCTGGTCGCACATCCGCCCGGCCGGGAACGAGGATGTAGACGGAGTGGCCACATCGATATGACCGAGATCGATGCCCTCGTCTTCTGTACCAGCACGCGTGGTCTCGGCCTATCCGATGGCGGGATACAGTTCCGTGCCGGCCGCTTTCGTCACATGCAGCTGCTGCCCGAGTCGGTCCTCGATCAAAGTGACAGTACCCCGCGGTAGCTGGAACTCCCGTGACGCATTGCCGCGGCGATCCGCTCGCTATCCTCCGCTTTCCGGGCAGCCTGCCACCATATGTGAACTGCCTCGAACGCAGACTCGCTCAACGTCGACAGTGGCGGTGCCCAAGGACCGAACTGTGCCTGGTACCTCCTCAGAAACGAGGCGTTGCTTTCCGTTTGTAATCCTTGGAAATACCCCGAGACGGAGTGCAGACCACGGGCTGCTTCGTCGCTGATGTACGTCAGCAGGGACTCTTCCAATGCCGGCGCCAGTGTTATGCACCGATCCCGCAACCCCATTGCATAACACTGACGTTCGAACTCAACAGCATCAGATCCGACGAGGGACGATGTCGGCTCCCGATTTCTGAATCGATTCGACGATCTGAGCGAAGTCTCGAGTCCTCATCGATGCGAACTCTTCACCGACGATTCGGGCGCCGTACCGGGGCAACAGTTGGCGAGCCAAGCCATGTGTCGTTCGCGGCCAACAATAATCGTTGCCGGCCAGAAACGATCGTCGCACCCCCTCCATCTGCGTGAGTGGTTTCGTAGCTGTTGCCAACTGATCGCCCGGCCGCTCCCCGAGTTGGAGACGGAGACGACCGCCGCTGCCTCCTTCGTTCATGACCGGCTGCACCAGCAGCACGGGTGCATCGCCGAGCGCCTCGGCAACTGCGGTATAGGTAGCCGATGTGGTGGCGATCAGGATGGTCCGGCAGCCTGCCTGAACGAGTCGCCGCGCTTCCATGACGCCGGTCTCCGGGTCTGTGGCGTCATCGCCCACGATCAACTCGACCCGTCGGCCATGAATGCCACCCTCGGCATTGATTTCCTCGAGCGCCAGCATGGCAGCGTTGTCGATTGAGGTAGCGAAGGGGCTGCAGGGTCCGGATTTCGACGTCAACAAGCCCAGACGGGGATGGGGCGAGGCGTTTCGAGCGGTAGGGAACCCTCGACGCCGCATCAACCATTCCAATCCGGGCTGGTCGAGTTCGGCGATGAGCCGAACTCTCGTGCCTCCATCGGCGGCTCCGAAACGAAGTTTGATAAGCCCCCGCCAAGGCTGGTCGTGCACGATATCGAGGTACACATACGGACGCGCAGCAGCGATACGGCCGAGAATCTCGACCGGTTCTGCGCCGGAACCGCTGAGGTGGACCGCCATACGCACGGCAGCGCCGGGTTCGACCCGACCGCATACCCCGCCGAACAGCCATCCCGCCTCTTCGCCTGCTCCGAAAGGCTGTAGGCCACCGAGGGTGGGGATGCGGTCCACTCTTCCGCGTGCAATACGAGCTGGGTCCCCGTGTTCCCTGGAAGCTATGCACGTCACAGAGATCTATCGGTGGCAGCGGTGCGATCGGCAGCCTCGACGGCATCTACCAGGGCTCCTCGAAACACTTCCTGCAACATCGCGATGACATCCCGGGCGGGACCGGCCGGGTCGATCGAGTAGAAACGGAAGCGTCCGACCTTGCGTTCGGTGACCAATCCCGCGTGCCGCAGGATCCGGAGGTGGTTCGAAACGCCGGTGCGTCCCACGCTGTCGATCTGGTCGACCAGTTCCTTGACACTGCACTCATCGCGCTCTGCCAGCACAGTGAGAATGGCTCGCCGCACAGGGTCAGCGAGGGCATCGAAGGCCAGCTGTGCGGACAAGATCCCGATCTCCTCGAGTCAACAGTCGATGACGTATAGAAGAGTACCTCCTCGTAGCTCGTACAGGACGGGCCGACTTCGCACCGCTCCGACGACCGGACCAGCTACATCTGCAGCGAGACGAGTCGGGTGTTAGGGTCTGTGACGTCCCCACGGGAGCCCTATTGCAGGGGCTGAGATCGGGCTGAGGCAGCCTGCGACCGTCGAACCTGCCCGGGTAATGCCGGCGAAGGAAGTAGGAACGATTCCGATGAGTGCATCCAATTCGCATGCCCTGAGCTATGTCCACGACGAGGAACACGACCTGCGTGTACCTGTCACAGAGATCCGCTTGAACGACTCTCCCGGCGGGGTGCCGAACCCGCCGCTGCAGGTCTACCGCACTGCAGGTCCCGGTAGCGATCCGCTGGTCGGGCTCCCGCCGACGCGCGCCGACTGGATTGCTGCTCGCGGCGACGTCGAGCACTACCCGGGGCGAGAACGGGATCTGCTCGACGATGGCCGCTCGGCTGTGCGGCGTGGAGAGGCGTCCCAGGAGTGGAAGGGGCCCCGACCTGTCCCGGTGCGAGCGAAGACAGGCCGGACGGTCACGCAGATGCACTATGCCCGGGCGGGGATCATCACCCAGGAAATGCGGTTCGTGGCGCTGCGGGAGAACTGCGACGTGGAACTGGTGCGCTCGGAGGTGGCGGCGGGTCGGGCGATCATCCCCGCCAACGTCAACCACCCCGAGTCCGAGCCGATGATCATCGGCAAGTCCTTCGTGGTGAAGATCAATGCCAACATCGGCAACTCAGCGGTGACCAGCTCCATCGTCGACGAAGTCGACAAGATGCGCTGGGCCACCCGTTGGGGCGCGGACACTGTGATGGACCTGTCCACCGGCGAAGATATCCACACCACCCGAGAATGGATCATTCGCAACTCCCCGGTGCCGATCGGCACGGTGCCGATCTATCAGGCTCTGGAGAAGGTCGCCGGCCAGGCCGATGCGCTGACGTGGGAGATCTTCCGCGACACCGTGATCGAGCAGTGTGAGCAGGGTGTGGACTACATGACCATCCACGCCGGAGTGCTGCTGCGCTACGTACCGCTCACGGCCGAGCGGCTCACCGGCATCGTCTCCCGAGGTGGGTCGATCATGGCCGGTTGGTGCCTCGCCCATCACGAGGAAAATTTTCTCTACACCCACTTCGACGAACTGTGTGAGATCTTCGCCCGCTACGACGTGGCATTCTCCCTCGGGGACGGGCTGCGACCGGGGTCGATCGCCGACGCCAACGACGCCGCGCAGTACGCCGAACTGGACACCCTTGCCGAACTGACCACCCGTGCCTGGGCTCACGACGTTCAGGTGATGGTCGAAGGCCCTGGCCACATCCCGATCCATCGGGTGCGGGAAAATGTGGAGCGTCAGCAGAAGCTATGTCATGGAGCGCCTTTCTACACCCTGGGGCCGCTGGTGACCGACATTGCTCCGGGCTACGACCACATCACCTCCGCGATCGGGGCCACCGAGATCGCCCGCCATGGCACCGCGATGCTGTGTTATGTCACCCCGAAGGAGCATCTGGGACTGCCGAATCGGGACGACGTGAAGACCGGGGTCATCACGTACAAGATCGCCGCTCATGCCGCCGACATCGCCAAGGGCCATCCCGGTGCCGTCGAGCGTGACGACGCGTTGTCGAAGGCGCGTTTCGAGTTTCGGTGGCGGGATCAGTTCGCTCTGTCGCTGGATCCGGATACGGCCGAGCAGTTCCATGACGAGACGCTTCCGGCCGAACCGGCCAAGACAGCGCACTTCTGCTCGATGTGTGGGCCGAAGTTCTGCTCGATGCGTATCTCCCAAGACATCCGGACCAGGTTCGGTGACGCCGCCGACCAGGCCGCCGTCGCCGGGATGCAACATATGTCCGACCAGTTCAGGGCCGCCGGCAGCACGGTGTATTTGGATGCCCCTACTGTCCTGTCCTCCGAAAGTAAGCGTGTGACACAGGACAACTGAGGTCGCAGGGGCGTTGAGTCCAGGTGACGAGAGGACACGGACGCAACGCCCTCAGCGGCTTGACGCACGCCCGCACTTGCTCTGCCGGGTGACGTTGTGTCGCGATGACGAAGGTGGTCGAGGACGGAGTCGGCATCGATGTGCGGTTTCGCGGTGCCGGCGACCGTCCGGGTTCGAGTACGAGGGGAATGAGATTCAGCGGCGGTACCCACTCGTGCTCAACGAAAGTGCCCATGTGCGAGCGGGGTTCGCTGTAGCAGTGATCGGGTGCTGGCGGGCGAGGCGATGACGACATCGCCCGCCTCGCTGCCGAATCGGGGGTGACCTGCACTTGTGACTCGCTCAGCTTCGAGGGACCGAGGAGTAGTTGCCCGGGTCGTCTCGACGCCTGCCGTGACATGGTGCGGGTTGCCGTTCCCCTCACCGCGTCACGGCAGGCGGCCGTCTCGGGGGAGCGGTCGTGATCGTTGCCCCGGTCGATTCTGCTTCCAGGATCGGCGGTCGCTGCACACGCGCTGGAACGCGTCCGGACCATCCCGCATTCGCTCGGCGTCGACCTCGCGCGGCGGCGTTGTCCACCATCTCCGCGCGCTAATCAGTCTTCTCGATGATGCCTTGCGGGTTCTTGACCCGGGCAGGTACACCGCACCCGAGACCCTCGCAGCGTTGACGGTGCCGATCAGAGCAGCGTGAACGCGCCGACTACTGGGCAAGAGAGGCGGATTTGGTCGCCTCCAAGCGGCCGAAGTACCGAGATCTGGAAAGCACGGCAGTGGCTGAGATGAAGCGCGGCCGATCGGCCCCCGTCTCGATGTTCTCGCCGCAGGGGCCGAGTTCGGCGATAGTGGCATGCGCTTGCGAGACTGAATGGGCCGACGGGGAGAATCTCTCGTTGATCGTGTCGACATGACGCGCCCGAACCGACAATTTTCCGGTCATGCCGAACTTTTGGGCTGTGTCGATGTCGGCTGCGACGGTATCCCGATCATCCGCAGCGGTCGGGCCGTCGATAGGAGCTGCGATTTCCGCCGTCTTGCTGGCGATGACAAGGGTCGAGCGTGCATACGCCAGGCCTTCTGGTGTCCCATCGATGTCGAGGTCGCTGCAGAAGTCTCTGATGCCGAAGGCCAAGCGCACGACCGGTGAGCACTCAGCGATACGGTCGGCCTGACGAAGCGAGGAAGCAGTCTCGACCATAGCGACGATCGGGACATGAGGGAGTGCGGCAGACACGATGTCGATGTCTTGCGGACTCTCGGTCTTCGCAAGAACAATTCCGGTAAGGCCCGGAGAATCGCGGAGTATTTCTAGGTCGAGTGCAAGTTCACGGGTCGAAGCGTCGTTGACTCGGACCCAACCGACTCTGTCGCGAAGCCACTGCGCCGCAACTGTCCGTGCAGATGTTTTCTTCCTGTAGGGCACTCCATCCTCGAGATCGAGGACAAGGCAGTCCGGACTGGTAGCGACCGCGGTATGTAACTCAGCGAGATCGGTAGGGGGGACGAGTAGCCATGATCGGGCAAGGCGTGCCAGCTCGGTTCGCGCTTCCCGGGCTGCATCGGGTTCCTCGAAGTCGAATGACATCGTTGTTGTCGATCTCCAGTATTTATTCGAATCAGTGGATGTTGTGGATTATCGATGCTGTGCGGACGAGTCCTGGAATCTCAGCTTTCTGCAGGACAGTTGTCATGAACAACTGTCAGGGGGTCAGAGCGATGTACTTGGTGTTGAGGTACTCTTCGATTCCTTCGCTGCCGCCCTCGCTGCCCAACCCGGACTGCTTGATGCCGCCGAAGGGAGCCGCCGGATCGGAAATAATGCCCCGGTTCACGCCGACCATCCCGAATTCGAGGGCGCGAGCGACTCGGGACGCTCGATCGAGGTTCTGTGTGTAGAAGTAGGCAGCCAATCCGTAGTCGGTGTCGTTTGCGCTCGCGACTACTTCGGCCTCGGTGTCGAAGCCTGTGATGACCGCAACCGGGCCGAAGATCTCTTCACGGAGGATGCGTGCACCGGCAGGTACGTTGTCGATGACGGTCGGTTGGTAGAAGTAGCCGGGACCGTCGATGGGTGTCCCGCCCGTGCGCACGCGTGCTCCGGCAGTAACGGCTTCATCGACCAGTGCTGCAACCGCGTGGCGTTGCTTGGCATTGATCAACGGACCAAGCGTGACGTCGTCTTCGTAACCGGGACCCACTGTTGTCGCGGCGATCCGATCGCACAGAGCACGAGTGAACTCTTCCCGGATCGAATTGTGTACGAGCAGTCGATTGGCGGCCGTACAGGCTTCACCACCGTTACGCATCTTGGCGGCCATCGCACCGTCGACTGCGGCGTCGATGTCGGCGTCATCGAAGACGATGAACGGGGCATTGCCGCCAAGTTCCATGGAGCTCTTCAGTATCTGATCTGCGGATTGTTCGATGATCTTCTTCCCGACGGCGGTGGATCCGGTGAAGGAGACCTTTCGCAGTCGACGGTCCTTCATCAGAGTGCCGACGACGTCTGGGGCATCGAGAGTCGGTAGTACAGACAGAACACCACGAGGAAGACCGGCTTCAGCAAAGACGTGTGCGAGCAGCAACATGGTGAGGGGAGTGTCCTCGGCCGGTTTGACGATGATGGTGCATCCAGCCGCGAGCGCCGGGCCGATCTTGCGTGTCCCCATCGCGAGCGGAAAGTTCCAGGGCGTGATGGCCAGGGCTGGACCCGCAGGTTCCTTGATCACCGCGATGTGGCCGTTTCCAGACGGTGCGGTCGCGGTACGACCGCCGATTCGAACAGCTTCCTCTGCGAACCACCGGAGGAACTCTGCTCCGTACACCACCTCGCCGCGACTCTCCGCCAACGGTTTGCCCATTTCGAGTGTGATCAGCCGGGCGAACTCTTCGGACCGCTCCATGACGAGTTCCCAGGCTCTGCGAAGGATCTCCGACCGTTCGCGAGGGGCGGTCGCAGCCCATGCCGGCTGAACCTCGGCAGCCGATGCGAGCGCGTGTCTTGCGTCGGCGACGCTGCCGTTGGCTACGGTCGTCAAGACGGTGCCAGTCGCAGGATTCACAATGTCGAAACGTCTACCGGAACAGGACTCGCGAGTAGTGCCGTCGATCCAGAGGCCGGTCGGGACGGCAGCCAGTAGGGAGCTGAAGCCGGTCATCGAGGTTCCTTTCGGATGGTGCCAACCGTGGCAATAGCGGGTGCGAGCCTGACTCGTGAAAAGTGAAGCTCTGCGAAGAGCCGGATCATCGACTTCCGCTCAGAGGGAACGAGTGACGATGGTCGCGGTTTTGGGCAAGGAACAGCAATGAGAAGGCCATCCGGACCAGTTCTCGTCGAGCTCCACGGAGCGGCCGTTGACGCGTCCCAATCCGGTCAGTTTCACGATGCCCGGTAGATAGGGGAGCAAGATCTCGTGTGTTACTACCCGGACGTCATCGTCCTCGGTAGGGATGAGTTGAATGTCGTGACACCCATTGATCTGGACTATCATGGCGCTTCTTCGATCGATGATCCGTCGATGACCCGACGGCGCATTGTCCGAATCAGTGGTCCGTCTGATTCGGCAGCAGCGAACGCTTGCTGCCATTCAGGATCCGCGAGCATCTGGGACCACTTGTTTTCGAGCTCGGCCAGGTTTGCGAATCGAACGGTGTACACCAATTCGCCGAAGGAGTGTTCTCCGATCAGTGTGTGGCCGGCGCTGATCAGCTCCATGTCGTATCGCTTGAACATGCGGGCCGTGTGGTTGGTGAAGAGGTCGATTATCGCCGACAGTTTGCCCGGTACCGCGACGTACTCCCTGATCTCGTAGATCACAGCTGTCCTTTCTGTCAGTTATCCGGAATGCCGTTGGGCAATTCGTGAAACTTGCTGGCGTAAAATACGAGTGGGTCCTGCTCGGCTTCGAAGTCGTGTCCGATGATGCGGAGAAGCACGAATCGATGATCGCCCGTCGTGGTTTCCGATTCGATTTCGCAGTCGAACCAGGCTGCTGCACCGTGCAGGAAGACTGATCCGTCGGGCCCGCTCTCCCAGCTCACGTTGGCGAACCGGTCGACCTGGCGGGCGGCGAGTTGCCGGCACGGTGTCTGCTGTCCTGCTCCCAGGACCGACAGTCCGATCCGTGGTCGTTCTCGTAGCTTGGGCCAGGTGGTCGAGGACGTCTGAACGAACACGCCCACCAACGGAGGCTCCAATGACACGTTGACGAACGCACTGACGGCCATACCGATCGGCTCACCGGTCACGTCGGTCGCGCACAGCGCGGTGACCCCGCTCGGGAAGCGGCCGAACGTTGCGCGCAACGCCGCTGTGTCGACCGTACCGATGTCGTCGTGGACACCTCTGAGGTTTATGGCCGTCATGATCTGGCCTTCGGCGTGTAAGGCTTTGTCAGAACACATGGTTCTTCCCCCCGAATACCTCGCTGACGGAGTCGTCGGTGAAGATGCACCGGATCGAGTCGGCGAGCATCGGTGCGCACGATACGACGTCGACGGTCGACGGGGCTCCGGGCCCGAGGGGGATGGTGTCTGTCACGACGATGCGCTCGAACGGAGAGTTGGCGAGGTTCTCGTGCGCAGAGCCGCTGAACACTGCGTGGGTAGCGGCGGCGAAGACTCGCGAGCATCCGGCGCGGACGACCGCCTCGCCTGCTGCGCGTAGGGTTCCCGCGGTGTCGATCATGTCGTCGACGATGATCGCGGTTTTACCTCGTACATCTCCAATGACGGTGGTGATCTCCGCGACCTGCTGCTGAGGACGTTCCTTGTCCAGGATGGCCAGGCCGGCACCGATGCGAGTGGCGAATTGCTTATTGAGCTTTACGCGACCGGCGTCCGGCGCGACGACCACCAGGTCGTCGTCCAGCGCGGCGAAGTGGTCCGCGAGTGCCATCAGCGCGGTCATGTGGTCGACCGGAACGCTGAAGAAGCCCTGAAGCTGTCCCGCGTGTAGGTCCATCGTGAGTACCCGGTCGACACCGGCTGCCTCGAGGATTCGTGCCACCATACGAGCCGAGATGGGTTCGCGGGGTGAGGATTTCTTGTCCTGACGGGAGTAGCCGAACCAGGGGGTGACCGCGACTACTCGGCGTGCACTTGCGCCGATGGCTGCATCGATCATCACGAGCAGTTCGACCAGTGCGTCGTTGGCGCTGAGGCCTTCGATGGGGTTTGCGCACATCGGTTGGATCAGGAAGACGTCTGCGCCTCGAATGGATTCGTCGAATCTGCAGTACACCTCTCCGTTGGAGAATGTCTTCAGAGCGACCCGACCCAGATCGACCTGCAGGTTGGAGGCGATCGACGAGGCGAGCGCCGGATTGGCGCGGCCCGAGAACAACATCAATTGTTTCTGGGATCCGAACGGAATGGAGGTCGTCATTGGTGGCCTTCCAGGTAGATGCCGGGGAATCGGGCATGTGCGGGGAGTGTGGCGCGAAAGGACGAGAGCATCGTGGGGATGTAGCGGTGGGTTCGAAGGTGGAGATTCCCGTATCGGCGATAGAAACGTTTCTATGGAGGGTGGGCGGATACGGCGCCCAGCATGATCACACGGTGATCGGTTATACGTGTGCGGCGTTGACCTCGTCGGCGATCGGCATCCCTGTGCGGGCACCGACATGTCTGACCGACAGTGACGCTGCCGTTACTGCAAGCGCACTTGCGGCTCCGAGCGGCATCCCGGAGGAAAGCGACGCTGCGAGCACACCGTTGAACGTGTCGCCCGCACCGGTTGTGTCACGCACGTCCGATACCTGCAGGGCCGGGACGGGTTCGATGGTTCCGTCGGGATAGGCCACGATCGCCCCCTTGTCCCCTCTGGTCACGACGAGGCACGCTCCCGTGGCCCGAGCGACGTTCGCCGAGGCGTCACCGACGTCGGTGAACGGGATGGACAGTGCAGCGCACAGGTCACGAAGCTCTGAACTATTGGGTGTCAGAACCGACGCTGCGTGGGCGCTGGCGATGAACTCGTTGCGCACAGGGGCCGGATTCAGCACACAGCGCAGTCCCATGTCGGAGGCTGTCGACACGGCAGCTTCGACCGCTGCCGGGAGGATTTCGGTGCTGACGAGTACACATCCGGCCCACCCCGATGCACGCTCGACGGCCCGGCGAACGAGTGCCGGCGTAAGGGCAGCGTTGGCCCCGGCGGCAACGGCGATCTGGTTTTCCCCCACCGCGTCGACCACGATCAGGGCAGTGCCGGTGGCGGTGTCGTCGAGGACGGCGACGTCGGTGACGTCGACACCGGAGGCGCGGAGCTCGACCAATGCCTCGCGTCCGAGTTCATCATCGCCGATCGCTCCGCAATAGCGCACCGGCACGTTCATGCGGGCGGCTGCGATAGCCGCGTTCGCGCCCTTGCCGCCGCCGAACTTGTCCAGGTGTGGACCGACGACGGTCTCACCCGGACCGGGTAACCGATCGACGGCCACGACCAGATCGACGTTGAGGGCGCCGACCACTAGAACCCCGTTACTCATTGACGCTCCCGCTGATAGTGCACACCGATGACCGATCCTGGAGTGTCGTCGGTAACGGATCCATGGGTTCCGGTGTGCGGTTCTCAATCAAATCGAAAAGGACTGTCGCTGCGCGGTAGCCCATGTCTCGCGCCGGCTGGCGCACGGTGGTGAGCCGCGGCGTGAGAAGCGACGACAGAGGAAGGTCGTCGAAGCCCACGATGCTGACGTCCTCGGGCATACGGAGCCCTTGTGCGCGGCAATACTCCATCGCGCCCACAGCCATGAGGTCGTTGGCGCAGATCAGGGCAGTGGGCCGAGTCTGCGCCGCCAACGCGCGTTGGGCCAGGTCCCGGCCGGACGATTGCTGGTAGTCGCCGTAGTACACCGGGACCGTGTCCGGGTCGATGCCTGCCCCGGCAAGTGCCTCGCGGTAGCCGGCCAGTCGTTGTTGAGCCGTCCACAGACCCTCCGGACCGCCGATGACCGCAACGTCCCGGTGGCCCTTGTCGAGGACGTATTGCGCGACCTGGCGAGCTCCCCTGCGGGAGTCGCAGACCACGGCGGGCAGGTCGATGCCCGGGATCTGCTCGTCGACGAGCACCACCGGACCAGAGCGAGCCAGTTCGTAGCAAGCTTCGGGCATGGACCCGGTGCTGGTCAGGTAGATGACTCCGTCCACGCGTTGGCTGCGCAGCAATCTGGTCTGGGCTTCCTCGGATTGTTCCGAGCTGCCCGGGACCACCAGGACCACCAGGACATCACGTGCCGATGCGGCTTGATGGACCCCTTCGGTGATCATGGCGAAGAACTGATTGGTCAGGTCGGGTACGACCATGCCAATACGGGAAGCGCTGCGGCGTTTGAGATTACGCGCAGACTCGTTCGGCGAGTATTCCAGAACTCGCACGGCGTCGAGCACACGGGTACGGCGGTCGGGCGCAACCGGGCCGGAGTCGTTGAGTACGTAGCTCACCGTGCTCATGGAGACTCCAGCGTGTTCCGCGACGTCCTTGATGGTCGTGCGCTTGCGCGTGCGTCTGTGCTCAGATGACGCCACAGCAATCCCTCTCTGCGGAATTAGGATCGTCCACTAGCCCACGACAGTATCGAAGACCACAGCAGCGCGTAGTTCGACCACTCGACGAACTCCGGCGGGGCCCAGTGGGGAGCGAGATCCGAGGTGAACGCGACCACTCGGCCGTCGCCATGATGTCCTGTGACCAGGATGGGGTCGTCTCCGGTGCGGGCGACGACCTCGGCGTCGTCGCGGGCCACCACTCGGTTGTAGCCGAGCAGGGGAGGCCAGTCGCTGGAGGTGTCACCCAGGACGGGATGTTCCGGTCGGCATACCTCGACCTTGCAGCCCTCCGGGACCTCGATGCGGTCATCGTAGGGGAGCATGGTCACAGGCAACACGTCGGCGAGGGGGGTCATGCCGAAGCGGGCCTTGCCGTCGATTCCGGTGAACGACATATAGCCACCGACCTTGACCAATCCGCCGCCCCGGCGGACGTATTCAGCGACTACTCCCAGACGGTTGGGCGATGCTTCCGAACGTAGGAACGTCTCGTCGGGGAGCTGGAAGGAATTCGATCCGATATCGGAGATGACAACTACGTCGTACTCGTCGATTTCCTGTGCCGTCTTGGGGAAACGTGAAGAAATCTCGTGGCCGCGCACGTAGTTGACGTCGTGCCCTTCGCGGGTGAGATTTTCGAGGAATACGCTTGCGCCTTCCTCGTACTCAGTGGTGTGGAACTGATCGAAGCCTTTCATGTGAATAACGTGCTTGATCCAGGATTCGCCGGTGAAGAGGATCTTGAGCGGTTCCATAAGGTCTCCTGTGGTGCCTGGGAATGGGAGGTGGGTGTCGGTAGCGGAGTGTTCGTCGGTGGCCCGGCGCGTGTTCAGGACGGGGTGCTCGCGCTGAGTAACTTCCGTCCCAATGCGTACGCCTGGCGAAGGTCGTTACCTTGGTACTGGACTGCGGCAAGCTCGGACACCAACGGGCTGGCGTTGACAGCGACGGTGTTCGGTAGCCATCCGAACAGATCCACATCGGAGGACGAGTCACCGTAGGCGACGCAGTCGGCTGGTTCGATGTGGTAGCGCTCCAGTGCATCTCGCGTGATGTGGACCTTGGCTTGCGGTGACAGTGTTGCCTCTTCGGAGAGCGTCTGTCCGATCACCACATCGGATCCGTAGGCCTCGTGAGCGCCCCAGTTTCTAAGTCTCTGAACGAAGAACGCCGGCGATTGCGAGATCACGATGGCAATCTCACCGCGCCTGCGGATATCGTCGAAGGTATCGGTGATGCCATCGAGCCAGGCCGCTTGTTCGAACGCGGCGTCGAGGTCGTCCTCCGTCGCGTGCGCACAGACCTCGAGCAGGGTTGACCAGAAGTCGAAGTCGGTGATTTGTCCAGCGTGCCAGAGCTGTTCGATTTCGAGTCCAACGTCGCGGCGGCCGAAGAATGTCGACAGTTCCAGGGCGGCTGCTCCGTTGAGCAGCGTGCCGTCCATATCGAATACGTGCAGTCGGGTGGGCATGTGTTGCTTTCTGTGGAAGTCGTCGGGCCGGGTCTCAGGAGAACTCCGGGAGCACTTCCTTGGCCATGAACTGCATGTTCTTGATGATCGCCTCGATCGGCTGTCCCACGGCGATCAGGCACGCCATGTGATCGACGCCCAATGCCTCGTAGGACTTGAATCGTTCGATCATCTTGTCGGGGGTGGTGAGGATGGGATCGGCGTACTTTTCGAGGAGCCCTTCCTTGGAGAACGACTCCTGGGCGGGCCTCATCGCTCCGCCCTGGACCACCGAGTCGTCCTTCTTTCCCTCGGCGCGTGCTGCCAGACGCTCCTCTTGGGACTGTTGGCCGGAGCTGGAGGCATGCACCAGGGTGAGATAGTAGTTGTACTCACTGAGCACGTCGTCGAAGTACTCGGTCGCCTCTTCTTCGGTGTTGCCGAGCCAGGTGTGGCGAAGGGCCATCACCTGCTTTCGAGGCATCCCGCTCGTCTCGATCTCGTCGTTGTACGCGGCGAGCAACGCTTCGAGATCGCCGTAGGGCTCGAAGTTGCCGTAGTTCGGAGCAGTGATCAGGTTGTTTCCCTGTCGTGCCACGCGGCGTACGCCGTCGATGCTCTGCGAGGCCGCCCATACCTCCGGGTGCGGCTTGGATGCCGGCTTGGGCACAAGAGTCGTCGGCGGGAACGAAAAGTACTTGCCGTCGAACGACACATCGTCCTCGACCCACACCCGCTTGATGATCTCGAGGGATTCTTCGTAGATGTCGCGTGCTTCTTTGGGGTTGATGCCGAGTCGGTCGAGCGGGTAGCGACTGCCACCCCGCGCCACGCCGATGCCGATGCGCCCCGGTGCCATCTGGTCGAGGAAACTCATCTCCGACGCGATGAGCAACGGGTTGTAGTACGGAAGGACCACGATGCCGGGCATGATTCGCAAGCGCTCGGTGCGCGCTGCGGCCAAAGCGCTGAACATCAGCGATGAAGGATTGCTGACGTAGTTCTGAAAGTGATTTTCGTTGACTGTGACGCCCTCGAAGCCGAGGTCCTCTGCGGCATCGACGATGCTGAGCATGTCGTTGAGGAGTTCGGACCACGGACGGCTCATGTCGCGGTAGAAGAATGGAGTGGTGACCCAGATCTTCATGGAAGCTGTCTTTCTACGAGGTTGGGCAGTTCCTGTATTGCTGGAGGCGTGCCGAGTTCCGGCTGCAGAGCGGACGCTGCTCGTGCAGTTCCGGGCCAGACCCGGTGCGTGGGTCCCTGCCGAACTCGGACTGTGGGGCGATGTAGAAACGGTTCTATCTCGTACATCCGGAGCATACAACGGTCCGGCGCCCTGTGCATAGTGCCGAACTCGTTTTCTTTCGAGAAACTCGATAAACGTTGTTCACGCTGGTGAGAGACGTAAGGCCGGGTGTTCCGGTGTTTGGATCAACCTCCAAGATCCGCGAATCACGAAGGCAATGAGCGACGCAGATGTAGAAGCGATTCAACCCGGGTGCTCGGCAGGATTCGTCCGGCAGTCGGTAGAGGCGTGGTCGGCCGCGGTCGGGTGGTGGTGCACAGGGGAGACGTGCCGGCGGGTGTCGGTTGCTGCGTGATTGTGCAGACGGTTCTGTCATCCCTGCTCCGGGAAGTGTTCCTACAACACACTTTCTGTTCGTAACACAGCTCCGAGGGCGCAGAGCACTATCGATCGTTCGGTGACGGGCTGCATCCCGGTTGTGGCGGTCTGTAGACAGACCTGGGTGCTGCCGGAGGTATCGACTGTGTTGCGCGAATATTGCCGGAAGATTTTACGCGTCAACGCTTGACCTGAGGTGTGGGCTCGACCATGATCTCTAGCAACCGCCGACACGGCCGCACGAATTCAAATGCTGCGACTCGCGGTATGCCCCCAGGCTTTCTGGCCCAGTTTTCGTGCAGCAGTAGAAACGTTTCAACAACTGTCTTCGCATCACACGAACGAAGGGAAACGTCCATGCCCACTATCTCGGGATTCGACAATCTGATCCTCAACACCGATACCTACAAGCATTGCCACCACACTCTCTATCCTCAGGGAACCGAGTACGTCTCCAGCTACGTCGAATCGCGTGGTGGCATCTTCCCGGCGACGATGTTCGTCGGACTGCAGGCCTACATCCAGGAGCGCTTGCTCCGGCCGATCACCCTCGCCGACATCGATGAGGCCGAAGCGGTGACCAGGGCGCAGGGGATGCCCTTCTGCAGGGAGAACTGGATGGGCATCCTCAACGACCACGGCGGATTCCTTCCTGTAGAGATCGAGGCAGTCCCCGAGGGGACTGTGCTGCCCACCCGCAATGTCCTTGTGCAGGTTATCAACACCGATCCGAAGTACCACTGGGTGACCAGCTTCTTCGAGACCGCGTTGCTGCGAGCGGTGTGGTACCCGACCACGATCGGAACGGTCAGTTGGATGTGCAAGCAGATCATCAAGGAAGCGTTCGCTCGCACCTCGGACAATCCGGATCTGCTGCGCTTCCAGCTGCACGATTACGGCGCTCGCGGCGTGAGCTCCCAGGAATCTGCTGCATTGGGTGGTCTGGCACACCTGGTCAACTTCAACCAGAGTGACACGGTGCCGGGCATCCTGGCTGCGATGAAATACTACAACGCGGTGTGTCCGGCGAACTCGGGCCCGAACAGCGAGCATGCAGGTTTCACGGCATGGGGTCGGGATCAGGAAGTCGACGCTCTTCGCAACATGATGAACACCTACCGCGATGCCGGTGTGGTGCTGTTGCTGACCGACTCGTACGACCATGAGAACGCTGTGAAGAACATCCTCGGCAAAGAACTGAAGGCCGAGATCGAGAACTTCCCGGGCGTGGTCTGTGCTCGTCCGGACTCGGGCGACCCTGTGCAGGTGACCGCGGATACCGCTGAGTGGCTCATGGATGCCTTCGGCTATGAGGTCAACTCCAAGGGATTCAAGGTTCTGCCCCGGTATCTGCGGGTCGTCCAGGGCGACGGCATCACGCTCGATACCCTGTCGGAGATCTACATGGAACTCGAACGCCGGGGCATGGCGGCAGAGAACGCGATTTTCGGTATGGGCGGCGGTCTGCTCCAGCACTTCAACCGAGACACGTTGAACTTCGGGCAGAAGTGCAACGCTGTGCGAGTAAACGGTGAATGGCGCGATGTGGCCAAGCAGCCGACCGGGGCGAGCTTCAAGGTGTCCAAGGCCGGCCGTCTCGCCCTCGTCAAGCGGGATGGTGAGTACCGCACGGTGCGACGCGACTCGGTTTCTCCCGAGGAGAACCTCCTTCAGCCGGTGTACCGCAACGGCAAGCTCCTGAAGAAGTGGGATTTCTCCGAGCTGATCGAGCGGAGCGAGGCGGAGGTCCCCGAGGAGTACTACTACCCCGTCATCGAACAGATGCGTGCGCAGGACAGCGCCGCGGTGCCTGCCTGACCACAACAACTGTTGAACAGATAACTAGGGATCCATGATGACAAAGTTGCCGAGTGTGCCACTTGCCAATACAGATTGCTTGTACATCGACGGGAAGTGGGTTCCCCCGCACTCGTCTGCTCTGATCGATGTAGTCGACTCGACAAACGAATTGGTCTACTACTCGGTGCCGGACGCCGATGTCGACGATATCGATCGCGCGATTACAGCGGCCCGGCAGGCATTCGACGAGGGACCCTGGCCGCGGTTGTCGCACGCCGAGCGGGCTCAGGTGCTGCTCGATATCGCTGATGCCGTCGAAGCGCGGATCGATGACATCGTGGAGATCTGGCCGCGAGAGACCGGGATTCTGGCATCGTCGGTCCCCGGTGTCATGCGCGAGGTAATCGACGCGTACCGGTACTACGCAGGTCTGGCGAAGAGCTTCCCGTTCCAGGAAGAAGTCACACCCACCAACGGCGCACGCTTCGGCATGATCGTGAAAGAGCCTGTAGGCGTCGTGGGAGCGATCATTCCATGGAACGCGCCGATGGGACTGATCGCGTTCAAGGTGGCGCCGGCATTGCTGGCGGGATGCACCGTCGTCATCAAGTCGTCCCCGGAAGCTCCGGGGGCTGGATACATCATGGCGGAAATTGCTGATCAGCTCGGCATTCCGGCGGGTGTCCTGAACGTGGTGACCGCTGATCGTGCTGCCTCCGAGCGGTTGGTCTCCGACCCTCGGGTCGACAAGATCTCGTTCACCGGATCAACGGAAGTCGGCAAACGAATCGGGAGCATCCTCGGTGGTCGAATTGCACGGTCTTCGCTGGAGCTCGGCGGCAAGTCTCCTGCCATTGTCCTGGACGACTTCGACATTGCCGAGGCGGCACACACCATCGCTTCTGCGGAGTGCTTCCTCTCGGGTCAGATCTGCGCATCGCTCACCAGGATCATCGTTTCGGAGGAACGTCACGATGAGATGGTCAAGGCGTTGGCAGACGAATTCGACCGGGTGGTAATCGGCGACCCGTACGATCCTCAGGTCACGCTGGGACCTTTGGCCAGCGATCGGCAGCGGGACCGTGTCGAGAACTATATCCAGATCGGGATCAGGGAAGGGGCGACACTGGCTTACGGCGGCGGACGCCCGTCCCACCTCGATCGCGGCTGGTTCGTCGAGCCCACCGTCTTCGGAAATGTGTCGGAGACGTCGCGGATCGCTCAGGAAGAGATATTCGGTCCGGTGCTGGCCGTGACCCCGGCCCGGGATCTCACGGACGCCGTTCGGATTGCGAACGCAACGGAGTTCGGTCTGAATGCTGCAGTGTTCACCCATGACTCGAAGAAGGTTTTCGACATTGCCCGTAGGCTTCACTCCGGCACCGTGGGGCAGAACGGCAATCGTGTGGACTTCGGTATCGGGTTCGGAGGATTCAAGAGATCCGGTATCGGACGCGAAGGCGGGGTAGCAGGACTGCAGGCGTACCTGGAGAACAAGACTGTTGTCCTGGACGCACCTCCCGAGTAGACCCGTGCCCGGAGCGGTGCAGAGACCACGGCCGGGTCAGACGACCGAAGCCGACCGTAAGAGGATCATGTGACTGAGATTGCCATAGAACACGGCTTGGTGTGGGTAGGCCCGGACGAATCCTATTCGGAGGGACTGCTCTACATCGAAGACGGCAGGGTCAGCTATGCGGGCGAATACAAGGCAGAGGTGGTCCGGCCCGGCGTCGCGCGGCTCGATGCATCGGGATGTGTCGTTCTGCCGGGTCTGGTGGATTGTCATGTGCACCTGACAACGAACTCGGATCACGAGCGGATCCTTCCCAGCGATGTGTTCCGGGGTCAAAAAAGCGGTCCGGAAAAGCTGCTTCATGGCTATCGCAACTCGCTCCGTGCCCTACGATCAGGGTTCACCACGCTCCGATGCATGGGGCATCGGGGAGTGGGCGAAGTCGAACTGCGTGACATGGTCGCCGACGACCTGATCGTCGCTCCGAACCTTCTGGTCGCGCCGTGGTGGATAACCATGACGAACGGCCACGGTGACCTGTTCTACCCTCCTTACACGCCACGCCGCGAATGGGATACCGCAGACGGTGTCGATGCCTGCCGGCAAATGGTCCGGTTGCAGGCCCGAAGCGGTGCGGACTTCATCAAGGTCATGGCCAGCGGTGGTATGTCGAAAGGAGAGAAACCGCACTGGCCCAATTACAGTGTCGAGGAACTCACGGCGATCGTCGAAGAGGCGCACGACATGGATCTGCGCGTCGCCGCGCATGCCCTGTCGTTGGAAGGGATTCGACGCAGTATCGAAGCCGGCGTGGACAGCATCGAGCACGGCTCGTTCCTCGACGAAGAATGCGCTTCGGAAATGGCGCAAAAGGGAATATTCTTGGTCCCGACCCTCGCGTTCAACGACTGGTGCCAACGCGAAGGGACGGCCCGAGGCCTGACCGAAGCCGGAGTCGAAAGCCTGCGCGAGGCGCACGATCGGGCTCTGGAATCGTTCGATATCGCCCGTTCGGCTGGAGTCAAGATCGCGATGGGAACGGACTCATCCGGGTCCCTGTGCCCGTTCGGTGCCCATTACCGAGAACTCGAACTGTATGTCGAACACGGGATGTCGGTGAATGAAGCGTTGGCGTCAGCCACCGTCGTGGCTTCGGAACTTCTCGACCGCCCGGACATCGGCTCGCTGCGACCCGGCTCGATCGGAGATGCGCTGGTGGTCGATGGGACCATCCTTTCGGACATAACTCGCCTGCGACAGGGAATCAAAGCGGTCGTCCGATCGGGCCGTGACGTCACCAGCTATCTGGAGGAATCGGCCGCGTTGCTCTCGCTCTGAGAGTCGTCTCCGTCGGGAAGCAGATATCGGTACCGGAAATCTGAAAACCGGGGCCGAACATCAACGACTCCGGCCTCGGCCGATAGTAGTTGCACGAATTGAATTGACGAGAAAGCGAGAAGGAAATGCCGTACATCGAAGCAAGCTTCTTCGAAGAAAGGTTCTCCGAGACGAAGTTCTCCGGCGAGATGGTGGCAGCGCTGACCGAAGCGGTGTCCTCGATCCTGGGAGAAGAGATCGGATCGGAAACAACGGTCGTGCTGCATGGTGTACCGCGTGAGCGGTGGGGACATGGAGGCCGGACCATGGAAAAGAGCAGCTGAGCAGACCCCGCCGGCAAAGGTGCGCATTCGGCAACTCACCGGTACCACCGTGGTTCGGCGAACCACCTCTGCCGCTCCGATACATGCTGGCGGCGCGCAGCTTTCGGCTGCGCGCCGCCAGCATATATTACTGGATGATCAGTAATCCGGATTCTGTACATCACCTCCGAATCGTGGAGACGCCGCCACGCTCGATAGGTTCGGATGCAGTCAGGAAACAACCAACGGAACCTCCGAGAGGGCACGGTTATCAACTGCCGCGACAGGGGGTCTCGTCTTCTCGGCGTCGAAACCGACTTTCTCTCGGTGGGGTGTGCTCGCCGACCGATCGATGGGTACGACACAGCGTATGACCGATATCAGCGATCCGCTCGTTCACGACGAGAACGACATCGAAGTCAGCGAGCGCAAATCCTATGCCGCCGGGGTACCGGCGGTGTTGGTCTCGCTGCGGCACGGATTCGAGCAGATGGGTCCGGTGCGCACCGCCCGCACCTTGACGAAGCTGAACCAACAGCATGGCTTCGACTGCCCGGGCTGCGCGTGGCCGGAAACACCAGGTCACCGGAAACGTGCCGAATTCTGCGAGAACGGCGCCAAGGCTGTCGCCGAGGAAGCCACCACTCGCACCGTCGACCCCGGTTTCTTCGCCCGCCATTCTGTACCGGAACTGCTCGCACGCACCGACTACTGGCTCGGTCGCCAGGGCCGGCTGACGCACCCGATGATCATCCGGCCTGGCAGCCTCCACTACGAGCCGATCGACTGGGACGATGCCTACGCGGTGATCGCCGAGCATCTGCGGGCGCTGCCGGACCCGAATGAGGCGATCTTCTACACCTCGGGGCGGACCTCCAACGAGGCCGCGTTCTTGTACCAGTTGATGATTCGGTCGTTCGGCACCAACAACATGCCGGACTGCTCGAACATGTGCCACGAGTCTTCCGGTACGGCCCTGTCGGAGACCATCGGCATCGGCAAGGGTTCGGTGTCGGTGACCGACCTCGAACACGCCGACCTGATCCTCATCGCAGGCCAGAACCCCGGGACCAACCATCCCCGCATGCTGTCGGTACTCGAGAAAGCCAAGGCCCGCGGCGCGAAAGTCATCGCGATCAACCCGCTGCCCGAAGCCGGGTTGTTGCGTTTCAAAGATCCTCAGAAGGCGCGTGGCGTGCTCGGCGAGGGAGTGGCGATCGCCGACGAGTTCTTGCAGATCCGCCTCGGTGGTGACCAGGCCCTGTTCCAAGGTCTGGCGAAACTGCTGCTCGCCGCCGAGGACCGTGCTCCCGGCACGGTCCTCGACCGCGACTTCCTCGACCGGCATTGTGCCGGTTTCGAGCAGTGGGCCACCCATATCCGCGCCGTGGATCTGGACACCGTGTCGACTGCGACGGGTCTGAGCCGATCTCAGCTCGAGGACACTGCAGCAGCGTTGGTCGCCTCGAGAGCGACGATCATCTGCTGGGCGATGGGGTTGACCCAGCATCCCCACGCCGTGGCCACCATCGAAGACGCGGTAGCGCTGCTGCTGATGCGCGGGATGATCGGCACGCGTGGGGCGGGGGTGTGCCCGGTGCGGGGACACTCCAACGTTCAAGGTGATCGCACCATGGGCATATGGGAGAAAGCCCCCGAGTCGTTCCTGCAGGCCCTCGATACCGAGTTCGGGATTCGCTGTCCCCGCCAGCACGGTTACGACGCGGTCGACGCGATCCGCGCCATGCGCGACGGCAAGGCGTCGGTGTTCATGGCCATGGGCGGTAACTTCCTGTCTGCCACCCCCGACACCGAGGTGACCGCCGCCGCGCTGCGCAGTTGCGCTCTGACGGTGCAGGTCTCCACCAAACTCAATCGCAGTCATCTCGCGCACGGAGCGACCGGGATCATCCTGCCCACCCTGGGGCGGACCGACAAGGACATCCGCGGCGGACGCAAACAGATGGTGTCGGTGGAGGATTCGATGTCGGTGGTGCACCTGTCGCGTGGAGGGCTCACACCCGCCAGTTCGCATCTGCGTAGTGAGGTCGCCATCGTGTGCGAGCTCGCCCAGCACCTGTTCGGTTCCGGCCATCGGGTGCCGTGGGCGCGGTTCGCCGACGACTACGACTGCATTCGCGATGCGATTTCGCGGGTGATCCCCGGATTCGAGGACTTCAACACCCGGGTACGGCGGCCGGACGGGTTCGTCCTGCCCCACCCGCCGCGGGACGAACGCCGCTTCACCACCGACACCGGCAAGGCGACCTTCGTCGTCAACGACCTGCACTGGCTTCCTGTCCCCGAGGGTCGGCTGATCCTGCAGACGTTGCGCAGCCACGATCAGTACAACACCACCGTCTACGGCCTCGACGACCGTTATCGCGGCATCAAGGCGGGCCGGCGGGTCCTGTTCATCCATCCCGACGACATCGAAGCGTCCGGATACGCTCCCGGCGACCGGGTGGATCTGGTGTCGGAGTGGACCCGTCCCGACGGCACCGTCGAGGAGCGCCGGGCCGAGGACTTCAGGCTCGTGCCCTATTCGACCCCGATGGGCAATGTTGCGGCCTACTATCCCGAAACGAACCCGCTCGTGCCTCTCGACCATGTGGCACTCAAGTCCAACACTCCTGCTTCGAAGGCGGTCACCGTCCGCCTTGTGCCTCGTCGGGCGCCTGGGAAGCGGCCGGACGGGCCGGGTATCGAGCTCGATCCGAAGTCTGCGTAGGAGAATCTCGATGCCTGTTCTGTTCGCTCATGTGTTCATTGCTGTCGTCCAGCTGCTGCTGCGTTGTGTGGGCATGTCCTCGGCGTTATCTGCGCCCCGGTCGGAACAGCGTGTGCTCGCCGGCCGGTGCGACAGTTTCGACGATGGGTTCGAATCATGGGGCGAGTGACCACCCGTGCCCGCATCACCCGACTGCAGGGAACGCAGCGGGTGGTGCGTCCGGACACGGTCGTTGTCGAAGAACCACTCGAACTGCGCGTCGATGGCACTGCACTGGCGGTGACGATGCGCACTCCCGGTTCCGACATCGAACTTGCCCAGGGGTTCTTGCTCACTGAAGGGATCGTCACCGGCCGCGACGATATTGCTGCAATCCGTTACTGCAACAGCACGGGCGACGACGGGCGCAACACCTACAACGTCCTCGATATCGATCTCGCACCCGGAGTGGCTCTGCCCGAGACCGGCATCGAACGCAACTTCTACACCACCTCCTCGTGCGGGGTGTGCGGGAAGGCCTCCCTCGATGCGATCCGCCAACGCTCCCGCCACTCACCGGCTCACGACCCGGTCGTGGTCGATCCGGAAGTGCTGGCGGTGATGCCCTCCGCGCTGCGACAGGCGCAGGAGACCTTCGACCGCACCGGCGGATTGCATGCTGCCGGATTGTTCACCGCTGCAGGGGAACTCCTCGCACTGCGCGAGGATGTCGGACGCCACAATGCCGTCGACAAGATCATCGGCTGGGCGGTCGAGCACCGACGATTACCGCTGCGCCATACCGTGCTGCTGGTGAGCGGACGTGCCTCCTTCGAGCTGACCCAGAAAGCGGTCATGGCCGGCATTCCTGTTCTGGCGGCCGTTTCCGCGCCGTCGTCGCTGGCCATCGACCTTGCTCATGACGCCGGTTTGACTCTTGTCGGGTTCCTGCGCGGGGACACCATGAACGTCTATACCCGCGCCGAACGGGTTGGTACGGGGAACGCAGGTCTCGACTCTGCGAGCACTTCTACCGGAGCTTTTGATGGATAGGACAGTGGCTATCGAGGTGCGCTACTTCGCCGCAGCGGCAGAGACCGCAGGGACGGAGAAGGAAACGGTGGCATTGCCGCCTACCACCGACCTCGGGACGTTGAAGACGGTGCTGATCGACCGACACGGCCCCGATATGGCTCGTGTGCTGTCGGTGGCGATGTTCTTGGTCGGGGATGAGCTCACCCGTGACCCCGCTCGTGCTGTGGGTCCTGTAGTCGACGTGCTACCACCGTTCGCCGGCGGCTGAAGTGAGACCTCGATGTCGATACGTGTGATTGCTACAACGACGACGGACGAGCAGTCCGACACGTAGGTGAGCACATCGAATTCTTCGAGTTCGGCGAGGGTTGATAAGGCCGTGCCCGCGCCGGCCTGCAGCGTCGCCATCGGAGAGGACTCCTCGGATGAATATTCATCGCTTCGTTGAGGTCTTTTCCGGATACGCGCGGTGAGCGAGACGTGGGCATGTTTGTGTGGTCAGGTGCGGGCAATGGTGCGGTGCGGTGAGGGTGAACTGCTCGAAGGCGTCGTCGAGTTCGAGGTGGATTGCGTTGTTCGCGATTACGACGCGGTGGGCGTCGAGACCGAGCAGTCGGGCGACGACGAAGGTTGCGCTCAAGGTTGCGACGTTTCTGGTGATCCCGAGTGGGAGGAGGGATCCGGTGTCGGTGAGGGCTTCGTGTTCGCCGGCTCTGAGGACGAGTCTGGCGTCGGGGTGCACTCCGTGGGCTGCCACGGACACGGCGATGTTGTCACGGTCGTCGGAGCCCACGGCGGCAAGGCATCGGGCCCGGTCGAGGCGGGCGCGTTCGAGGAGGGTTCTGTCGGTACCGTGCCCGACGATGGTGGGAATGTTCAGCGCTCGGGCCAGGCGCAGATTGCGGGCTCGATCGTCGCGTTCGATGGCGACGACGGGGATGCCGAGTTTGCGGAGTTCGAGGCACAACCGGAGACCGACCTGTCCCAATCCGACGACGATGACGTGATTGCGGCGGGGGAGAACCCGTTGACCGATCAAGCCGATGAGGCTGGTTCCGAGCAGACGTTCGATTATCCCGGCGGTGAACATGGCGGTGAACACGATCGCCGCCAACATCGCCAGAGCCGCGAACACGTCATAGGTGTGGTCGCCGTGTGAGGCCGGTGCGGGACCGACGGTGGCGACGACCTGGACTGCTTCTTTGAGGGACTCGACCCAGTGGTGGCCTTTGCCGACAGTGAGCCATATCCAATCGATCAGGAGGATGGCGAGCAGTCCGATAAGGCCGGTGAGCAGCATGCGGGTGCCGGCGTCGTGGGATCGCAGTGTGCCTACGGAGTGGACGAATCGGCGGCGAATTCTGCTGGTGCGGCTGTGGGGTAGCGGCTGCCAGGTCGGTTGGTCACCGTGGGCCGATTGCCGGAGGACGCGTGTGGTGCCATCGGGCGCGGTGTGCGCGGCGTCGATCGTGGCAGCGATGCACGGGCCGGCCAGGGACGGTGTCGCGAGGTCTGCGGGGGAGGTGACCTGACAGTGGGGAATCAATTGGGTGAGTTGGTTGGCGATGGTGCGATCGAAGACGGTCACGACCATCGGTGTGTGGGGACTGATGTGGGCGATGGCGAGGGCATAACGGACGGCGACCGCGTCGTCGTGGGTGACGACGGCGACCCCGGCCGGGTCGTGCTGGGTGATCTGCAGAAGTTCCGGGTCGTCGGGTGCATCGAGGTGGAGAACATCGAAGTGGCGTTGGGTGAGTGACGCGCACACGAGCCGGGCAACATTCGACGCGCCGATGACAACGAAGGGGGACATCGGGCCGACGCCGATCACCGCACAGGTGCAGGGAACGAGGTGTAGGCAGTGAAGATGCCACCGGAGCTGATATCGGATGTTGGGTCGATCAGCTCCGGCAGCACCGCTTCGAGGCGTATCGGGGCAGCAGCGGTGACACTTGTCTCCGGATTCGGGGTGGGTACCAGACGAATATTGTTGATCCGCAAGAGGTTACTGCCGAGTTCACGTCCGGCGGCGAGAGCGAAGGATTCGATTGCGCCGTCCATGGAGTCTCGCGCCGGTCCTCGATCGGTGTCGGTGATTCTGCGGAGCGTGTCCAGGCCGGTGACGGTGACGATCGATCCGATGCCGCCGGTGCGGTGGAGGGATACTGCAGCACGTCTGGTCGTGTGGAACAACAACGCCATGTGGTCGTAGGTGAACCGGCCCCAGTCGGCGGGGCGGATCTTGCTCAGCGAGTGGCATGCGGTTTCCGGGCCGGGTAGCCATGCGGTGTGCACGAGCGCGTCGATGCCGCCATGTCGTCGCTCGAGGTGGGTGAACATGTTGTCGACGTCGGATTCGAGGGTCAGATCGGCCGCGACCGGATGAGCGATCCCGTCGTCATCGGCGACTCGGCCGGCGAGGTGCTCGGCAGCATCGAGGGTGAAGCTGTGCGTGAACACGTGGTGTCCGGCTGCTGCCAACGTTCGGGCCACGTGGGCACCTTCGTTCTGTTCGACGCCGGTGACCAGGACACGCAGTGAGGTGGTGGGTAGAGCCAACGGGTGCAGCGACGGTTCGGCGATGCTCATCTGGACTCGTTTCGAGGGTGCCGGGGGCGCGGGGGGAGGAGTTCCGCGCCCCCGGGAATCGGGGTGGGATGGATGTCTGTCGAGGTCCACGGCCGTGGGATCCTGCGCGGACGAATCGGCGGCTTGCCGAAGGGGGCGGGGCGTCGGCGACCGGGGACCGGGGACCGGTGCGTGAGCGTGCTCAGTGAGAGGTCGGTGACAGCTGTTCCTGTCCGGAGGTTTCGTCGTTGTCGGACAGGTCCTGCCGGTAGGTCTCGCGCATGGCGATCACGCAGACGACGGAGACGGCGCACATTGCGACCATGAACAGCGCCACGGCGACGTACGAGCCGGTGCGATCGAGCAGGTAGGTGGCGACGATCGGTGCGGGAGCGCTCGAGGCGAGGGTGCCGATCGTGTAGCCGAAGGAGATTCCGGTGTAGCGGATGCGGGTGTCGAAGGCTTCGGCGAAGAAGGCTGCGAGGGGACCGTAGGAGGTGGCGAAGGCGAGGCAGAACACCACGAACCCGATCATCGCCAGCGCGAAGGATCCGGAGTTGACCAGCCAGAACCAGGGGAAGGTGAACAGCAGCATGGCGAGAACCCCGGCGAGGAAGACCGGCTTTCGGCCGTAGGCGTCCGACAGCTTGCCGAACAACGGTAGTGCGACGAACGTGACCGCCATGGCGACGAGGACGAGTGTCAGCATCTGGTTTCGGGTGTAGCCGACCTGCGTGACGCCGTAGCTGAGGCCGAATACCGTAGTGCCGTAGAAGGTGACGCCGATGGCGAAGTAGGCACCACAGGTCAGGAGGACCTGCTTGGGGTAGTGGCGAAGGACCACCCCGATGGGCAGCTTCTCCAACTGTGCGTTCTTCTTGACGCGGTCGAAGTTCGGGCTTTCGCCGACATGCAGTCGGACGAACAGGCCGATCGCGACGAATGCGCCGCCGATCAAGAAGGGAATGCGCCATCCCCAGGATTCGAACGCTTCGGGAGACAGTCCGGCCATCAACAGGAAGACCGTGTTACCGAGCATCAGTCCTGCCGGCACGCCCATCTGCACCCAGCTGCCGTAGTAGCCGCGTTTGTCGGCGGGAGCGTGTTCGACGGCCATGAGGATCGCCCCGCCGATCTCACCGCCGAGTGCGAGACCCTGCACGAAACGCAAGGTGACGAGGATGATCGGTGCGGCGACGCCGATGGTCTCGTAGCTCGGGAGTAGCCCGACTCCGAGAGTGGTCAAGCCCATGATGGTCAAGGTGATCACGAGCATGGACTTGCGTCCGATCCGGTCACCGAAGTGACCGAACACCACTCCGCCGAGCGGGCGCGCCACGAAGGCGGCGGAGAACGTGGCAAAGGCGAGCAGAGTGCCGATCAGAGAGTCGAACTCGGGGAAGAAGATCTTGTTGAAGACGAGTCCGGCTGCGGTGCCGTAGATGAAGAAGTCGTACCATTCGACTGTTGTGCCGACACCGCTGGCAAATCCTACTTTCGATGTTTGGGACATTTTTGGCATGTGGGGCCTCCGTTGCCGCGAGCGCGAGATGATTTCTGCGGCTCGAATATATGGGTGATCCAGAACACACAACATCTCCATGTGGAGAGGTGGAGTGCGCTCCGGGGAAAACGAATTCGGTTCAGAGCAAGCGAAGTTCGTGAGCGCGTGCAATGGCTTCGACGCGATTGCGCGCGTTCAGTTTCTGCATGGCACTCTGCAGATAGGTCTTCACGGTGTTGCGGGTGAGAGACAGTTCCTGAGCGATTTCGGGATTGCTGTGACCCATGGCCGCAAAACGCAGCACTTCGTACTCGCGCCGGGTCAGGCCGGCCCGGTACAGCGCCTCGGAGGTCACGACCTTTCGTGGTCCCGTCAACCTCGGGTCGACCACCCGGATTCCGCTGGACACACGGTGAATGGCTGTGGCGAAGTCCTGTCCGCTGATGTCCTTGACGAGGCAGCCGTCGGCGCCTGCTTCCATCAGCAGATCGATGGCACCGTGATCGGCGAACGCGGTGAACAGCAGTATCCGCGCGTGCGGCGCGGCTCGACGAAGACGCGTAATCAGTTCCGGTGCAGGGATATCGGGGAGCCGAAGATCGAGGAGGATGACGTCGACGGGCAGGGTGCGGGCCAATTCGACCGCGGCAGAGCCGGTCAGTGCACCTCCCACCACTTCGAGGTCGGTGTCCTCGCGGGCGAGTAGTTCCACGCCGCCACGCACGATCGGATGATCGTCGACGACGAGGATGCGGATGGTCTTCGGTGGCGCGGTCATGTGCTCGGTCCCTCCAGAGCGTCTACCCAGCCGCGCACGGTGGTGCCGCTTTCGTCGTCGCTGACCACCGACATGCCGCCCCCGAGCCGCTCGAGGCGCCCTGCAGCCAATCCGAGCCCCAGCTGGCTTCCTCGCATCGGATCGTCGGTGCCGTCGACGCCCCGGCCGTCGTCGCTGATGACGACCGTCACCTTGCCCGACCGCGCCGACAAGCTGACCACCACAGTGGACGCGTCGGCGTGTTTCTCCACGTTGACCAGCGCTTCGCGAACAAGGCGTTGGAGTGCCTCGACGCGGCTGACATCGAGGTCGGGGGATTCGGTCAGTGGCACGAAACGGGCCGGGATACCGGTCCGGAGCGTGAATGCCTGGCAGTCCTCCTCGATGCCGACCGGAAGATTCCGTTCGGGGGGCCGCGCGGTGAGGTCGGTCAGCGATCTGCGGATGGAAGCATTGACGGCGTGTACCTGTTCGGTGATCTCCTGCAGGCGATCGTGGATCGCCTGCGCGTCAGCGAGGGCGCGCAGGCTCTGCAGTTCGGCACCGATCCGGAAAAGCACCGGGCTCACGGAATCGTGTAGGGCTTCGGCGAGCCGTTTCCGTTCGGCTTCGAGGGCGAGTTCTGTCTGGGTGGCGGCCCTTTGGGCGCTGAGGAGAGTGACGGCGGCCGTTTCGGCGATTGACTGGATCTCTGCGATGACTCGATCACCGAAGGACGAATATTCGCGGGTGCCGACGTACATGGCGCCGAGTACATGACCTTCATAAGCCATGGGCACGGCAAGCATTCCTCGCAGTGACTCCTGTTCGACGAGCGCGTCGAAGTCGTGGGTGATTCCGGGATCGGACAGATAGTCCCGTACCCAGACGGGTTGTTGGAGCATGATGCTCTTGCCGCCGAGCCCGATCCCTTCCGGCACCACCAGTCGGTGCAGAGCGTTGCTCTTCGTGCCCTGCCAACTGCGGTGAACCATCACCCCATCGACCTCGACGCGCCCGATGAGCGACATGTCGAAGTCGCCGATCTCCCGGATCCGCTGGCCTGCTGTGGTCATCGCCGACGCTTCGTCGGTCAGAACCAGCAGCTCGGCGCGCGAAAGTGCGAGATTGTCGAGGATCGACGGTTTGAGGTCCGAGTGGGTGAACTCGTGAGCTGCAGTAGGTGTATTTTCCGACACCGGCTTTCCTCGATCTTCTTTCCGGGGTCTCGGGTGACCCGTCATGGTGGTTCGGTCACAACTTCAGCGTATCGGACCGGTTGTTCAGGTTGATCAGGCACTCGAGCAAGAAGTAGTCGCCCCAGATCAGTTCGTTTCGGGTCGCGAAGTCGCGGCGTTTGTCGAAGCAACCGTCCATCAGGATCCCGGCCGGTCTGCTGTCGTGTGGTCCGGTGGGGGTGAGGTGATCGAGGAGTGCCTCGACGTGGGCGACGGCCCGGTCCCGGAAGTCGGTCCGCTCAGGGACGAGCCGATCGAGCTTGAGCAGCGCGGCAGCGGCGATGGCCGTGGCGGAGGTGTCGATCGGTACGTCCGGACCGGTGCCGGCGTCGAAGTCCCAGGACACGACGCCGCCGTTCGGTGTGCGGTCGAGCCACCATTCGGCCAGTCGGACGGCGGTCGGCAGGAAGGACGGCGATGCCCACTGCGCAGCCTGGGCGTATGCCACCATCGCCCACGCCTGTGCCCGGCCCCAGGTACTGTCGGCGTTCATGCCCTTGTGGGTGTAGCGATCCAGCAGTGCACCATTGGATGTGTCGAATCGTGCCGACTGGCAGACCGAGCCATCGGTGCGGATGCACAGTTCGATGTGCCGCTGCGCGTGGCGGATCGCGGCGTCGAGGAAGCGTGGGTCGCCGGTATGTGCCGAGGCCCACGACAGCAGCGCGACAGTGCCCGGGACGGCGTCGATGTTCGCGGCGCCTTCTCCGACCGCCTCTGCTTCTTCTGCTTCTGCTCCGAGTGGGATGATGCCGGCGCGATCGTTGAAGCTGGTGAGCAGGCCGTGGGCACCTGCCAGAGCGGTCTGCGCCGCGTCGTTGCTTCCGGTGACGAGGTGGTTGACTGCGGCCCCGTACCAGAAGAGGAAACCGCGGAATGCGGTGTCGGAATTCTGCCGGGGCAGGATCTGCGCGGTGATGTCGTCGGCGAGGTGCGCCAGGCGCTTGTCACCCGAGGCGGCGAAGCCGAGTGCGGCCAGGCCACCCCAGAATCCTCCGGTCCAGTTTCCGTCGGCGGTGGTGGTCCATTCGCCGGATTCGATGTCGCCGTAGTGCGGGAAGGTGCCGTCGGTCTGCTTGGCGGTCGAGTCGATCCGCTCTAGCATCGCCTCGATCGCCGCGGTGTACCGGGAGTTGGTCACGACCGGCCTCCGGTGGTGAGGACCGACTTGAGCGTGCGCCCGTCCCGCATATCGGTCATGGCATCGTCCGCCTCGGTGAGCGGGTATTCGGTGACCATCGACGCGAGATCGAAGTGGGCGGTCAGCCGGGGGAGGGATTCGACGTATTCGAGGTGGTTCTGCGGAGAGAACGCCCAGCTTCCCAGCACCTGCAGCTGCTTTTTGGTGATGTAGTGGGGGTTGATCGGAGTGGTGCCGTGGTCGGTGTACTGTCCGACGACGAGGTACTTGCCGCCGCGGCGGGCGAGGTCGATGCCTTCGGCTACTGCGGTCGGGACGCCGGTGGCCTCGATGACGACGTCGGCGCCGCGCCCGTCCGGTGTGTGCGCGAGGATCCGTTCCAGACGGGCCTCTTGATCGGTCTCGGTGAAGATGTCGATGTGGATGTCGCCGATGCCGGCGGCCTGCGCGACCTCGAGACGGTTGGCCGGCCCGCCGACGATGATCACTTTCGCTGCGCCGGCGAGTGTGGCGTACATGGCGCAGGCCAGGCCGACCGGTCCGCTGCCCTGGACCACGACGACATCACCTGTCTGCGGCTTGGCGATATCGTTCACGGCGTGCACGGCCGTCGGGCCGGCGCAGCCGAGTGCGATCACCTGCTGCGGGGTCACCGAGGACGGGATGCGGATGATCGTCGAGCCGGGCTGGAGGTAGATCTGTTCGGACCACCCACCCGACAGATGGGGCCAGTCGGCCGACGACTGGTTGATGCCGTACACCTTGCGGGTCTCGCACAGCGACGGTTCGTGCTGGTCCTGGCAGTAGTAGCAGTGCCCGCACGGGATGTTGGACGCCCATGAGATCGCGTCCCCGACGTGCAGTTGCTCGCCCCGGGCATCGGTGGTGACTCCCTCGCCGAGGGCGTGTACGCGACCGACCGCCTCGTGTCCGAGGATGAGCGGTACCGGAATGGGCAGGCGACCTTGCTGCAGGTGGATGTCGGTTCCACAGATTCCCGCGTGCGTGACGTCGACGACGACCGCGCCGGCATCGGGGGTCACGCGCGGAAACGTCCTCGCGGTCATGGTCTGTCCGAAGCCTTCGAGCACCATCGCGGTGGCGGTGCCGGTGGTCGGGCTCGTCGGGTCCGTCTGCATCGCATTACTCATCGGATCACTCCCTTATTGCGCAAGGTCTGGACATCGGACTCGGAGATACCGAGCTCATGGAGGATTTCGTCGGCATGTTCACTGACCGCCGGCACCCCACGGTGCACCTGGGCGGGGGTGCGGGACAACGTGACAGGGTTGCCCGGGCCTTGACCCCGGTTCTTGGACACGCTGAATCCAGCATCTGCTGGGGAAGCGAGATGATCTTCAGTCATGTCACGAAAGAACTACTCGGAGGAGTTCCGGCGCCAGGCGGTCGAGTT
>NZ_JAIFKB010000027.1:0-34432 GCF_019641445.1 Rhodococcus sp. DMU2021
CTGATCGGCGCGGACGGGGAGACCGACAACCGTACCGTCGTCGAAACCGTCCTCGAGCTGTGCGGCAAGGGCCGTGACGAGTTCGATTTCGTCACCGACCGCCCCGGCCACGACCTGCGTTACGCCATCGACGCGACCCGACTGCGCACCGAACTGGGCTGGGCGCCCCGCTACCGCGACTTCCGTGAGGGGCTGGCCGCGACCATAGCCTGGTACCGCGCCCACGAGCAGTGGTGGACGCCACAGAAACGGGCCACCGAGGCCGCCTACAGGCGCGTCGAGCGCGTTCTGGGCGGATAACCCGCGCCGTTCGGGGTGGTCCCGGCACAATTCGCGAATGGGTCGAAACACCGGTACACGACGCACACAACCGTGGAGCTCCTGTTTCCGCTGCTACTGTCGCATCGAAAACAGCGGATCGACCACGAGCGGGGAGTAGCCCGATGGAGCAGGCAGCTGCCGGCGACACAAGCACGATCGGACATGAGGCGGACACACTGGACGAGGTCCTCACCGAACCGGTGCGTCGCGACCGGCTGATCGTCCAGCGCGGTGTCTTCGCATCTCTGTCGCCGCGCGTGCCGGAGAAGATGTACGTCCACACGAAGGGTGGCGCGGCGTCCGACCGCTACGGGCTGCAGCTCGCCGACGGCGCGACCGCCCACACCAACACCTATTTCGGCCGCTTTCCCGCGACGTTCTGGCAGCGCTGGACCGACGTGAAGACCGTGAACCTGCAGCTCACCTACGGCTGCTCCGGTACGGCTGAGTTCACCGTGTGGGCGTCCGATGCACGCGGACGCGAGCGGATCGTGACGGTCGAGACGGTGTCGGGTTCGGGCGAGCTCGACCTCGAGCTGCCGATCGAACGGTTCGTCGACGGCGGTGCGATGTGGTTCTCCATCGATGCCGGCAACGGATCGGTGCTCGTCTCCGACGCGCGCTGGACGGTCGCCGCTCCCGAGCACCTGCGTCCCGCGGCTGTGGTCATCTGCACGTTCAACCGCGCCGACGACTGCACCGTCACCGTCGGCACTCTCGCCTCGGACGACGGGGCGATGGCCGACATCGAAGCGGTGTGCATCGTCGACCAGGGCACCGACCAGGTGCGCTCGCGCTCGGCGTTCGCCGAGGTCGCCGACAAGCTCGGCGACAAGCTCATCTACCTGACCCAGCCGAATCTCGGTGGTGCGGGTGGCTTCTCGCGCGGCATGTACGAGATCACCGGTTCCGCCAAGGCCGAGCACGCCAACGTCATCGTCATGGACGACGACATCCTGTGCGAACCCGAATCGGTGTTGCGTCTCAACGCTTTCGCGAACATGACGGTGCAGCCGACGATCGTCGGTGCCCAGATGCTGTCGCTGAGCAATCCCCAGGTCCTGCACGTCTCGGCCGAGCGTGAGGTGCTCGACGAGATCACCGCCGGCGCACTGACTCCGGGTGCGCGCATGGGCATCGACCTCGTGAAGAAGAAGCAGGACATGCGTTTCGACGCCGGCTGGAACGGCTGGTGGACCTGCCTGCTGCCCGCCGAGATCATCGCCGACTGCGGTCTGCCCATCCCGCTGTTCTTCCAGTGGGACGACATCGAATACGGCATCCGTGCCCGGTACGCGGGGCATCCGACGGTCACCCTGCCCAATGCGGGTGTGTGGCATGCCGACTTCTATCTCAAGGACTACGACGACTGGGCGCGCTATTTCAGCATCCGCAACGGCCTGATCGTCTCGTCCATCTACGGGCGCTTCGACGGTAACGACATGTCGAAGTACCTGTTCCGCAAGATCAGTGAGCTCATCGTCTCGATGCAGTACGGTCTCGCCGCGACCTTCATCAAGGCTGCGGAGGACTTCCTCGCCGGACCGGACTTCCTTTACGACGGCGGCCAGTCCGTGCTGAAGGAACTGCGCGAACTGCGCGACCGCTATCCCGAGACGAAGCCGCTTCCGGCCGCGCAGGTGGGCAAGGAATCCGATCCGCACACGCAGATGTCGGTCTGGCAGTTCGAGCCCGACAAGAAGCGCGAGGGCCTGGTGCTGCTCAAGCGTGCCGTGCAGCAGTTCGCCGGCAAGGTCGACCGCCGGACGGTCACCGTTCCCGCTCACTTCGCATCGTGGTGGCACGTGTCGTTGTTCGACAAGGCCGTCGTCACCGACGCCTCGCAGAACGCCGTGCGGGTGCGTCACCGCGACAAGGACACCGCCGTCGACCTCGCGAAGCAGGCCGCGAAGGTGTGCTGGCAGCTCCGCAAGGAAGCGCCCCGGATGAAGACGGTCTGGCAGGAAGCGCTCCCCAAGCTCACGAGCCGCGAGAACTGGGCGCGCCTGTACGGCATCGACGGGTAGACCGTGAGGGCATGGTCGTTTCCCCTGCTGATCGGGGTTGCGACCGTGCTCGTCGCAGGGGCGTTCTCGTGGGTCCCCTCGCTGTGGTGGGACGAGGCCGCCACCATCTCGAGTGCCGACCGGTCGGTCGAGGGGATGCTCCGCGTCCACACCCGGATCGACGCCGTCCACGGCCTGCACAATCTGCTGCTGCACTACTGGTTCTCCCTCGTGGGCGTCGACGAGTTCACCGCCCGCCTGCCCGGTGTGCTCGCGCTCGGGGTGGGTGCCGCAGCCGTCACGGCGACCGGCCAGGCGCTGGCGGGTCGTCGCGTGGGGATCGCCGCCGGGGTCCTGTTCGCGCTGTCGCCGCGGGTGACCTGGGCGGCCACCGAAGCGCGGTCCTATGCCTTCGCTGCGGCGCTGGTCGCGGTGTTGTCGCTGCTGGTCGCGCTCGGCTGCGCGACCGGCCGTAGACGGTGGTGGGCGCTGTACGCCGTCGTCCTGCCGGTCGCGACGGTGATGTTCGTGTACTCCGCGACGGTCGTTGTCGCGCATCTCCTCACCGTGGTGGTCCGTGGTCGTGGGCGCGGTGCGTTCCTGTTGTCCGCAGGGGTGGGCGCGGCCTTGTCGACGCCGTTCGTCCTGCTCGCCTATTCGCAGGCCAAGCAGGTCGCCTGGATTCCTCCGCTCGACTCGACGATCGTCCGCACGATCGCTCTCGATCAGTGGTTCCCGCAGGCCCCGTGGACGGCCGCCTTGTTCGCCGCGATCGTCGTCGCCGGGGTGATCGCCGCGTGCCGTCGTGGCGCGGAGCCTGGGGAGCGGACCCTGCTGTGGCTCGCTGTGCCGGGTTTCGCCGTGCCCATGGTGCTGTTGCTCGGCTACTCGCTGCTCGAGGACAACATGTACCTCGAGCGCTATCTGTCGTTCACGGTTCCCGCGATGGTGCTGCTCGTGGGCTGGGCGGCGGCCCGCATCGCAACCCGCTGGTGGTCGATGCTCATGGTGCTGACTGCGGTCGCCGTCAGCGTTGCGCCGGCCTACGTGCAGCAGCGACAGCCGTTCGGCAAGGCCGGCGGGATGGACTACAGCGTGATCGCCGACCGGCTGGTCGAACGCTCCGAACCCGGCGACTGTGTCGCTTTCGAACCGCGCGTCTCGTGGGCACCGACCTCACTGCGCGCGGTCGTTGACGCCCGGCCCGACGCGGTGGAAGGACTCGACGACGTGGGGCTCGGCTACGACGCCGTCGACCGCGTGAACCTGTGGTCGACCGACGCTCCGCCGCCGGAACTCGCCCGACGCGCGGCGGCCCGATGCGAGGTGCTGTGGGTGGTCGCCGACGGCGAGCGCGAGACCGGCTTCCGGGTGTGGCACCCGAACAACGTGTGGTGGCGGTTCGAACCCCACCGGTTCACCGAGACCGACACCTACCGGGAGCTCGAGGCCGTCGGTTTCCGGATCACCGACCGGGAGCCGATCCACCGTTCACAGCTGGTCCGGCTCGAACCGGCTCAGACCCAGTAGGCGACGCGCGAGCGGTAGTTGCGCAGCGCGAGCAGGGCGATACCCCAGCCGACGACGGTGATGATCAGGACGATGACCCAGTGGTAGAGCTGCTGGTCGCCGCCGAGCAGTGGGGTCCGCACGATGTCGAGGAAGTGGTAGAGCGGGTTGATCTCCGCGATCCGCGCCCGCCCCTCGTTGCCGGTGCCCTCGAGCGTCTTCTCCGTCCAGATGATCGGTGTCATGAAGAACAGCAGCTGGACGATGCTGCCGAGCAGCGGCGCGATGTCGCGGTAGCGCGTGGCGAGGATGCCGAACACCAGCGATACCCACACCGCGTTGATCGCGATCAACGCCAGCGCCGGGATGGCGAGGAAGGCCGTCCAGTACAGCTGACGTGGGAAGAAGATGAAGATGCCGATGTAGATGACGATGTTGTGCGCGAACAGGATCATCTGCCGCCACACCAGCCGGTAGACGTGCACACTGAGCGGCGTCGGCAGCTGTTTGATCAGGCCCTCGTTGGACATGAACACGTCCGCGCCCTCGAGGATCGACCCTTGGATCAGGTTCCAGATGATGAAGCCGAGCGCGACGTACGGCAGGAACTCCGGGACATCGAGGTTGAACAGCGTGCCGTAGAGCACACCCATCGCGATCGCCGACACACCCGTGGCGATCGTGATCCAGAACGGGCCGAGCACCGACCGGCGGTAGCGCTGCTTGATGTCCTGCCAGCCGAGCAGCAACCACAGTTCGCGGTGGTTGAAGCCTTCGCGCAGATCCTGGAACGCGCGCCGGAACGAACGTGAGGACGACTCGATGGGTTCGTCGTCGACGGTGAGGGCATCAGACACGGGTCCCGAGCCTACCCGCGGTGTAAATGTGACCTGCCGGGGCGCGGGGTCGACGGGACCGCCGTGCGTGTGCAGGTCCTGTCGATCTTGCGCGGTATTCACGACGAGAAGTGCACGCCGGAGCCGGGGCTACAGGCCCCACGTCTGACGGCCGAGTACCCGGTTCTCGTAGTGGTAGACGTTCACGCGACTCGCGGCGTAGAGCCACAGGCCGAGTGTGAGAGCGGTGTCGACGGTCAAGGGCAGCGCCAGCGCGACGACGAGGAGACCCAGCACGAGGCCGACGCCGAACACCACCAGCGCCTTCTTCCACAACCGCAGGTACAGCAGATAAAAGATGCCGAACAGGAACCCGAGCAGATTCATGTTCAGCTTCATGCGCTGCCGCAGCGGCAGGGCGCGGAAGGCCGCGGTGTATTCGGGAGACGTCTTCAGCGATCCCGGGACGCCGTATGCGGCGAAGAATTCGAAGCGGAACCGCCACGTCTCGCTCAGACCCTCGAACCGGTCGGAGCCGGCTGCGGGCATGCTGAGGTCGGTCATGATCCCCCCGATCGTCGCGGTCGTTCCCCCTGAACGACCCGCAACAGTATGCACATCTGTCACGCGGGAAACACGATCGGGTGCAATCGAGTCCGACGTTGTTGTCGAGTTCTCGGCGTTTCCTCGCACACAACGTCGGACTCGCTCGGCTCCTCGTCAGGCGCCGTCGTCCATATGGCCGGAGTCGCCCAGCCACTCGTACAGTTCCGACATCGGTTGTATCTGCACCTGCTGCGTCTCGCCGAGCCATGCACCGGCGACGAGCGCGCCGAGGGTTCGCCCTCAGTTGTGGTGGAGGCCGAGCGCGCGTCGAAGGAAGTGCAGGCAGGCCGCCATCGGTGAAGTTCTACGGGACCGTCCGGAAACGCAATACGGGCAACGGTCGGTCCTGTACTACACCAACGGTTCGACTCGGCGGACGGTCGACGACAGTGCGCGTGATCAGGAAGGTGATCACCACCCCCCGCGATCGAGCGCACCAGACGGTTGACGTCCACGGCGGGTCGCCCGACACGTTCCCACCGCTGATGACGTAGGCGCCGGCGGGTCGGGCCCCGCCGCCGAAGCCGCCGCCTTCACTGTTCCCAGCGTCCGCCGACGTACCACCATTTCCACCCATGCCGCCCACCTGGGGAAAGGAGGACGCATGTCCTCCATGTGGCGTCGTTCTGCGCGATATCGGGGGAGAATGACGGCGGGCGGGACGTACCGGAGATGGGAGTGACGGGGCATGAGGGCGACAGCCGAGTCGGGAGAGGCGTGGTCGGCGGAACGCCTGTTCGCGGGGCCGGGAGAATGCCTGGAACGGTTTCGGAAGACCGACTGGTCGGCCACCCCTCTGGGGCCGGTGGAGTCCTGGCCGGCGGAACTGCGCATGGCAGTGCGGACGGTATTGCCGTCCGAGGTGCCGATGCTCCTGTGGTGGGGGCCGCAGCTGGTGCAGATCTTCAACGACGCGATCATCCCCGTCCTCGGCGACAAGTACCCCGCGGCGGTCGCGCAACCGGCGCCGGAATGCTGGCACGAGGTGTGGGACGAGGTGGGCGCGCGCGTCGAACGGGCGATGGCGGGCACCGCCACCTTTGCCGAGGAAGAACTGCTGTTCATGCAGCGCCACGGCTACGAGGAAGAAACCTACTGGACCTTCTCCTACAGCCCGATCCGCGACGAGTCCGGCGAGGTCGCGGGGGTCTTCGTCGCGACCACCGACGTCACCTCACGGGTACTCGGTGAGCGTCGTCTGGAGGCTCTGAGCCGCCTGGGTACGGTGGCGATCACCGATTCGGGCCTGTCGGTGATCGACACGTGCCGGAACGCGCTGGACGCGCTCGCTCCGAGCCATCAGGACATTCCCCTGGCCGCGCTGTTCCTCGACAGTCGGGTGGTGGATCCCGATGATCCGCAACCGAACTGGAAGCAGCTCGCCGTAATGGGGACGAAGCCCGGCTTCTCGGGTGCCCTGCTCGGACCGGATGAGGACCAGCTGCTGTCGAAGGCCGCCAGGGCCGCCGAACCCTTCGTCGTCTCCGGCGTCGCCGAGCGTTCCCCGGATCTGCTCGACCCGCAGCGCGCCCTCGGCGACCATCCGATCGGCACCCTCCTCCTCGTGCCGTTGACGGCGTCGGGACACGACTTCCCGCTCGGTGTCCTCGCCGTCGGACTGAGTCCGTACCGGGTGTTCGACGCCGCGTACTCGACCTTCGTCGACCTCGTGGTCACGAAGATTTCGGGGCTGCTGCGCGATGCGTCAGCGATGGATGCCGAGCGTCGCCGGGCCGATGCGTTCGCGGCGCTGGACGCCGCCAAGACGCGGTTCTTCGAATCGATCAGCCACGAGTTCCGCACGCCGCTCACGCTGCTCCTCGGCCCGTTGCAGAGTGTGCTCGACGACGCCACGACGTTGACGGAGGCGCAGCGGCAATCGCTGGAGGCCTCCCAGCGCGCCGCGATCCGATTGCGGCGACTTGTCGACGCACTGCTCGAAGCGACGCGTGCCGAGACCGACCCGTCGAGGAAGTCCCTGGAACCGACCGATCCGGCGGCGCTCACAGCCGAATGTGTGGACCTGTTCGCCGACGTGGCGCACCGCGCGGGCCTGGACCTGCGCAGCCGGATCGCCGACGCGGCGGCCGAGCAAACCCGGCTCGATCCCCAGACGTGGGCCCACATCGTGCTGAACCTGCTCTCGAACGCGATCAAGTACACCCCTTCGGGGTCGGTCGAGGTGGATCTGGACGTCGAGGGCGATCGACTGGTCCTGAAGGTCGCCGATACGGGTCTCGGCATTCCGGAGTCGGAACTCGCCCGCGTCTTCGAACGGTTCCATCGCGTCGAGAGCGCCGGCGGACGCAGCCGGGAAGGGATCGGGCTGGGTCTGTCCCTCGTCTCGGACTGGGTCCACGCGCTCGGGGGAGAGGTAACCGTGTCCAGTGAACTCGGACGCGGCAGCACCTTCACCGTGTCCGTTCCCCGCGTCCTCGACCCGACGTCGGAGTCTCCGGCCGGAACCGTTCCGGGGGATCTGGGCGCCATGTACGTCGGCGAAGCGCAACAGTGGGACAGGGTCACTCTCGACGAGGACGAATCATTCGCGCAGGGAGAGGATGTGGATTCGTTACCGCGGATCCTCGTGATCGAGGACAACGCGGACATGCGTGACTATCTGAAGCAATTGTTGCGTCGCCAGAGTTGGCACGTGGATGCGGTGGAGGACAGCGATACCGCACTCGAGCGAATCCGATCGCGACCGCCGCATCTCGTGCTGAGCGATATCATGCTCCCCGGGCGGGACGGGGTGGAGCTGCTCGAGGAGATCCGCCGCGACCCGGCGACCTCCCGTCTGCCGGTCATCCTCCTGACGGCACGTGCCGCCGCGGAGGCCACGATCGGTGGTCTGCGCACCGGCGCCGACGACTACATCACCAAACCGTTCCACCCCGATGAACTCGTCGCCCGCGTTCGCGTGAACCTCGAATTGTCGTGGCTGCGTGAGCAGATGCTCGTCGCGCGGGAACGTGAATCCGACCAGTTGAAGACGGCGTTGGAGACCCGTTCGACGCTGAGCAAGGCCGTCGGATTGATGATGGCTACGTTCAAGTGCGATGCCGACGCGGCCTTCGACAAGCTCGTCGCCTTCTCCCAGCACCGCAACGTCAAGGTGCGTGAGATCGCTGAGCAGATCGTCGGCGACTACACCGTCTCGCTCAGCGATTCGTCGAGGTAGGGCGCGATCAACGGTCCTGCGAACCGGTCGGCGCGGTGACGGATCAGGCTCCCGCGTACAACTTGTCGATCTCCTCCGCGTATTTGGCATCGATGGGCTTGCGCTTGAGCTTCATCGTCGGGGTCAGCTCGTCGCCGGAGGGTTCCCAGATCGTCGGCAGCACCGTGTACTTCTTGATCTGCTCGACCCGCGACAGCTTGCTGTTCGCCTCTTCGACCGACTTCGCGATCGATTCGAGGACCACCCGATGCCGGGTGAGTTCCTCGTGGGTGCCGCCGAGACCGTGCTGTTCGGCGAAGATGGCCAGGGCGTCGGGGTCGAGTGCGAGCAGGGCGACGTTGTAGGGGCGGTCGTTGCCGATGGCGACGGCGCCACCGAGCATCGGGCACGCGGCACGCAGGGCGCCTTCGATGTTGGTGGGCGACATGTTCTTCCCCGCCGCGTTGACGATGATCTCCTTCTTCCGGTCGATCAACCGTAGGTAACCGTCCGCGTCGATCTCGCCGATGTCGCCGGTGTGCAACCAGCCGTCGGAATCGATTGCGTCGGCAGTCTTCTCGGGGTCGTTGCGGTAGCCCTTCATGAGCAACGGGCCGGAGACGAGCAGTTCGCCGTCTTCGGCGATCCTGATCTGCGCGCACGGCACGGCCTGGCCGACGGTACCGATGCGGATGGCGCCGGGTCGGTTCATCGTGACCACGCACGAGGTCTCCGACATGCCCCACACCTCGGAGCACGGAATGCCGAGGGCGAGAACGAACTCGAGGACCTCCGGCGAGATCGCCGCGGCTCCGGTGACGGCGGCGCGGACCTGGTCGAGACCGAGCTTGCCGCGGATCGCGGACAGCACCAGCCTGTCGGCCACCGCGTGCTGCACCTCGAGGGACCGGGGGACCGGTTTGCCGTCGGACTGCAGCCGGGCGCGCTTGCGTCCGACGTCGATCGCCCACAGTGCGAGCTTCTTCTTGATCGGGCTCGACTCCTCGGCGAGGGTCTTGTCGATCGCGGCCTTGAGCTTGTACCAGACCTGGGGGACGGCGCCGAAGAGCGTCGGCCGCAGGCTCGGTAGCACGGTGATGGCCTGCTTGAGGTCGTCGAGCGTGGTGATCTGCATGCCGCTGTACAGGCTCGAGTAGTGCGAGCCCCAGCGGTTGGCGATGTGCGCGTCGGGCAGATACGACAGGATCCGGTCGTCCGGACCGATGGGCAGATACGAGCTCGTCGCTTCGAGTTCGGCGAGCAGGTTGGCGTGGGTGAGTTCGACACCCTTCGGCGGGCCTGTGGTGCCCGAGGTGTAGATGAGGGTCAGCAGGTCGGGCGGTTGCACGGCCTTCCACGAGGCCTCGAAGTCGAAGGACGGATCGGTGGCGGCCTCGAGGCCGTCGAGGGAGATGGTGCCTTCCGGTTTGCCGTCGATGCACACCAGGTGCTCGACCTTCGTGTCGCCGATCGCCTGCCGCAAGACGGGGACGAACTGTTCCTCGGCGATCATCACGTGGTTGCCGGCGTTGCCGAGCACGTACGAGATCTGTTCGGCGGTCAGCGAGTTGTAGATCGAGAACGGCGCCGCGCCGAGGTGGATCGCGGCGGTGTCGAGAAGGTGGAATTCGGGCCGGTTGGTGAGCATGAGGCCGACGGTGTCCCCGCGGTTCACGCCGAGCCCGGCGAGTCCGGCGGCGAGGCGTTCGACGCGCTGCGCGTACTGACGCCAGGTGTAGGAGACGGAGTCGTCGGGGGTGCGCAGCGCGACCTTGTCGGGGTACGCCGCGGCGGTGGTCTGGAAGGCTTCGCAGAGGGTCGACGGTGAGGTGGCACGAGGGGTCATCACTGGCTCCCGAGGTCGAGGGTGGCGAAAGTGTAGGACGAAGTGCGTACATCCGCGGTCGGATCTGCCGGATTGTGTTCCGAGATTTCGCGCGCGTGTCCTGATGGGATGGACTGAGGAACAGGCAGAGTCAGATCTCGGCTGTAGTGACTCCTGTCTGTACGATTCGACCTATTTGACGTTCGTTCCGGTTTCGTGGAACCGGCGAGGGGAGAGGAACCACCGATGACCGGACCGGCAGGAAACTGGGAACCGCAACCGAAGTACCAGAGGGATCTCGAGCCAGGGGAACTCGAGGAGTTGAACCGTCTTCGCGCCTGGAAGGAAGAGCAGGAGCGCGAGGCCGAAGCTCAGCGTCTTCGAGACCACCATCAGCAGATCGCGCTCGAAGAACAGCAACGGAGAGTCGCCGAGCACCAGCAGAACCTGTATGCACAGCAGCAGAATCAGCAGCCGTATCCGCACGCGCAACAGCAGTACCCGCCACAGAATTACGCGCATCAGCAGTTCCACGGGCATCCGCAGTCTGCGTACCCGCCCCCGCAGCCGTTCGCGCCGATCCAGCAGGTCACCGTCAATAATGTGAAACGCGCGGACTGCCCCCATCTCCTGCATCTCGTCCTCACATTGATCACGTGCGGCGCGTGGCTGCCGGTATGGATCATCCACGCCATCATCGTCGCTGCGAGGAACTGAAGGTCCGGTCGTGTGGGGGTGCAACGTTTGAGCACTCCCACCCCGGGTACTGCCGGGAACATGACCACCGTGGATCGCATCGCGGATCCGTGGGGTTCGCGCACACCCTACGGACGCGGGCAACGCTGGCCCACCCGCGTCGACACCTATCTCGCCGACGGACTGACCGAGGACGATGTCGACAGATGGGTGCAGTCGGCGACCATCCTGCATTCCAACGGCGACGGCCTCGACATCGCCGTCAAGGACGGACGCATGGTGGGGGTGCGCGGACGCGCCGTCGACCGGGTCAACCACGGGCGGCTCGACCCCAAGGATCTGTTCGGCCGGCAGGCGAACCATTCGGAGGACCGGCTCACCGTGCCGTTGATCCGCCGCGACGGCAAACTCGTCGAGACCGACTGGGACACCGCGATGGATGCCGTTGCCGGTCGCACGAAACAACTGCTCGACGAGCGCGGCCCCAGTTCGGTCGGCTTCTACGCCACCGGGCAGCTGTTCCTGGAGGAGTACTACACCCTCGCGCTCATCGGTCACGGTGGCATCGGCACCAACCACATGGACGGCAACACGAGGCTGTGCACAGCGACGGCGGCTGCCGCCCTCAAACAGTCCTTCGGGTGCGACGGCCAGCCCGGCTCCTACACCGACATCGATCATGCCGACGTCATCGCGCTCTACGGACACAACATGGCCGAGACGCAGACGGTGACATGGACGCGGGTCCTCGATCGGCTCGCCGGACCGAATCCGCCGGCCGTGATCTGTGTGGATCCGCGGCGGACGCCGGTCGCGCGGGCCGCGACGGTGCACCTCGCCCCGCGCCCGGGCACCAACGTCGTCCTCATGAACGGGCTGTTGCACGAGATCCTGCGACGCGGGTGGATCGATGAGAAATACATCGAGGACCACACCGTCGGATTCGACGAACTGCGCACCCAACTCGACGACTATCCCCTCGAGAAGGCCGCCGAGATTTGCGACGTCCCCATCGAGGATCTGCGGGAGGCCGCTCGACTGCTCGGCACGGCGGAGCGGCTGCTCTCGACGGTCCTGCAGGGCTTCTACCAGTCCCATCAGGCCACCGCGGCTGCCGTGCAGGTGAACAACATCCATCTCGTGCGCGGCATGCTCGGTAGGCCCGGTTGCGGAGTCCTCCAGATGAACGGGCAGCCCACCGCGCAGAACACCCGCGAATGCGGCGCCGACGGCGACCTGCCGGCCTTCCGCAACTGGGCCAACGAATCGCACGTCGAGGACCTCGCCCGGGTGTGGAACATCGATCCGATGCGGATCCCGCACTACACCGCGCCCACCCACCTCATGCAGATGATGCGGTACGTCGAGGACGGCTCGATCCGCTTCCTCTACGTGAGCGGGACGAACCCGGCGGTGTCCCTGCCGGAACTGCGCCGGGTGCGTGAGATCCTCTCCCAGGACAGGCTTTTCCTCGTTGTGCAGGACATCTTCCTGTCGGAGACCGCGCAGCTGGCCGACGTCGTCCTGCCCGCTGGGACCTGGGGTGAGAAGGCCGGGACGTTCACCAACACCGACCGGACCGTGCACCTGTCGGAGAAGGCCGTCGAACCACCCGGACAGGCCAGACCCGATCTCGACATCTTCGTCGACTACGCGCGCCGGATCGATCTGCGTGACAAGGACGGAGACCCGCTCGTGAAGTGGTCCACGCCCGAGGAGGCATTCGAGGCGTGGAAGGAGTGCACGGCCGGGCGGCCCTGCGACTACACGGGCATCACCTACGAAAAACTACGTGGCGGAAGCGGAATCCAGTGGCCGTGCAACGCCGACGCACCCGACGGGACCGAACGTCTCTACGAGGGCGGAAAGTTCTGGGCCGCAACGGACTACTGCGAGAACTACGGACGGGACATGGTCACCGGAGCGCCGGTCGAACCCACCGAGTACCGGGCGCTGAACCCCTTCGGCAAGGCGATCATCAAGGCGGGTGAGTATCTTCCCCCGCACGAGACGGTCTCCGACGAGTATCCCTATCGACTCACCACCGGCCGCACGCTCTACCACTTCCACACCCGCACGAAGACCGGCCGCGCCCCGCAACTGCAACGCGCGGCACCGGAGGTGTGGGTGGAGATGTCGGCGGGCGACGCCGAGCGGCACGGCTGGTCGGAGGGCGACCTGCTGCGGATCGACACCCCGCGCGGGCACGTCACCGCGCGGTTGCGGATCAGCGGGATCCGGAACGGGGTGCTGTTCCTGCCGTTCCACTACGGCTACTGGGACACCCCGGCGGGCCACGAACCGGCGCTCGAGGGGCGCGCGGCCAACGAACTGACCTTCACCGACTGGGACCCGGCGTCGAAGCAACCCCTGTTCAAGTCGGGCGCCGCGCGCGTCGAACGGGTCGCCGTCGCCGAGGGCGGGCCGTCCGCGGCACCGACCACCACCGCCTCGGCACCGGTCTCCGGCAGCGTGCCCGCCACCTCGGGTGGACCGGACGCCGAGATCACCGAGACGCTCGACGACGGAGGACCGCGATGAACAAGGTCTCCCTGGCGATCCGCGAACTGCACCGCTCGGAGAACGACCTGGCGACCGAACTGCTGCGCACGGCGGACCGGCACAAGGTCGACCACGAGATCTTCCACGTTGCGCGTGACATCGCCGGCTGGTCGCAGCAGCATGTGCGCGAACTCGCCCGCGCCGGCCACGACTACGACCTCGACCTCGACCTCGCCCTCGCCCTCTCCGAACGCTGCCATCCGCAGACCCTGCGCCAACTGCGCTGGGCGAACGCGAAACTCAAGGAGATCGCAGCGCAGACGGTCATCACCGACTGAGCGACGGCACCGTCAGGGGCGTTCGAATCTCTCCTCGCGCCCGAGCCTGCGCAGCCGGATCCACTCGCGCAGCCCCGCCGGGTCGCGGCGGGTGACGAGGAAGTACCAGCCGAACCGCACCCATTCCTGAGGCAGCAACCGGCGCAATCCCGGCTGCGAGAGCAGGTAACCGCGGTTGCGGTAGGTGAAGAAGCGTTTGGTGTCGTTGTCCGGATACTGCGTGTGCATCCGGCCGCCGAGGATAGGCTTGAACTCGTCTGCACCGTCGGGATGCAGGTAGGCCGTCTGCAGGCAGGTGCCGAAGGGCAGTCCCGAACGGACGAGACGCCGATGTACCTCGACCTCGTCGCCACGGACGAACAGGCGCAGGTCGGGCACACCCACCGCGTCGATCGCCGCGGCGGTGAAGAGCGCACCGTTGAACAGCGAGGCGATGCCGGGCAACAGGTCCTCGTCGCCGAGTTCGTGCCGCCACCGCCGCCACACCACACCGCGACGCAGCGGGAAGGCGAGGCGGTCGGGTTGCGCGATGTCGCACACGACCGGCGACACCTCGGCCAGGCCGTTGCGTTGCGCGCAGTCGAGCAGCGTCGCGAGCACGTCCGGTCCCTCTGGGCGGCCGTCGTCGTCGGCGAGCCACACCCGGTCGGCTCCCAGCGACAGCGCGTACAGGATGCCGAGGGCGAAGCCGCCTGCTCCACCGAGATTGTGCTTCGAGCCGAGATAACTCGTGGGCAGGTCCACCGCGTCGACGAGCTCACGCACCGCGTCCTCGTCGCCGTTGTCGACCACCACGAGATGGTCGAGCGGACGGGACTGCGAGGCAAGAACTTTCAGCGAATCCGCCAGCAGTTCGCGTCGGCGGTGTGTGACGACGACGCCGATGATCCGTTCGTCAGCCACCGTTCGAACCCGTCGAGGCCGCGGCGTCGGGGGCGGACTTCGCGATCCGCTCACGCTCGAGCTCGTGGAGGATCGTGCGCACGTGATCGCCGGCCTCGTCGCCCTCGTAGGCGCGCACCACGTGCTCGATGTCGCCCTGCTCGCGGATCTGGCCGTGGTCGATCCACATCGCCTGGTCGCACAGTTGGGCGAGGAACTCGTTCGAATGGCTGGCGAACACGAGGATGCCCGAGCGCGCGACGAGATCCTGCAGACGCACCCGCGCCTTCTTCATGAACTCCGCGTCGACCGCGCCGATGCCCTCGTCGAGCAGCAGGATCTCGGGATCGATGCTGGTGACCACGCCGAGCGCGACACGCACCCGCATACCGGTCGAGTAGGTGCGCAGCGGCATGTTGAGGTAGTCGCCGAGCTCGGTGAAGTCCGCGATCTCGTCGACCTTGGCCAGCATCTGCTTGCGGCTCATCCCGAGGAACATGCCGCGGATGATGATGTTCTCGTAGCCGGAGATCTCCGGGTCCATGCCGACGCCGAGGTCGAACACCGGCGCGACGCGACCCTTCACCCGAGCGTGGCCGCGCGTGGGCTCGTAGATCCCGGAGAGCAGACGCAGCAGCGTGGACTTGCCGGCACCGTTGTGGCCGACGAGCCCGACGCGGTCGCCTTCCTTCAACGACATCGTGATGTCGCGCAGAGCCTCGACGACCACGACATCGGAGTCGTTGCGGCCGATCGCCCCGCCCGCCTTACCCAGGAAGGCCTTCTTCAAGGACCGGGTCTTGGCGTCGAAGATGGGAAAGTCGACGCACGCGCCGCGCGTTTCGATGCTGACCCGACTCACGATGCTGCTCCAGACGCTGACACGGGACCCGAGCGTACCCGTCGCGCCGATACCCGAGTCCCGGGGCGTACCCGGTGGGACTACAGGTACTGGCCGGTTCCGGGGTGGGTCTGACCGGGAAACGATTGATCGTTCTGGCCGCGACCGCCCTGCGCGACGCCGGGAGGAAGCGCTCCCTGACGCATCTGCTCGAGCTGGGCACGAGCCGCCATCTGCTGAGCGAACAGCGCTGTCTGGATACCGTGGAACAGACCTTCGAGCCAACCGACGAGCTGAGCCTGCGCGATGCGCAGCTCGGCGTCGGAGGGCACCGCGTCCTCACCGAAGGGCAGCGCGAGCCGCTCGAGTTCCTCCCTCAGATCGGGGGCGAGGCCCTGACCGAGTTCGCGGATGGACGACAGGTGGATGTCCTTGAGCCGGGTGCGGCTGGCGTCGTCGAGCGGCGCGGCCTTCACCTCTTCGAGGAGCTGTTTGATCATGGTGCCGATCCGCATGACCTTCGCCGGCTGCTCGACCATGTCGGCCAGGGATTCGCCGCCGTTCTCGGTCTTCTCCTCCTCCGGCCGGCCGTCGGCCTCCACGCGGGCCGCCTCCTCGCGGGAGACACGGATGGGCCGGCCGTCGGGGCCGATCACGAGAACCTGGTCGTTGTCCGGATGCGTCATGGCTCCATTCTCCCTTTCCCACCTCGGGGGTGCCCGGTTACCCGAGGGACCCGGAGTGCCGGGTACCCCGATCGAGCCTACCGAGAGGGCAACGCCGAGTGCAGGTACGGCGCGTCCCATTGACATCGGGACCTAGAGTGTCTGCCATGGCTTACGACGTTGCCCGGATCCGGGGGTTGATCCCCTCGCTCGGGGACGGGTGGATCCATCTCGATCCACGGGCCGGTATGCAGATCCCCGATGTGGTGTCGCGCACCGTGTCCACTGCCTTCCGTAACTCGGCCGCGTCGTCGACCGGACGGCACCTGTCGTCACGTCGCAGCGCCGCGATTCTCCAGGAGGCGCGCGTCGCGGTCGCGGAACTCGTGGGTGCCGATCCGGACGGGGTCGTCCTGGGCCCGAGCCACGCGGTGTTGCTCGCCTGGCTCGCCGAAGCACTCAGTTCCCGCCTCGGGCTCGGCACCGGCATGGTGCTCTCACGGCTCGACGACGAGGCGAACATCGCTCCCTGGTTGCGGGTCGCGAGCCGCTACGGCGCGCAGGTGCGCTGGGCCGAGGTCGAGATCGAGACGTGCGAGCTGCCCACCTGGCAGTACGAGGAACTCATCACGCCCACCACCCGGCTCGTCGCGCTCACCGCGGCGTCGTCGATCGTCGGCACCGCGCCCGACGTGCGGGTCGTCGCGGATCTCGTCCACGAGGTCGGTGGGCTCATGGTCGTCGACGCCGCGGGCGCTGCCCCCTACGCCCACGTCGACATCGACGATCTCGGCGCCGACGTCATCACCGTCGACATCGCCTCGTGGGGCGGCCCGCAGATCGGTGCGCTCGTCTTCTCCGACCCCGCGCATCTCGAACGGGTTCCGGCCGTGTCGCTGAACCCGCACGCGCGCGGCGCCGAACGCCTCGAGGTGGGCGGTCACCAGTTCGGTCTGCTCGCCGGTATCCCCGCGTCCATCGACTTCATGGCCTCGCTGGACGACGACGCCACCGGTTCGCGCCGCGAGCGTCTCGACATCTCGATCAGCTCGATGCAGAACTACCAGGACGTGCTGTTCGACCGTCTGATGCGACAGCTCGACAGTCTCACCGGCGTGATCGTGCTCGGCCGCGCGTCGAGCCGCGTCCCCACCCTCAGCTTCACCGTCGACGGGGTCCCGGCCGAGAAGGTCGCCGCGCATCTCGCCGACCGCCGCATCGCGACGGTGGCGAGCACCCGCGGATCGAGCCGGCTCCTCGACTCCCTCGGCGTCAGCGACGAAGGGGGAGCGGTGAGCATCGGCCTCGCCCCCTACACCACGAGCTTCGAGGTCGATCAGCTCGTCCGTGAGCTCCGCAACCTCTAGTTCCGTTCGATCCGCAGCACGACCTTCCCGACGGTCTCGGGGCTGTCGAGCAGTTCGTGCGCCTGTGCCGCCTCGGTGATCGGCAGCTCGGCGTGCACGACGGGATGGACCTTCGCCTCCTCGATGAGCGGCCACAGATCGGCGCGCACGGAGTCGATGATCGCGCTCTTGCCCGACGGCCCCGAGTCCGGACGGCCGCGCAGACCGGTCGCGATGACGTGACCGCGCTTGGCGAGCAACTTGCCGAGGTGCAGTTCACCCTTCGTGCCACCCTGCATGCCGATGACGACGAGCCGTCCGTCCGGAGCGAGGACGTCGATGTTCCGGGACAGGTACTTCGCACCCATGTTGTCGAGCACCACGTCGGCGCCACCGAAGGCAGTGCGCACCTCGGAGACGAAGTCCTGTTCGCGGTAGTCGATCGCCAGGTCGGCGCCGAGTTCGCGGCAGCGGTCGAGTTTGCCGGCCGAGGCCGTCACCGCCACCTTCGCGCCGAGCGCCTTGCCCACCTGGATGGCATGTGTGCCGATGCCTCCGCCGCCACCGTGGACGAGCAGGACGTCGCCGCGCTTCAGGCCGGCGGTCATCACGACGTTCGACCACACCGTGCACGCGATCTCGGGAAGCGACGCGGCGACCGCGATGTCCATGCCCTTCGGGACGGGCAGCAGCTGGGAGGCAGGGACCGCGACCTTCTCGGCGTAACCGCCACCGGTGAGGAGGGCGCAGACCTTGTCGCCGATGTTCCAGCCCGTCACACCCTCGCCGAGTTCGGAGATCACTCCGGAGCATTCGAGGCCCAGGATGTCGCTCGCCCCCGGGGGCGGCGGGTAGAGGCCGCGCCGTTGCAGCAGGTCGGCGCGGTTGACCGCGGTCGCCGCGACATCGAGAAGTACGTGCCCGGGAGGCAGGTCCGGGTCGGGCTGCTCGGTCCACCGGAGAACTTCTGGACCACCGGGTTCGGTGGCGACGATTGCATACATGTGTTCGACGCTATCGCGTGCGGGGCAGTGAGGAGACGATCACGCCGCTCGCCGCGCGCTCACCTGCTCGAAGCTACCGTGCGGTAACCGGATCGGGCCGTCGGCATTACACTCCCGGCGTGACCAGCGAACGAGACGAACCCAAGTGGCTGACCGCAAAGGAGCAGGAGGCCTGGCGTCTCTACATGGACGGCAACAACCGTCTCATGAGCGCCCTCAGTCGGTCTCTCAACGACCGACACGACCTGTCGCTGGCGGAATATCGGATCCTGGTCATGCTCTCCGAAGCCCCCGAGGGCGCCCTGCGCATGAGCGATCTCGCCGACGGCGTGCTCTCCTCACGCAGCCGGCTCACCCATCAGATCCGGCGGATGGAGCAGGAGAAGATGGTCGTGCGCAGCTCGTGCCCCGACGACGGTCGCGGTGTGCTCGCCACCATCACCGACGAAGGCAGGCGGCGTCTGGCGGAGGCCGCCCCCACCCACGTCGACGACGTGCGCAACTACCTCATCGACCTGCTGTCGGCCGACGAGCTCGACATGCTGGCGCGGGTCTTCGCGCGCGTCGAGCACACTCTGGCCGACCGCTGAGGTCGTGAATCGGTTATGCCCTGCTTGCGCGGAGCGGTTAGGATCTGCCACGGAAGCGTGGCAGAGCGGCCGAATGCACTCGCCTTGAAAGCGAGCTTGGGTAACACCAACGGGGGTTCAAATCCCTCCGCTTCCGCCACGGAAGAGGTTCCGGCACCCGTCAGGGAGTCGGAGCCTCTTCTCGTTTCTACCGCCGGGTGGCGACCATCTTCTCCTCGAGGATCCAGGTGCGCCCCTCGTCCCCAGCTTCCGTCGAACCGTGAGAAGGCCTCGAGCTTCGGGTCGGCGACGCCGGTCAGAAGAGTGGCACCGAGAGCATTCATGCGGCCGGTGTGCCCGCGCCGTGCGGGCATGTCCCCGGTTCCCGTGGACCGATCACATCTGTCAGCTCGGTCCGGCGGCCACCGCTCGTTCCACGGCCACGGCCGCACCGTCGTGCCAGGGCTCACCGTGGCCGACGAGGACGTGCTTCGCGCCGGTGCCGGCGATGGCCGCCAGCGAGGCGAGGGCCGTCCTGCTGTCGGCGGTCGCCGCACCCGAGACGATCTGCGGACCGCGCCTGCCCGTGTACGGATCGAGGGTGACGATGGCGTCGCCGACGATCACGGTGTCGCGGTCCGGGAGATGCAGCGCGCAGTGCCCGTAGGTGTGGCCGGGTGTGTGCAGGGGGACGGGGCGGCCCGGCAGGTCGAGCGGTTGGGAGTCCTGGAAGAGCGTCACGTCGTGGACCCCGCGCACCCACAGCGCACCGGCCACGGTCATCCGGGCGAGAACGGGGATGCAGGCGGGATATCGAACGGGATAGAGCAGCCGGTTGCGTTCGTGCTGGTAGCGATAGGGGTGGGCGGCGAGGAACTTCTCGTCGCGATGCGCCCATACCGGAACCCGCCACCGTTCACGCAGCCGCTTCGCCGACCCGACGTGATCGAAGTGGGCGTGCGTGAGGACGACTCCCTGTACGTCGTCGATCCGGCGACCGATGCGTGAGATCGCCTCTTCGATGCGACCAGCGGTCGCGGGTAGTCCCGTGTCGACGACGGTCACTCCGGCGTCGTCCTCGATCAGGTAGACGTTGACGTCGGCGTGCGCGAGGCGATGCACGCCCGGTGCGACATCCGTGTGGAGCATGGTGGCCCTTCGCTCGGGTGAACGTGCGGGTTCAGCTGTGTCCGTCGATCTCGTCGGCGATGAAGGCGGCCCACGACCGCACCTCGTCCTCGCCTGCGGACGGACTGAACGACCGGTAGTCGAGCGCGGCGAGTTCGGACACCAGATCCGTTGTGTCCTCGGTGCTTTCGTCGCCCACCGCGAACAACCACACGAGCTGCTGACTCAGCCCGGAGGCCCGCGACGACAACAGTTCGACGGTGTCGGGCGAGTACTCGCCGGCGTCGACCTCGCCTCCGAAGACGACGCCCTCGAACTCTTCCGACCGCTCGAGATCGGAGGTGTCACCGACGGTGACGTCGATGTCCCGCTCTCCCAGCGCGTCGGCGACGAGCCGGGCGATCTTCTGTGCCGGACCTTCGGGGCTGTCCGTGACGACGAGAACGGTCATTGTGTCTCCAGCATGTTCGGCGACTTGGGTTCACTGGTGCGTTCCCGGTCCCCGAGGGGCGGAAACATGCCCCCGGCCGTGTCAGCGGTAGACGCCGAGTGCCCGCACCCCCGGCGCCCCCGACCGGCGGACGAACTCGGAGTCGGCGAGGCGTTCGTCCGCACCGAGATCCAGCGACAGGTCGACGGTGGTGGCGAGCCGGTAGGGCTTGCTCTCGATCACGTCCCCGATCGCGCGTCGCAGTCGCGACACCTCGGCGCGGACCGACACGGCATGGTCGTCGTCCCCGTAGAGGGCCCGGCTGAGCGCTGCGACCGTCATGCCGTCCGGGCCGCGCTCGTGCAGCAACAGCAGGATCTCGGCCTGACGTGCGGTGACGATGCTGTGCCACGAGTCGTCGTCCCCGAAGACCTCCACTGTGGGCGACGACGACACGTGCAGCACCATCCGCATGCGCGACGACGAGGCCGCGCCGCGGATCAGCCAGCCGTGCGAAAGCCGCTCGGGCACACACAGTCCCATACCGGGAACGGTCAGTGGGCGTGCGTGCCGCGGAACCGCGACCCGCTCGGCGGCGATACCGGAGGCGTGCGCGACCCAACCGTCCTCGTCGACGAGCAGCACCGGTCCCCGCGTCGACGACAGCAACGGAGCAGCCTCGGTGCGCAGCCGTTCGAGTCGCACCTCGTGCCGTCGCCACAGTTGTGCTTCGGCGAGCCGGACGGCGGTGTCGACGAGGGCGATGATGGCCGGGTGCAGGGTCAGCGCGGGACCGCTGACGTCGACGATGCCCAGCAGGTCGCCGCGGATCGGATCGTGGATCGGCGCAGCGGTGCAGTACCAGGGATGCTGGGTCGTCTCGAAGTGTTCACCCGAGAACAACTGCACGGGCGCGGCCTCCGCGAGCGCCGTGCCGATGGCGTTCGTGCCGACGGTCGACTCGGTCCACACAGTACCCTCCTGGAAACCGAGGGCGTCGGCGCGTGACCGGGTCGGTGCCGAACCGCTGCGCCAGAGGATCACGCCGTCGGCGTCGGTCACCACCAGCAGCAGATGCGAGGCGTCGGCGACGGGTGTGATGACCTGCTCGAGATCGCCGATCACCGCGGAGAGGGCGGACGCGCGGCGACGTCGCTCGATCTCCGCGACGGGCAGCCGGCTGCGTTCGTTGGTGCCGGTGGGATCGAGGCCCGCGTCGAGCACGCGCTGCCACGAACGGGACACGAGCGGACGGGGTCGCATGGGTGACCGGGCGCCGCCGATGACCGCGTCGTGCATCCGCGTCAACTCGCGCGCGTAGCGCGACAGGTCGGTGCCGGGCGCGATCGCGCTGAACGTGGTCACGGTCTCCTCTTCGTCGTCGTCCTCGGAGCATAGGTGGCAAATGTGTGCTGCGCCACAAGTGGGGCGCCGTGCAACGTGACGCAACGCTTGCGGGGGACCGGCCGCGGGGAGTGTCCTGGATCACATCACCACGGGAAAGGACTCACCATGACCGACACCCTCGACAAGCCCACGACCTCCGGCACCGCGACGCCCGACGAACGCGTCGACGCCTGGTTGCAAGCTTTCGAAACCGCCCTCGCACAGCGCGATGTCGACGCCGCTGCGGGCCTGTTCGGCACCGATTCCTTCTGGCGCGACCTGGTCGCCTTCACCTGGAACCTCAAGACCGTCGAGGGACGCGAGGGCGTCTCGGACATGCTGCACGCGCGACTCGCCGACACCGATCCCAGCGGCTTCCGCACCACCGAACCAGCGAGCGACGACGACGGCGTACTCAGCGCCTGGATCGCGTTCGAGACCGCGGTCGGTCGTGGCGTCGGCCACCTGCGTCTCAAGCGCGACGAGGAGAGCGGCCAGGACCGCGCCTTCACGCTGCTGACCACGATGCAGGAGCTGAAGGGATACGAGGAGAACAAGGGCACGCGTCGTCCCCGCGGCACGAAGCACGGCGCCGACAAGCAGAGGGTCACGTGGTCGGAGCAGCGCGAGATCGAGGAACGCGAACTCGGTTACACGCGTCAGCCCTACATCGTGATCATCGGTGGTGGTCAGGGCGGTATCGCGCTCGGTGCGCGCATGCGTCAGCTCGGTGTTCCCGCAATCGTGCTCGACAAGCACGACCGTCCCGGCGACCAGTGGCGCAGCCGCTACAAGTCGCTGTGTCTGCACGACCCCGTCTGGTACGACCACCTGCCGTACATGCCGTTCCCCGACAACTGGCCGGTCTTCGCGCCCAAGGACAAGATCGCGGACTGGCTCGAGATGTACACGAAGGTGATGGAGGTCCCCTACTGGTCGAAGTCGGAGTGCACCTCCGCGAGCTACGACGAGGCAACGGGCGAATGGACCGTCAACGTCCTGCGCGACGGCGAACCGGTGGTCCTCCGGCCGAAGCAGCTCGTCATCGCGACCGGCATGTCGGGTAAGCCGAACATCCCCGACTTCCCCGGCATGGACCTGTTCCGCGGCGAGCAGCACCACTCCAGCGCCCACCCGGGTCCGGACGCCTACGCCGGCAAGAAGGCCGTCGTGATCGGTGCCAACAACAGTGCCCACGACATCTGCGGTGCCCTGTGGGAGGTGGGCGCCGACGTCACCATGGTGCAGCGCTCGTCGACGCACATCGTCCGGTCCGATTCGCTGATGGATCTCGGTCTCGGCGACCTGTACTCCGAGCGGGCCCTCGCCGCCGGCGTCACCACCCAGAAGGCCGACCTGACCTTCGCGTCCCTGCCGTACCGGATCATGCACGAGTTCCAGATCCCCATCTACGAGAAGATCCGCGAACGCGACGCCGAGTTCTACGACCGGCTCGAGAAGGCGGGCTTCCAGCACGACTGGGGTGACGACGGTTCGGGCCTGTTCATGAAGTACCTGCGTCGCGCATCCGGCTACTACATCGATGTCGGTGCCTCGGAACTCGTCGCGAACGGCGACATCAAGCTCGCCCACGGCAACGTCCGCGAACTCACCGAGACGTCGGTGATCCTCGAAGACGGCACCGAACTCGAGGCCGATCTCGTCGTCTACGCGACCGGCTACGGCTCGATGAACGGCTGGGTCGCCGACCTGATCTCGCAGGAGGTCGCCGACAAGGTGGGCAAGTGCTGGGGCCTGGGCTCCGACACCACCAAGGACCCCGGCCCCTGGGAGGGTGAGCAGCGCAACATGTGGAAGCCCACGCAGCAGGACGGCCTGTGGTTCCACGGCGGCAACCTGCACCAGTCGCGGCACTACTCGCTCTACTTGGCGCTGCAACTCAAGGCGCGTTACGAGGGCCTCCCGACCCCGGTCTACGGGTTGCAGGAGGTGCACCACCTCCGCTGACCGACACAGCTCTCCCACGCGTCGCTCCCGCCGCCCGGCGGGGGCGACGCGGCCGTGGATCCTCCGATTCGTCACGAATAGGAGGGTGAATATTAGGGTCGCGTGCAGGTCCGCTTGACCGGGTACAGGTAGTGACTGTGAGATCACTGCAGGTCGTCGGGGGACGGGGAGTTCGATGGTGAAGAGACGCGCGGCGGCTGTAGCGGTGGCCCTGATGGTGCCGGTCTCCGGCACGACGATCGCCCATGCCCAACCGATCCATGCACAACCGGCGCACGTGCAGCCGGTGTCGGCCAGGATCGACCATGTCGAGCGGGTCGGCGACAGGCAGACGAAGCTGTTCGTCCACTCGGCCGCGATGAACCGGGTCGTGCCGGTGCAGGTGCTGCACCCGGCCTCGGCGGGGCCGCGCCCCACCCTCTACCTGCTCGACGGCGTCAGCGCCGGCGAGGAGTCCGAGTTCCGCGAGAGCACGTGGACCCAACGCACCGACATCGCGGAGTTCTTCGCCGACAAGAACACCAACGTCGTCCTTCCCGTGGGTGGCACCGCGAGCTACTACACCGACTGGAACAACCCCGACCCCGTGCTCGGGATCAACAAGTGGGAGACCTTCCTGACTGAGGAACTACCCCCGCTGATCGACGCCGAGTTCGACGGCAACGGCACCAACGCCGTCGCGGGCCTGTCGATGGGCGCCACCGGGGCGATGTCCCTGATCACCCGCAATCCCGACCTCTACCAGGGAGTCGCGGCGCTCAGCGGTTGCTACGACACCTCCAGCGACCGCTCCCGCGACACCGTCCGCGGAACCGTCGCGTACAAGGGCGGCAACCCCGACAACATGTGGGGACCGCCCGACGACGCCCGATGGGAGGAGCACGACTCCTACCTGCTCGCCGAGAAGCTGCGCGGCAAGGAGGTCTTCCTCAGCACCGGCAACGGCCTGCTCGGCCCGCACGATCTCGGCGCCGGTCAGGACGTGCTCACCGTCGGCGCGCCGCTCGAGATCGGCACCTTCGTGTGCACCGTCACCTACGACCGTCGCCTCCGCGAACTCGGTATCCCCGCGCAGGTCGTCTACCGCCCGTGGGGCACGCATTCGTGGGGCTACTGGCAGGACGACATCAAGGCCGCGTGGCCGACCCTCGCCGACGCACTCCGACTCCGCTGATCGCGCGTCGACGGCACCGTCTCAGTGGAGGCGGATGCGGTCGACGGCCGGCGGCTCCACGCGTGAGCGGGTCGCCAGATAGTTGTTGAGGGCGTCGAGATCCTTGCCCGCGCCGACCAGTCCGTGCGCTTCCGTACACACGGTGAAACCGTCTCCGCCGCCGGCCAGGAAGTTGTTCATCACGACCTTGTACACACGCTCGGGGTCGACGGCCTCGCCGTCGATCGTGATCGAACGGATCCGTTCGCCGCGCGGCGCCAGGCGGTCGAGCGTGTAGGTCAGATTGTGCGAGGGCGCCAGGATGCGTTCGACCTCCGAGCCGACCGGGCTGTTCTGAAACTGCTGCTCGAGCAGTACGTCGAGTTGGGCTCCGGTGAGGTCGAGCACCTGCAGCATGCTCCCGAAGGGCTGCACGGCGTAGGTCTCCCGGTACGAGACGGTGCCGTCGCCGGCGAGGAGGTCGCCGCGGAGTCCGCCGGGGTTCATCAGCGCGATCTGCGCGCCGAGATGCCGCGTCGCCGCGAGTTGTGCGTCGGCCACCAGATTGCCCAGCGCCGACTCTCCGCTCGGGCTCTCGCTGCGCGTGACGTCGGCGCCGATGCGCGCGATGGACCGGTTCGCGACCTCCGCCGACTTCTCGACTGCCCGGTCGACGAACTCGAGAGTGGTCGGATCCGGATCGATGTCGTGCGTGACGACCTGCGTGAACACGACGGTTCGGTCGCGCAGCACCTCCCGACTCTGCCGGTCGATGACGAGGTCGGCGACCGACAGGATGCGCCCGTGCGAAGCACCCTGCACGACGGTGCGCGGCCTGCCCGCCGGGTCGGTGTAGGTGCAGTTGAAGTGCCGGTCGCCGTCGGAGGTGACGATGAGGTCCACGTCGGGGGAGACGGACGTCGCGATCGCCGCCGCTCCGTCGTCCCCGCTCGGACACGGATCGTCGCCGTCGATGGCCCCGATGTCGCCCTTGTAGAGCACCACGATCGAACGGACGCCGAGCGCACCGAGGCTGTCGGCGGTGCGGTTGACAGCGGCGATCTCGTCCTCGAACTGCAGTCCCGCGATCGCGTCGGGCCGGATGATGTCGGGGGTGTTGCTCGGCACGACACCGATGACGCCCACGGGCAGTCCGTCGACGTAGTCGATGCTGTAGGGGAGTGCGGCCGGTGTGCCGTCCGTCGTGGTGAGGTTGGCGCCGAGGATCGGGAAGTTCGCGCCCTCGAACGGTTCGGTGTAGAGGCACCCTTCCTTCGGGTGGCAACCGCCGTCCCGCAGTCGCTCGAGTTCGGCGTAGCCGCGGTCGAGTTCGTGGTTGCCGAGGGTCGCGGCGGTGAGATCGAGTTCGTCGAGCAGGGCGATGGTCGGCTCGTCGTGGAACAGGCCCGACTCGAGCGGCGACGAACCCCACGTGTCGCCCACGGCGTAGAGCACGGAGTTGTCGGCCTGTTCCCTGAGCTGCCGGACGTAGGCGGCGAGATAGGCCGCACCCCCCGCGGGGACCGAGACGCCGTCCGACCGGACGACCTCGCCGTGCAGTCCCTGCGGGGGCAGCAGATTTCCGTGCAGGTCGCCGAATGCGATCACCCGGAGCGGGACGGCGTTCGAGGGGATTGTGCTCGTCGGCGCGGCTCCGGCAGGTGCCGCACCACCGAAGGCGACCAGTGAGCCGACGACTGCGCAGGCCGACAGGGCGCGCCGCACCTTGCCTGCCCCCATGCAGTTCCTCCGCCACCCGACCCGAACCGACCGCCCGAGTCTGTCAGGGCCGGATCACGCCACCGATACCCAGCTATAACGGTTGGGTCTCGTCACAGGATCAGCCGATGCCGGCGAGTGCCCGTCCCTGCCCGGTTGCGAAGTCGAGGAAGAGGTCGTTCTCGTGCGGGTCGCCGATCGTCACCCGGGTGCCCTCGCCCGTGAAGTTGCGGAGCACCACGCCTGCCTCCGCTGCGGCTTCGAAGAACGCGGCGGAGCGTTCACCCAGCGGCAGCCAGAGGAAGTTCGCGGCACTCGTGGGCACCTCGTAGCCGGCCTCGACGAGTGCCGCGTGGACCCGTTCCCGCTCGGCGACGACGCCCTCGGTGCGCGCGAGCAACTCGGTCGCGGCGGCGAGCGAGGCCACGGCAGCCGTCTGGGCGAGCGAGTTCACGGAGAATGGGGTGTGGACCTTGCTCAGCGCCGTCACGACGGACGGGTCGGCGACCGCGTATCCGACGCGGATACCGGCGAGACCGTAGGCCTTGGAGAAGGTGCGGAGCACGACGACGTTGCGGCGACCCTCCGCGAGCTCGAGACCGTCGGCCAGATCCTCACCGGGCTCGGGGCGGACGTACTCGAAGTACGCCTCGTCGAGGGCGACGACGATGTGCTCGGGGACGGCGTCGAGGAACTGCGCGAGCTCCTCCTTGCCCAGCAGCGACCCGGTGGGATTGTTGGGATTGCACACGAAGATCAGCCGCGTGCGGTCGGTGATCGCGGCGAGCATGGCCTTCAGGTCGTGACCGTGGTCCGCGGTGTTCGGGACGCGCACGGCGGTCGCGCCGGCGACGGCCGCGATGATCGGGTACGCCTCGAACGACCGCCACGCGAAGATCACCTCGTCGCCCGCATCGCACGTGATCTGCACGAGCTCCTGGCACAGGCTCACCGATCCGCAGCCCACGGCGATCTGCTCGGTCGGGACGCCGAGTCGTTCCGACAGTGCCGCGATGAGCTCCGTCGCGCTGTTGTCGGGGTAGCGGTTGAGGCCGGCGGCAGCGTCGGCGATCGCCTCCCGGACGCTGGGGAGCGGACCGATGGTCGTCTCGTTGCTGGCGAGCTTCACCGCACCGGGGAACGAGCGGCCCGGAACGTAGGCGGGGATCGATTCGAGGTCGGGGCGGGTCTGTGGAGTCACGAGCCGATTATGCGCCTCGTCGTGTGACCGCCGGTCGGCAGGATGGGGGAGACCGTCCATCTACACGCCTCTGACCAGGCGTTTTGCGTTTCCCTTGGGGGCATGTGTAATGTTTCGATCCGGCGGTTCGAGAGCATCGAATCCCCGAGGAGGCGTGCCAGAGCGGCCGAATGGGACTCACTGCTAATGAGTTGTCCCCCTTACCGGGGACCGGAGGTTCAAATCCTCTCGCCTCCGCCAGTTGGTGTAGCGTCACCAACGACAATTGAATACACATGCGCCCGTAGCTCAACGGATAGAGCATCTGACTACGGATCAGAAGGTTAGGGGTTCGAATCCCTTCGGGCGCACACACGAAAACCCTCACCGGTACTCCGGTGAGGGTTTTCTCGTATCTGGTTACGGAGTCGCCACGACACAGAATCGACACGGCTTGCTGACCGGCTTCAGCGACATCTTTGTGGCTATCTTCACTCCGCAAGGGGCGTCACGTGACTTCCCCGGACTACAGGAGGGTGTGTGCAAGATCGGTCCTGGTCCAACAAACAGATGGAGATTCTTGCCCAGTGCCTCCGTGACAATGTCGCGACACCGGAGGGCGCTCCCGACTACGACGACGTCATGATCTGGTACGACGAGTTGGCGGCAGAGGTGCCGACCGGACGGTTACGTCCGCCTGACAGGCTAGGTTCGACCCCTTCGGGCACACAGACCAAACCCTCATCGATCCTGTCGGTGAGGGTTTTCTCGTTCGAGGATTGCTGTTTCCGGTTGCGCTCACGTGAGCTTCGCGATGATCCTCTCGGCGAAGTCCTCGATCGGCGCGCGGTACTGCTCGGCGGTGCCGAGGAGGTGATCGTGGTCGCCCGAGTGGGTGGCCTCCCAGTTGGCCCACGGCGACACCATGACGCCGGCACAGGATCGGTACCGGGCTCGGCGGGTGGGGTTCGATGGTCATTTCGGGGATGTCGTAGTACTCGCCCCGGAACGAGACCCATCCTCCCTTCCACAGTTCGCGCAGCGCCCGGATCATCTCGTTCAGCCGGGGCCCGCGGTTGTCGAAGTCCTGGCCGAGCAGTTCGAACTCCTCGCGCATCCATCCCGCGGACAGTCCGATGGAGACCCGGTCTCCGGCGACCAGAACGGCTTGCCGCTCTCGTGCCCGGGGTAGACCGTCTTCAACTCCTTCGGGTAGATGAGGTGGTCCGAGACGAGCAGGCCGTGGAATCCGGCGTCGTCGAGCATGCGGGCGGCGGCCGGCATCTCCGTGGCCTTCATGAATGCGGTCCCGCTCCGGAACTTCACTCGAATGCCCTCCGAATTTTCGATGCGCGCCGACGATGAAAGAGTGACGTTTACATTATCAAGAACAAGGTTCCATCAGAGTATGTGACCGCAGTCATGAGGTGAAACGCCACCGTCCCCGGTCCTGCGCTACGAGTGAACGTTCCGTCTTTGTGTCGAGCTGACCCTCCACCTGGAGTCGGGGACTCGATCGTTCGTGTCCCCGGTCGGAGATCCTGCCGGTACCGCAGGTGATATCCGTCTATTGACGAGCCCGCTGGGGTGGAAGTAAATTTCGTACCACTCTCAAAAAGTTAACGAGAATTCGCACGATGGTCCGGCAACGGCGGTCGCGCTCTGCGGGGAGAAGACATGGAACTTGCGTGGTCAGAGGCCGACGCCGCCTTCAGAGACGAGGTGCGATCGTTTCTCGAGGAGAAGCTGACGCCCGAACTGCGGCGGGCCGGCCGACTCGCGACGAGCGTGTACTCCGACCACGAAGCGAGCATGGAGTGGCAGCGCATCCTCCATGAGCGTGGTTGGGCGGCGCCGGCCTGGCCGGTCGAGTACGGCGGATGCGACTGGACGCAAACGCAGCACTACATCTTCAGCCGCGAGTCGATCCTCGCGGGCGCCCCGAACCTGTCGCCGATGGGCATCCGCATGGTCGCGCACGCGATCGTCGCCTACGGCACCGAAGAACAGAAGAGCTACTTCCTGCCCCGGATCCTCACAGGTGAGGTCTTCTTCTGTCAGGGCTACTCCGAGCCCGAGGCCGGCTCCGACCTCGCGTCGCTCAGCATGGCGGCGGTCGACGACGGCGACGACCTGATCGTCACCGGCAGCAAGATCTGGACCACGCACGCCACCGAGGCGAACTGGATGTTCGCGCTCGTGCGCACGTCGAAGACCGGTCGCAAGCAGCAGGGCATCACCTTCCTGCTCATCGACATGACCTCGCCCGGCATCGAGATCCGCCCTCTGGTCATGACGTCCGGTGAGGAAGTGCAGAACCAGGTCTTCTTCGACGGTGTGCGCGTCCCGAAGAAGAACGTGCTCGGGAAAATCGACGACGGCTGGACCGTCGCGAAATACCTGCTCGTCTTCGAACGCGGGGGAGCGGCGGCAGCGCCGGCCCTGCAGGTCATGGCCGAACGAATCGCCGAGGAAGCCGCCGAACAGCCCGGTCCGTCGGGTGGCAGGCTCATCGACGATCCGGCGTTCTCCGCCAAGCTCGCCGAGGCACGTATCCGCACCGACGTACTCGAGATCCTCGAATACCGCACTCTTGCAGCGTTATCCGCGGGCAAGAACCCCGGCCCCGCGTCGTCGATGCTCAAGATCCTGGGCACCGAACTCAGCCAGACGATCACCCGGCTGACCCTCGAGGCGGCCGGTCCGCGCGGTCGGGTCTACCAGCCGCACATCACCGCGCCCGGTGGTCCGGTGGCCGACTACGTGCCGCCCGCCGACGGTTACGTCAGCGGTGAGGAGTGGCAGGCTGTCGCGCCGCTGCGTTACTTCAACGACCGCGCCGGGTCGATCTACGCCGGCAGCAACGAGATCCAGCGAAACATTCTCGCCAAAGCAGCATTGGGGCTCTGATGGACTTCGGTTTGAGCAAGGAGCAGGAGCTCCTTCGTGATTCGGTCACCAAGTTCCTCGCCGGTCGCTACGACCTGGCGCAAAGCCGGAAGGTCGCGACCACCGGCGAAGGTTGGCAACCGGAGGTGTGGCGGGCATTCGCCGAGGATCTCGGAATCCTCGGGGCCACGCTCCCGGAAGAGGTAGGGGGGATGGGCGGCGGACCGGTCGAGTTGATGGTGGTGTCCGAGGCGCTCGGGCACGCACTCGTCATCGAACCGTACGTCGACACGGTCGTCCTCGGGGGCGGGCTGCTCGGTCGTGCAGGGGTCGATCGAGCCCGGTCCGTCCTCGAGGCGATCGCTGCCGGTGAAGCCGTCACGGCGTTCGCCGCGACCGAGCCCACCTCCGGATACGTCTTCCACGACGTGTCCACCACCGCGCGTCGCGAGGGCGACGAGTGGGTCGTCGACGGTGAGAAGACCGTCATCACCAGCGCTCCGCTCGCAACGCACCTGCTCGTCACCGCCCGCACGTCGGGCGAGCGCACCGACACCGACGGCATCTCGCTGTTCCTCGTCGACTTCGACCCCACGAACCCGCCGACCGGTGTGGAGATCCACTCCTACCGCACGATCGACGACCGACGCGCCTCCGACATCGTCTTCTCGGGTCTGCGACTGCCCGCCGACTCGTTGCTCGGCGAGGAGGGCAGCGCATGGCCGTCCGTCTCGCGCGGCATCGACGAGGCGACCGCCGCCGTGTCCTCCGAAGCCGTGGGTCTGATGCGCAAGGTGCTCACCGACACCGTCGAGTACGCCAAGCAGCGTCAGCAGTTCGGTCAGCCCATCGGCAGCTTCCAGGCACTCCAGCACCGCATGGTCGACATGTACATGGAGGTCGAGCAGGCGGTGTCCGCCGTCTACCTGGCCGTTCTTCATCTCGACAGCGACGACGCCACGCGGGCACGCGCGGTCTCGGCCGCGAAGGCGACGATCAGCCGTGCGGCACGCTTCGTCGGCCAGAACGCCGTCCAGCTCCACGGCGGCATGGGCATGACGGAGGAACTCGCCGTCGGGCACTACTTCAAGCGACTGACCGCGATCGAGTACGAGTTCGGCACCGCCGAACAGCACGTCGCCCGGTACGCACAGCTCACGAAGGGCTGATCGGATCGGTCCAGGGGCCGGTGCGGGGGATCACCCCTGCGCCGGCCCTGCATCCGTTTCCGGCGGAGCCGACAGAGCATCCTCCACGCGCGTCGCGGCGACGACGGGATCCTCGTGCTCCCACACCCGCACCACCGCCCAGCCCGCGGCCTGCAAGCGCGCATCGGTGTCCCGATCGCGCTGCACGTTGGCAGCGAGCTTGGCCACCCACCACTCGGCGTTGTTCTTCGGGAACGTCGCATGCTGCGGGCAGCTGTGCCAGAAGCAGCCGTCCACGTAGACCGCGACCCGACGACGAGGGAAGACGAGGTCGGCCCGGCGTCGCATCCCCGGCAGAGGAGCGCGGTCGACGAAGAACCGCCGCCCCCGGCGATGCAGTTCCTTGCGCAACGCCACTTCGGGAACGGTGTCGCGTCGGCGTTGCCGGCTCATCCGCGCACTCGTACGCGGATCCGTCCCGGGCCGATCCGACGCCGCCATCACGGTGTCTTTCAGGCCGCCACTCGGGGGAAGCCACCCATGCGTTCGAGGTGGTTCTCGACGTCCTCGAGGAATCCGGGCAGGAAGCGCAGGTTGCCGGAGCGTGCGCGTCGGAGGAATCCTGCCGTCGCCCGCGCCGACAGCAGACGGGCGTCGAGGAGAAAACCGCCGAGGTCCTCGTAAGGAGCCTGGACGGGCCACTGCGACTCGTGCACGCGGAACGCCTGTCCGCGGGCGCCCCACGCGGCGGTCGGCCACGTGTCGCCCGGAAGCAGCGGGGCCTCGTGGTCGGAGCTGTACGCGATGGGGTTGTTCAGACGGTGGCCCACCCACGACGCCATCCGCACGCTGACGGCATTGCCGACCAGACGCCACCGGTGTCCGGCACGGACGCCGGGCGCCTCGACGGCAGGAGCCGTCCAATCGGCGTCGAAGCCTTGGAGCCTCTCCGCGTCGGTCAGGCCGGGGGTGACGATCTCACCGGACGGCAGTCGCACGGCCGGGGGGCTGGCGATACCGAGCGTCGAACCGCCCTTGAGCGTGGGTACGGCGTTGACTGCCCATCCGAGACCGCGCACACCTTCGGTCCAGTAGAAGCCGCAGGGGAACAGATCGGGATTGCCCTCCATGGGCATGCCGGCGTCCTGGCCGAACAACACCGTGCGGGGATCGTCGGTACGAGAGGCGACCATCAGGACGCGGTGCCGCCGTTGGGGGAGACCGAAGGCGCGGGCATCGACGACGCGGTAGGCCCACATGTAGCCGAGCTCCTCGAGGGCGTCGGTGATGTGGCGCATCGCTGCACCCCGGCCGAGCTGCAGCATGAAGGGAACGTTCTCGACGACGAGCCAGCGCGGACCGTTCTTACGCTTCACGAGACGGAACACTTCGTCGACGAGCCCGGACTTCGATCCCGTGATGCCGGCCGTGCGTCCGGCCTGAGAGAGATCCTGGCACGGGAAGCCTGCGGCGACCAGTTCCGTATCGCGGGGGAGAGAGCGGAGACGCGTGACGTCCGGATGGAGCGGAACGTCGGGGAAGCGCGTACGTAGTACTGCCTGAGCACCCGGCTCGATCTCGCAGAGGAGTTCGGTGTTCCACCCGTGTCGCCCGAGTCCGAGCTCCAGACCGCCGATACCGGCGAACAACCCCACCATGTTCCCCGTCGACGTCACGGCACCCTTCCTCGCTCAGCTCAACGGTGAACGTTACTCGAGAAGTAGGACGATCCGTGAGCGGACGCGACGAGCACCACGATGGAGGGGTCGTCCTACCCCTCCTGTGAAGGGCACCGGGCCATCGAAACCGCCCTTGACCTGGCGATTTGGTGTTCTCGGAGATGTTCGCGTAACTTATTCCAGGTCAGAGCGACACGGACACCGACCCGGGCCGAGAGGAACGGGACAACGAGGTTGGACGAAGGCGCCTGCGAATTTGATGGCTACAAACCTTCTGGTAAGGTTTCGAGCCGCCCCTGGTTCCGAAAACCACACGGACTTGCGTTCGTGAGGACGAGGAAGTAGGCTGGAACAGTTGCCTCAGAGCGGGTCGGACGTCAGTCCGAAGCGTGATGATGTGTGCGTGTTCTTTGAGAACTCAACAGTGTGCCGATGAATGTCAGTGCCAAATATTTTTGGTACTCCGCTCCATCATTTTCGATGGGGTGGGTATTTGCTGATCGTCTCATTCTTCCGTCTGGGATGATCAGTGTTTGAGCTAGTTTGAGTTTTTTTGCTAGTGATTTGACTCTTTTGTCTTTGACTGATTGCCCCTTTTTTGGGGGTGATTGTGAGTCTTCAACGGAGAGTTTGATCCTGGCTCAGG
>NZ_JAIFKB010000028.1:0-32279 GCF_019641445.1 Rhodococcus sp. DMU2021
CGTTGGCCGCGGCACTGACCGTGCTCCGGCGTCTGATCAACCGTGCACGTACCCATTACCGGTGGCCGACCCGGCCTACTACCCGCCGACTCAAGTGAGCATCAATTGCCGGTCGCTCTGAGACATCAGTGTGACGCAGATAACACCTTGACGGGCAGGTTTTGCGCCGTTGCGGCACACGGACGGCGCAGACCTCGAACACCGCGAACCGGCGTTCGGAAAGTAAAGGGGCAACTGAATGCACATGACCACCCCGACGACCCGACTCGACGTCGACCAGGCCGAAGCGCGTATCGCTTGGGTCTCCAAGGCTCGCTGCCGCGAAGTCGATCCAGATGAACTGTTCGTGCGTGGCGCAGCGCAGCGCAAGGCTGCGGTGATCTGCCGGCACTGCCCGGTGATGCTCGAGTGCGGGGCGGACGCCCTCGACAACCGTGTCGAGTTCGGCGTGTGGGGAGGCATGACGGAGCGGCAGCGTCGTGCTCTCCTCAAGCAGCATCCCGAGGTCGAGTCCTGGGCCGATTTCTTCCAGGCACAGCGACAGCACCAGAGCGCGGTCTAGTCACCACCTCACCGGTACACGAACCGCCGAGATCATGACCCGCGAGACATCACGCCTCGCGGGTCAATTGCTCACCCACCGCCCGCAGCGCCTCGAGATCCGAGACCTCGAAGGGCAGCGAGGGTACCCCGACCACGGGGACGGCAGGGTTCGCCGCGGTGAAGTTGCGTAGCAACCGCAGCTCCCGCTTGGCGATCACGGCCCGGTGCGCGTGGATGCGGAGAACGGCCTCAGCGGCCTTCGCGTCCACGCCCTCCTCCTCGGCGAGCTGGTCCGCCGCGGCGAGGGCGTGATCGGACGGCAACGCCGACAGTGTCGGATGGGTGCGGTTGAGCACCAGGCCCGACAGCGGCATGCGATCGCCCGACAGTCGTTCGACGAAGAACGACGCCTCGCGCAGGGCATCGGGTTCGGGTGCCGCGACCACCATGAAGTGGGTTCCCGGCTGCTGCAGCAACCGGTAGGTGCGGTTGGCGCGCTCGCGGAAGCCCCCGAACATCGAGTCCAGCGACTGCACGAAGGCCGACGCATCCGACAGCATCTGGCTCCCGACGATCGTCGAGACCGCCTTGAGCGCGAGCCCCATCGCGCCGGTCACCAGGCGGCCGAAGCCACGCCCGGGTGCCGTGAAGATCCGGATCATCCGCCCGTCGAGGAAGGCCCCGAGCCGCTGGGGAGCGTCGAGGAAGTCGAGCGCGTTCCGGGACGGCGGGGTGTCGACAATGATGAGATCCCACTCGTCGCTCTGCGCGAGCTGACCGAGCTTCTCCATCGCCATGTACTCCTGCGTGCCGGAGAAAGACGACGCCACGGTCTGATAGAAGGGGTTGTCGAGGATCTGCTGGGCCTTCTCCGGCGTCGAGTGCTCGAGCACCATGTCGTCGAAGGTGCGACGCATGTTGAGCATCATCGCGTGCAGCTCGCCCTTCGCCTCCGGCCCGAGCTCCACCTTCTGCGGTGAATTGTCGAGCGAGGCGACCCCGAGGGCCTGTGCCAGTCGCCGCGCCGGGTCGATCGTGAGCACCACGACGCTACGGCCCCGCTCGGCCGCGCGCAACGCGAGCGCCGCGGCGGTGGTCGTCTTGCCGACACCTCCCGACCCGCAGCACACGATCACCCGGGACGAGCGGTCGTCCAGGATGCGGGCGACGTCGAGGACCTTCCGGATCGGTGCGTTCATCGGACACCCTGCTCGGCAAGGACGTCGGCGAGTTCGTAGAGGCCACCGAGATCGACACCGTCGGCGAGGGCCGGTAGGGACATGCGTGCCACCTTCACTTCGTCGAGTTGAGCGGCGCTCACCTGTTGCGCCTGGAGTACCGCGGCGTGCTCGATGGTCTCGGTCAGCAGGCCGGCGAAATCGTCGTCGGAGAGCTTGATGGACACCTTCTCCAGCGTCGTCCGGATCGCGGGCCCGGCGATGCGGCCGGCGGCGACGTCGTCGACGAGTTCCTCGGGCAGGTGCTCGGGAGCGGTGCGGTTGACGATGACCGTCCCCATCCGGAGATCGGCGGCCTCGAGTTCCTCCACCGCGTCGGCCGTCTCCTGCACGGGCAGAGCCTCGAGCAGGGTCACCAGATGGACGACGGTCTGGTCGGAGTGCAGCAGCCGGACCACACCCTCGCTCTGCGACCGGATCGGACCGGACTTCGCGAGATCGGCCATGGCCTTGGTGACGTCGAGGAAGCTGCCGATGCGGCCGGTGGGCGGGGAGTCGACGACGACCGCGTCGTAGACGGGTGCGCCCGACGCGTCGGTCCGTACCACGGTCTCCTTGATCTTGCCGGTGAGGATGACGTCGCGCAGACCCGGCGCGAGCGTGGTCACGAACTCGATCGCTCCCATCCGTCGCATCGCGCGACCTGCGAATCCGAGGTTGTAGAACATGTCGAGGTATTCGAGGAAGGCCGCCTCGATGTCGATCGCGAGAGCCGAGACCTCACCGCCACCCGGTGCGGTCGCGATTTTCGTCTCGACCGGCGGGAGCGGCGGCACGTCGAACAGCTGCGCGATGCCCTGACGTCCCTCGGTCTCGACGAGCAGAACCTTGCGACCTCCGGCGGCGAGCGCCAGTGCGAGCGCCGCGGCCACGGTGGACTTCCCGGTGCCACCCTTGCCGGACACGAAGTGCAGTCGCGCCTGGGCGGCGCCTGCCGGCCATTCGCCGGAATGTGATGTCGGAGATGCCACGATCACGAGCCTATAAGTCGTGGACGGTGAACGGTGCCGGATAAGGTCAGGATATGAGTGAAACCACCACATGGGAATACGCAACCGTGCCGCTGCTCACGCACGCGACCAAGCAGATCCTCGACCAGTGGGGTGCCGACGGCTGGGAGCTCGTCACCGTCCTGCCCGGCCCCACCGGTGAGCAGCACGTCGCCTACCTCAAGCGTCCGAAGGGCTGATCGGTGTCGCACAACACCTGGAGCGAACGCCTGACCGAACTCGGCATCACCCTGCCGCCGGTCGCCGCCCCGGTGGCGGCCTACGTACCCGCCGTCCGCAATGGCGACGTCGTCTACACCTCCGGTCAGCTGCCGCTGGCCGACGGGAAGCTGACGCACACCGGCAAGGTGGGTGCCGAGGTGTCAGCGGAGGAGGCGAAGACCGCGGCCCGCACCGCCGCGCTCAACGCGCTCGCCGCAGTCGACGGTCTCGTCGGACTCGACAACATCGCGAGCGTCGTGAAGGTCGTCGGCTTCGTGGCGTCCGCCGAGGGCTTCACCGGACAGCCCGGCGTCATCAACGGCGCGTCGGAACTGCTCGGGGAGATCTTCGGTGAGGTCGGCGCGCACGCCCGCTCGGCCGTCGGCGTCGCCGAACTGCCCCTCGGCGCTCCCGTCGAGGTCGAGCTGATGGTGGAAGTACGCTGACGCCACCCTCCCCGATCGGAGGCGGCTCCCGACGGATCCGACACGAGAGGCACATGTGATGGCGCTGGTCCACCCCGCCTACGCGCAGCTGCGCCAGGTCACCGAGAACGCCGCGGTGATCCTGGCCGAGAACCCCTCGATCATGTCCCTCGAGGGAACGAACACCTGGATCCTCCGGGCCCCCGGCAGCGACGAGTGCGTCGTGGTCGATCCGGGTCCCCTCGACGAAGGCCATCTCGAGCGGATCGCGCAGGTGCCGGTGGCGGCGACCCTCATCAGTCACCGCCACTTCGACCACACCGAGGGTGCCGAGCGTTTCTCGCAACTCGCGGAATGCCCGGTGCACGCAGTGCTGCCGGAACACCGCCACGGCGGTGGGCGGCAACTGTCCGGCGGTGACGTCGTCGAGGCGGCGGGTCTGCGCATCCGGGTCGTCGCGACCCCAGGGCACACCGCCGATTCGCTGTCGTTCGTGATCGAGCAGGACCGCAGTGTTCTCACTGCCGACACCATCCTCGGCCGCGGCACGACCGTGCTCGACGACTCCGACGGCGACCTCGGCGACTACCTGCGGTCGTTGAGGTCGCTCATCGGTCTCGGCGGTGGCTACACGGTGCTGCCCGGGCACGGCCCCGAGCTGCCCGACCTCGAGACGATCGCGCGGGAGTACCTCGCGCACCGGGAGGGTCGGCTCGAGCAGGTGCGCGGTGCGCTGCGCACCCTCGGCGCCGAAGCCACCGCACGGCAGGTCGTCGAGCACGTCTACGCCGACGTCGACCCCTCGTTGTGGGGTGCGGCGGAGAAGTCCGTCAACGTGCAGTTGGAGTACCTGCGCAGCCACGGTTGAGTCGAAGCAGCTACGGCTGGGATACGCACATACGAAAGGCCGGGACGCGGCGAGCGTCCCGGCCTTTCGTATGTCCGTGGGTCAGCGAGCGCGACGCGCCAGACGCTCCGAGTCGGAGATCAGCACGCTCTTGCCCTCGAGACGCAGCCAGCCGCGGTGCGCGAAGTCGGCGAGGGCCTTGTTCACGGTCTCGCGGGACGCGCCGACGAGCTGCGCGATCTCTTCCTGCGTCAGGTCGTGCGTGACACGCAGGGCGCCGGCCTCCTGGGTGCCGAAACGCTGGGCGAGCTGGAGCAGTGCCTTGGCGACACGACCGGGGACGTCGGTGAAGATCAGGTCGGCGAGGCTGTTGTTGGTGCGACGCAGACGACGGGCCAGCACGCGGAGGAGCTGCTCGGCGATCTCGGGGCGCTGGTCGATCCACGCCTTGAGCGCATCGCGGTCCATGCTCACGGCTCGCACCTCGGTGACGGTGGTGGCGGTGGAGGTGCGCGGACCCGGGTCGAAGATCGACAGCTCGCCGAACATGTCGGACGGGCCCATGATCGTCAGGAGGTTCTCGCGACCGTCGGGCGAACGACGTCCGAGCTTCACCTTGCCGGAAACGATGATGTACAGCCGGTCGCCGGGCTCACCCTCGTTGAAGATGACATGGCCGCGCGGGAAATCTACAGGCTGAAGCTCTTTGATCAGCGCCGCAACCGCCGAGGGCTCGACTCCTTGGAAGATGCCTGCTCTGGCCAGGACCTCGTCCACGTGCGCTCCTTTTGGGAATGATTCGTCATCTACTGCCGGGTCTGCACGTCGACGGACTTCCTGGGCAGGTCACCTGTCAGGCGTACGAGCGCCCAGTCTATCGTGCGCGCTGCACGAGTGAGTGACCGATACCACGGAAACGATCGACGAACCCGATCATCGGTACCTCGAGGCTACCGGCAAGTAGTCGTTCAGCTGGCGCGGCGCGCGCGCAGATGACCGTCCGAATCGTCCGCTCCGTCGGTGCTCGGTCCGCGGCGGCGGCGACGCTGGAAGCGGGCCAAAGCCCCGGGGAAACCTTCACGAGCGAGTGCCGCGACATCGGCCTGGTCCGCTTTGTCGAGGAACTCTTCCACTTCCTGCTCACGGACGGACAACCGGCTCAAGCGCGCTTCGACACGTTCCATGGACAGTGCGAACAACATGAGCAGCACCGGGAAGAGGACCACAGCAAGAGCTTGCATACCCGGAAGTAAACACCCGCAAGGTCTCGGAAGAGACACGGGGCCGGATCCTGGGGAGAGTGTTTACGTAGAGTGGATCAGGTGCATGCCTCCCAGTCCGAGAGCCCCGAGACGGCCCCGCGCCGAGTGAACGGAAAGGCTCGCGGACCGGAGTCGCGACTGGCCCTCGTCCGTCGCGCGCGACGGATGAACCGGCGCCTCGCCGAGGCTTTTCCGCACGTCTACTGCGAACTGGACTTCACGAATCCGCTCGAGCTCGCCGTCGCCACGATCCTGTCGGCGCAGTGCACGGATGTGCGGGTCAACCAGGTGACCCCCGCTCTGTTCGCCCGGTATCCCGACGCCCGCGCGTACGCGGAGGCGGACCGCGCCGAGCTCGAGGAGTACATCCGCTCGACCGGCTTCTACCGCAACAAGGCCAACTCGCTCATCGGTCTCGGCCAGGCCCTGCTCGAGCGGCACGACGGCGAGGTTCCGGCCCGGCTGAAGGATCTCGTCGCGCTGCCCGGCATCGGCCGCAAGACCGCCAACGTCATCCTCGGTAACGCCTTCGATGTGCCGGGTATCACGGTCGACACCCACTTCCAGCGGCTCGTGCGTCGCTGGGAATGGACCGACGAGACCGACCCGGTCAAGATCGAGCACGCGGTGGGTGTGCTCATCGAGCGCAAGGAATGGACGCTGCTGTCCCATCGCGTGATCTTCCACGGTCGGCGCGTGTGCCACGCACGCAAGCCGGCATGCGGGGTGTGTGTCCTCGCGAAGGACTGCCCCTCCTACGGGACCGGGCCCACCGATCCGCAGACCGCGGCCACGCTGGTGAAGGGACCGGAGACCGAGCACCTGCTCGAGCTGGCCGGGCGGTGACGGAGTGCGTCCTTCCACAGCAGGCCGCTGGAGCCTGGCAGCTCTCGTCGTCGTCATCGCATTGATCGTCGCCATCTGGCCGCGCGACCGCAGCGACCCTCCGCCGGCCACCGGCCCGGGACCGGCCGCACCCTCGACCGCACCCGTGGACCGCCGGCCCCAGGACGGCGCGCAGGCCCTCGCTCCGCTGCGGGAGACCGCCGCACTCGATCCGTGCCCGCAGCCGGGCGGGTCCACGCCCGCTCCCGCCGGTCCGCTCGCCGGTCTGGTCTTCGAGTGCGTGAGCGACGGATCCTCCGTCGACCTCGCGGCCGCCCTCGCCGGAAAGCCCGCCGTGGTGAACCTGTGGGCCTGGTGGTGCGCTCCCTGCGCCGAGGAACTGCCGGTCCTCCAGGACTACGCCGCCCGGGTGGGCGAGGAGGTCACCGTCGTCACCGTCCACACCGACCCGAACGAGTCGAACGCCCTCGGCCGGCTCGCCGACTACGACGTGCACCTGCCGGGTGTGCAGGACGGCTCGGGTCGCGTACAGGCCGCGGTCGGCGCGCCCGCCGTCCTTCCCGTGACGGTGCTGCTCCGCGCCGACGGGTCGGTCGCCGCCGTGCTCCCCATCCCGTTCCGGTCGGCCGACGAGGTCGCCTCGGTCGTCGAGGAGCATCTGGGGGTGGCCGCATGATCCCCGAATGGCTCCGGCGTGTCGCCTCGGTGTCGCCGACCGACCCGCACGGTCTCAACCCGATCCTGAACCGTCGCGCCCCGCGCGACGCGCGGGTGCGGCAGGCCTCGGTGCTGGTGTTGTTCGGCGGGTCGCCGGAGGCCGATCCGATGGCCCGCGGCGGACTTCCCGCCGACGCCGACGTCCTGCTCACCCAGCGCGCCGCGACGCTGCGGCAGCACAGCGGGCAGGTGGCCTTTCCCGGAGGCGCCGCCGATCCCGAGGACTACGGCGCCATCCACACCGCACTTCGTGAAGCGGAGGAGGAGACCGGCCTGGATCCGTCCGGGATCCGGCCGCTCGCCGTGCTCCCCGAACTGTTCATCCCGCCTTCCGGCTTCGACGTGACTCCCGTGGTCGCCTACTGGGAGACCCCGAGCCCGGTCGGAGTGGTCGATCCGAAGGAGGCGACCCGCGTGGTCCGGGTGTCGCTGCACGAGTTGCTCGACCCCGACAACCGTTTCCAGGTCCGGCACCGTCTGGGCTATCAGGGCCCGGCCTTCCAGGTGGACGGGATGCTGGTCTGGGGTTTCACCGCGGGTGTGCTCGCGGGTCTGTTCGCGGTATCGGGGTGGGAGATCGAGTGGGATCACCACGACGTCCGTGACCTCGACGTCGTACTCGCCGAACTGGAGACGGGGGTGGTCGAATCATGACCGGATCGGGCTGGATCGATCTGATCATCGTGGTGATCGTCCTGATCGCCGCGTCCTCCGGGCTCCGGCAGGGCGCCGTCGCCTCGGCGCTGGCCTTCCTGGGTGTGCTGCTCGGTGCGGTCGCGGGCATCCTCATCGCCCCGCACGTGCTCGTGCACATCGACGATGCGCGCATGCGCATCCTTGCCGGCATCGGTCTGATCGTGGTGCTGGTGGTGATCGGCGAGGTGGCCGGCATGGTGCTCGGACGTGCCGCGCGCAGCGGCATCCACAGTCCGGGTGCGCGGGCGGTCGACAGCGTCGTCGGTGCCGGTCTGCAATCGGTCGCGGTGCTCGTCGCCGCGTGGCTGCTCGCCATCCCGCTGACCGCCACGACCCAGCCCGCCGTCTCCGCAGCCGTGCGGGGATCCCAGGTGCTCGGGACCGTCGACGACGTCGCCCCCGACTGGATGCGTGCGATCCCCAACGAGTTCTCGGCGTTGCTCGACACCTCGGGTCTGCCCGAGGTGATCGGGCCGTTCGGGCGTACCCCGATCGCCGAGGTGGAGGCACCCGACGGCGGTCTCCTCGAAGGATCGGTCCCGGCCCGGCTGCAGACGAGCGTGCTGCGCATCAACGGTGTCGCACCCAGCTGCCAGAAGGCACTGGAAGGATCCGGTTTCGTCGTGGCCCCTGAACGGGTGATGACGAACGCGCACGTCGTGGCCGGAACCGCAGCGGTGACCGTCGATACGGACGGCGGCCCGCTCGAAGCGACCGTCGTGCTGTTCGATCCGGAGGTGGACGTCGCGATCCTCGCGGTGCCGGGACTGACCGCGCAGCCGCTGGATTTCGCCCCGGAGCCGGCGGAGTCGGGTGACGACGCGATCGTGCTCGGCTACCCGGGCGGCGGTCCGTACACGGCGAGCGCGGCGCGGATCCGCGAGACGCTCGACCTGCAGGGCCCGGACATCTACCGCGGCGGCACCGTCGAACGCGAGGTGTACACGGTGCGCGGCACGATCCGGCAGGGCAACTCGGGGGGTCCGCTGGTCGATCCGTCCGGCGATGTCCTCGGCATGGTCTTCGGCGCGGCGGTCGACAACACCGACACCGGTTTCGTTCTCACCGGTGCAGAGGTGAGCCGGCAGCTGGAGATGGCCGGGGTGAATCAGCCGGTTGCGACCGGCGCCTGCATCGTCTGACGTCTGCCCGTCCGGCGGACGGGCAGATCAGTCGAGTCCGCGGACGAAGTCGGCGAGCAGTGCCGTCACCGCTTCGGGCTTCTCCTGATGGGCGTAGTGGCCGGCCCCGTCGACGAATTTCAGGATCCGTCCGGGGGCGTGCCGCACGCAGCGTCGGAGGGTCGCGGCGAGCACGTAGGGATCCAGCGCGCCGTGCAGCTGCAGGATCGGCAGGGTGAGCTCGACGTCCATGGCCTTCATGAAGCGGCGACCGTCGGGACGCCACTGGCTGCGGAACGCCCAGCGCTGGTATTCGAGGGTCAGGTGCGCCGTGCCCGGGATGCGGATCGCGGTGCGCAGCCGGTCGACGACATCGGCGAACTCGTCGGTGCGTCGCCAGTCCGGGCCGCACCGCACACGCATCAGCCGTTCGATCTCCAGGCCATTGTCGCGAACCAGCTTCCGTTCGGGACGCCACGGCAGCTGGTAGGCGAGGAAGGTCGGCACCAGAGCCTTGCGTTGCGCGCGGTCGCGCAGGGTCGCGTCGCGCAGCGAGATGGGGTGCGGGGAGTCGACGACCGCGATGGCCCGCACGACATGCGGATGGATCACCGCGGTCGCCCAGCACACGAGGCCCCCGTCGGCATGGCCCACGAGGACCGCCTCGGTGTGCCCGAGCGCGCGGATCAGTCCCGCGATGTCGTTCGAGAGCGTCCAGCCGTCGTATCCGCGGGGCGGCTTGTCCGTGTCGCCGTAACCACGCAGGTCCACCGCGACCGCCCGGTAGCCGAGATCGGCGAAGGCGGTGAGCTGGTGACGCCACGACCACCACAGGTCGGCGAAGCCGTGCACGAACACCACGAGAGGTGTGTCCGGGTCGTGCGGACCGGCTTCGACGGCATGGAAGCGGATGCCGTTGGCGTGGATGTCTCGATGCGTCCACGGTCCGGGATACCGGACCGTGGACGGGTCGGGGACGGGCACTGGCTCTTCCGGTTCGTCAGCGGGTGACGCGGCGCGGCGCGGCGTGGCGCGGGCCGTCCGCATCGTGTCCGTCCTGGCTGCTCGGGAGGATCGACGCGGTCTGCTTGAGCGAGTCGATGGTCTTGTTCGGTGCGCGCAGCTTCCGGACCCGCATATAGCCGATCAGGGCCAGCAGGCCCGTCACCACCAGCATGATCAGGAAGACGATGAGGAAGGCGAGCCAGCGCGCCACCCAGACATCGAGGAGTTCGGCGAGAAAGAAGAAGAAGAAGAACGAACTGAAGGTCAGCACGGCGAGCGCGAGGATGAAGAACAGGCTGCCCTGCACGCCCTTCTTGACCTCGCCGGTCACCTCGGCCTTGGCGAGCTGGACTTCGGCGCGGAACAGTGTGGACAGCTGTGTCGCTGCGTCGCGTACCAGTTCGCCCACACTGGCATCGCGGGGTGTCGGAGCGTCCACCTTCGTCAACGGGATGCCCGAAATGCTCGACGGGACTCCGTTCTCCGGACGATTCGCGTTCGTCACGCTCACTACTCGACCCCTTCGGTTGGTTCGTTCCGTTGGCGGTGGGCGCGCCCACGCCGTAACAGTAGCGCCGACCCGAGGACAGAGGCGATCAATGATGTCACCAGCACGGCGGCCTTGGCGATCTCGGCGGGCTCGCCACCGTGGATGTCGCCGAGCGAAAGTTCGGCGATGAGCAGGCTCACCGTGAACCCGATGCCGCCGATCACGGCGAGCGCGAGCACGTCTCCCCACATCAGCCCGGTCGGGCGGGTGGCGAGACCGAGCCGGATCGAGATCCAGGTGGCGCCGAAGATCCCGACGGTCTTGCCGAGGAGCAGTCCGAGGACGACGGACTGGCCGACAGGATCGGTGAACACCTGGCCGAGCATCTCCGCACCGATGGGTACACCGGATGCGAACAGGGCGAACAGCGGGACGCACAGACCGGCGGACCACGGTTGGATGTGGTGGACCAGCCGCTCGGCGGGTGCGTAGTCCTCCCCGGGATCGGTGCGGACACGGGTGAGCAGGCCGAGGAGGACCCCGGCGACGGTCGCGTGGATGCCTGCGTTGTGCATGGCGTACCAGGTGAACAGTGCGAGCGGCACATACAACCACGGCGTGGTGATGCGCTTCTGCTGCGCGAACCAGTATGCCGCCGCTGCGGCCACTGTGGCGAGCAGCCACGCGACGGCGAGTCCCGAGGTGAACAGGATCGCGATGAGCGCGATGCCGATGAGGTCGTCGACGACCGCCAGGCTCAACAGGAACACCCGGGCGCTGGTGGGGATGCGCGAACCGGTGAGGGCGAGCACGCCGAGAGCGAAGGCGATGTCGGTCGCGACGGGGATCGCCCAACCCCGGTCCATTCCCGGCGCACCCCAGCCCACGACGGCTGCGATGACGGCAGGAAGGATCACGCCGCCGCATGCGGCGATCACGGGCAGGATCGCCTTCCTGCGATCGGCGAGTTCGCCTGTGACGAGTTCGCGCTTGAGTTCGAGGCCCGCGACGAAGAAGAAGACGGCGAGCAGGCCGTCCTTGGCCCAGTCGCCGACCGAGAGGTGCAGGTGCAGGAACTCCGGGCCGATCTCGAAGTCCCGCAGAGCGAGATAGGAGTCGCCGAAGGGGGAGTTGACCCAGATCAGCGCTATCGCTGCGGCGATGAGCAGCAGTGAACCGCCGACCGTCTCGGTGCGGAGGAAGCGACCCAGAGGTGCGGTCCAGGTGGGTGAGGAGGTGTCGGACACGGGCGTCTTTCGCTGGGCGGATACGGGCACGGGCGAACCGTCGCCGACCAGACTTCCCGGTACACCGGGGAAGAGTCTAACGCCGGACGGAGGGCGTCCGTAGGGGTGTCCGATTTGCGGTGGGCGGAAACTCGGGTGTTCACTTTCCTAGTAAGTGGGATCTGGTCTCAGAATGTGAGTGGAGTAGTGGGGATGGTTCAGTGAGCACATCGGTCGGAGTCGAGGACGGGGGTTCCTCGGTCGTCGCAGGCGTTCCGCGCCGGCGCATCGTCGTCGCCAGCATGGTCGGCACGTCCATCGAGTTCTACGACTTCTACATCTATGCGACAGCCGCCGTCTCGGTCTTCCCGCACCTGTTCTTCCCGCAGGGCAACAGCACGACCGCGCTGCTCGCCTCCCTCGCGACCTTCGGTATCGCTTTCGTCGCCCGCCCGGTCGGATCCGTCGTCTTCGGGCACTTCGGCGACCGCATCGGCCGCAAGGTCACGCTCGTCGGCTCGCTCCTGACGATGGGCATCGCGACCTTCCTCATCGGCCTGCTGCCGACCTATCACCAGGCCGGGCTCATCGCACCGGCGTTGCTGGCGCTCATGCGCTTCTGCCAGGGCCTGGGTCTCGGTGGGGAGTGGTCGGGTGCGGCGCTGCTCGCCACCGAGACGGCCGAACCCGGCAAGCGCGCCTGGGCGGCGATGTGGCCGCAGCTCGGCGCACCCATCGGCTTCATCGGCGCCAACGGCCTGTTCCTGATCATCACGCTGGCGCTCGGCCACGACAACGGCGACCCCGACCTGTCGAGCGCCTTCCTCGAATGGGGCTGGCGCATTCCGTTCCTGCTCAGCGCGATCATGGTGATCATCGGGCTGTACGTGCGGCTCAAGCTCGAAGAGACGCCGGTCTTCGCCAAGGCCGTCGCCGAGGGCAAGAAGGTCAAGACGCCTCTCGCCGAGGTGTTCAAGAACAGCTGGCGTGAGCTGATCATCGGCACCTTCGTCATGCTCGCGACGTACACGCTCTTCTACATCATGACCACCTGGGTTTTGAGCTTCGGAACGGGCAAGACCCCCGAGGAAGGTGGCCACGGTGCCGGTTTCCAGTACGCGGACTTCCTCGTGCTGCAGCTGGTCGCGGTGCTGTTCTTCGCCGCGGCGGTTCCCGTCGCCGGGTGGCTCGCCGACCGCTACGGTCGCCGCTCGACCCTGCTGGTCGTCACGGGCGCGATCATGGTGTTCGGCCTGTGCTTCCAGTTCCTGCTGTCGAGCGACGGCATGAGCTCCGGACGCATGCTGTTCTTCCTCATCGTCGGCATGCTGCTCATGGGTCTGACCTTCGGGCCGCAGAGTGCGATCCTGCCCGAGCTGTTCCCGACCAACGTCCGCTACACGGGTTCCGGAATCTCGTACAACGTGTCGAGCATCCTCGGTGCCGCGGTGGCCCCCTTCATCGCGACGTGGCTGGCCACGAGCTACGGCGTCGGCTGGGTGGGCATCTACCTGCTGATCGCCGCGGCGACGACCTTCGTCGCGCTGCTCGTCGTCAAGGAGACCCGCGACCGGTCGCTCGACGAGGTGTAGTCGTACCGACCGCGAAAGGCCCCCTCCGGATCCGATCCGGAAGGGGCCTTTCGCGGTCGGCTACTTGCCGCGGATCGCGTCGAAGACGGCCGGATCGACGAGCGTCGAGGTGTCGCCGAGCTCGCGGCCCTCGGCGACGTCGCGCAGCAGGCGGCGCATGATCTTGCCCGACCGGGTCTTCGGCAGTTCCGGCACAACGGTGATCTGACGGGGCTTGGCGATCGGGGAGATCTCCACCGCCACGTGATCGCGCAGTTCCTTGATGAGCGTGTCGCCGGTGTTCTCGACGTGCTCGCGCAGGATCACGAACGCGACGATGCCCTGGCCGGTGGTCTCGTCCGCCGCGCCGACGACCGCGGCCTCGGCGATAGACGGGTGCGACACGAGCGCGGATTCGACCTCCGAGGTGGAGATGCGGTGACCGGAGACGTTCATGACATCGTCGACGCGGCCGAGCACCCACAGCGCTCCGTCGTCGTCGTAACGCGCACCGTCGCCGGCGAAGTACCAGCCCTGCTCGGCGTAGCGCGACCAGTAGGTCTCGCGGTAACGCTGCTCGTCGCCCCAGATGCCGCGCAGCATCGCCGGCCACGGCTGATCGAGCACCAGATAGCCGTTACCGCCCGCGCCGAGCGGGGTGGCCTCGTCGTCGACGATCTTCGCGGAGATACCGGGCAGCGGCGCCATCGCCGAGCCGGGCTTGGTGGCCGTGATGCCGGGCAGCGGCGAGATCATGATCGCGCCGGTCTCGGTCTGCCACCAGGTGTCGACGATCGGGGCCGAATCCGCGCCGATGACCTCGCGGTACCAGCGCCACGCCTCCGGGTTGATCGGCTCGCCGACGCTGCCGAGCAGACGGATCGACGACAGGTCGTGGGCGTCGGGGATCTCGCGACCCCACTTCATGAACGTGCGGATCAGCGTCGGGGCGGTGTAGTAGATCGACACCCCGTACTTCTCGATGATCTCGAAGTGCCGGTGCTCGTTCGGCGAGTTGGGGGTGCCCTCGTAGACGACCTGGGTGACACCGTTGCTCAGCGGGCCGTAGACGATGTAGCTGTGGCCGGTGACCCAGCCGATGTCGGCGGTGCACCAGTAGACGTCCTTGCCCGGCTTGTGGTCGAAGACGTAGTGGTGGGTGTACGACGCCTGCGTCAGGTAGCCACCCGAGCTGTGGATGATGCCCTTGGGCTTACCCGTGGTGCCCGAGGTGTACAGGATGAACAGCGGGTGCTCGGAGTCGAACGGCTGCGCTTCGTGCTCGGGGGAGGCCTTCTCGACGGTCTCGTGCCACCACAGGTCTCGCCCTTCGGTCCACTCCACGTCGATGCCGGTGCGCGCGACGACCAGCACGTGCTCGATCGACTTTGCGTCGGCGACGGCCTCGTCGGCGGCGTTCTTGAGCGGCGCGGCCTGGCCGCGCCGCCACTGCCCGTCCACGGTGACGAGCAGCTTGGCCTGCGCATCGTCGATGCGCGACCGCAGCGCCGACGACGAGAAGCCGCCGAACACCACCGAGTGGGTCAGGCCGAGGCGCGCGCACGCGAGCATGGTGACGATGGCCTCGGGGATCATCGGCATGTAGATCGCGACGCGATCGCCGGCGACCAGGCCGAGCTCGGTGAAGGTGTTCGCGGCGCGGGAGACCTCGGCGAGGAGGTCGTTGTAGGTCAGCGACCGGCTGTCGCCGGGCTCGCCCTCGAAGTGGATGGCGACCCGATCGCCGTTACCGGCCTCGACGTGCCGGTCGACGCAGTTGTAGGCGACGTTGAGCTTGCCGCCGACGAACCACTTCGCCAGCGGTGCGTTCGACCAGTCGAGCACTTCCGTCCAGGGCTCCGCCCAGTCGAGTCGTTTCGCCTGTTCGTCCCAGAATCCGAGCCGATCGGCGTCGGCCGCGGCCTGCAGTTCCGGACCGGCGTTGGCCGTGGCGGTGAACTCCGGGCTCGGCGGGTACGCCTTCGATTCGTGCTCCTGGGCTGCGCTCGTCATGGTGCGGGGCCTCTTTCCGGGATGGTTCCATTCGGGCTCTTGTGAGCGTAATCATCTGTGACCGGCGCCGCACCGTTGCATCGATATGCAACCCCGTCACTTTCGCTCATCGGTCGAATTCGCGCGACGAACGGCATTCGGGCACGACCGGTGAACCTCTCGTCCGTCCACCGCGTGTGCGCCGGTACCGTCGTCGGCGTGACCGACCCTCTTCAGCCTCTCGTCGACCTTCCGGGCGTACGCGACGCCGCCGACCGTGCCCGCGACGCGCTCGCGGAGGTGCATCGTCATCGAACCAATCGGCGTGGTTGGGCGAACACCGCCGCGGAGGCATCGGTGCGGGCCGCCCGCGCCTCGGCGTCGATCGACGGCGGGTCGATGGAACTTCCGCAGCCGGGGGAGAGTGGCGATCCGATCCTGGCCGGAGCGCTGCGGGTCGCGCAGTCGCTCGACGGCGACGCGCTCGACAACATGGTCGCGACGTGGCGACGTGCCCCGCTTCAGGCACTGGCCCGCCTGCACCTTCTCGCTGCCGCGGATCTCGTGGAGGACGCCGAGGAGCTGGGTCGTCCGCGGACGGAGCCGGGGGTCGCCGAGCGTCTCGACGGGCTCGCGCAACTCGTCACCGGGGGGACGAACGCCCCGGCGCCCGTTCTCGCTGCGGTCGTGCACGGTGAACTGTCCGTCCTGAAGCCCTTCGGGGTCGCCGACGGTATCGTGGCGCGGGCCGCGTCCCGGCTCGTGTGCGTCGCGTCCGGACTCGATACGCGCAATCTGGGCGTACCGGAGGTCCATTGGATGCGCCGGTTGCAGGCCTACCGCGACGGGGTCGCCGGATTCGGGGCGGGAACCGTGGAGGGCGTCGGCGGCTGGGTGCTCTTCTGCTGTGGGTCGCTCGAGGCCGGGGCTCGTGAGGCCGGCTCGATCGCCGAGGCGTTCGCCGGCTGAGTGCCGGGCGGGGCTTCGCCGGCCGAATCGCGGCCTGTACGCGAAACCCCCTGCACGCGAAAGCGGGTGGCATATCGATCGAGATCGATTCCGCCACCCGCTAGCACGGGCGGTTCGAGTTACCATGCGTGCTGAAATGGGTTGTGATTCAACGGCCTCGGCGATGATCCGGGTATCGTCGATTCGTCCTCGCAACGGGTGCGGGGTACTCGTCTTCGAAAATCCGGAACTCGCAGGCCCACAACACTCGTGCCCTTATAGTGGCATCGGCTTCGCGTGGGTACTCGGTGTCCGTGCTGGGAAGAACAGTCGGGAGATCGAATCTTCTCTTCCGATTCGGTCTTGGCCTTCCGTCCTTCCGTAACTCCTTTCTACCCCGTCCGCGAGATGTCGGCAAGCCCCCGACGGCAATGTTTGTTCTCGATTTCGCGGCGAGTGACCCTGAGTGTCAACGCATCCGGCGCTTGGCCAGTCGGCGGGTGGCACCCAGTATCAGTGCGGTCGCTCCGAGGGTCGCGGCGAGCGTCGCCAGGGCGCGCGGCGACGGACGGGCACGACGTCCGAGCGGTACGGGCCGGGCGAAAGTGAGAACAGGCCAACCGTTTTCGTTTGCTTCCCGGCGCAGCGGGCGGTCGGGGTTGACCGCGCGCGGATTGCCGACCTCCAGCAACATCGGCAGGTCGGTGGCCGAATCGGAGTACGCGTAGCTGCGGGAGAGATCGTAACCGTACTGCTCGGCGAGCTCGCGGATCGCGACCGCCTTCGCCTCCCCGAAGCAGTAGAACTCGAGCTCGCCGGCGTAGCGGCCGTCGACGATCCGCATCCGGCTCCCCGTGCTGTGGGAGGCACCGAGTGTCCGGGCGATCGGAGTCACCACTTCCTGGCCGGATGCGGACACGATGATCACGTCGTGACCGCGGGCCCGGTGATCGGCGATCAGATCCTTCGCCTCCGCGTAGACGAGCGGTGTCACGACGTCCTGCAGGGTCTTCTCGACGATCGATCCGACCTGCTCGACATCCCATCCTTTGCACATGTGCGCGATGTGTTCTCGCATCCGGTCTACCCGGGCCTGATCGGCCGCCGACAACAGGTAGAGGAGCTGGGCGTAGGTGCTCTGCAGCACGGCCCGGCGGCTGAGGAGACCCTCCTCGAAGAACGGCCGGGTGAACGCCAGCACGCTCGACTTGGCGATGACGGTCTTGTCGAGATCGAAGAACGCTGCGATGCGAGCCGAGTCCGGTGAGCCCCCCGTCGACGGGGCCGGTCGGGACGGATTCACGGACGTATCGGTCACGACCACCACAATAGGGGCGCGCCGCGCCGGTGTTTGAAGTTGCAAGCAGTCGCGCCTAGCGGTGTACTATCGCGAATGCCCGGGTCGATACTCGGGTTGTGTTCAGCCCGACCCCCCGGGGCTGAACGCAGACGGCCCTCGCCTCCTCCCCCCTGGCGAGGGCTGTCGCTTTGTCCGAGGCCTTTTCCGCACGTCTCCGTACTGTCTTCTACACCCGCCGACCTGCGCACAGGTGCGACGAGGGTGCGCACGGCCGGGTTGTCCACAGGCCCCTGATCCATCCACAGGCGGGGCTTCCGAGGCCGTTTCCGCGACACTCACGACCCCGTAGCGGGGCAGCCTGTCGGGCATGAACGACATCCTCGGACTGGTCGACGATCCCGCGCTGGTCGCCGACCTCCATCGTGTGGTCGCGGCGGCCGACCGCACACTGCACGAGATGTCCGTGCCGGTGCCCCGCAGGGCGTGGACCGACGCGGCGATCGTCGTCCTCGATGCGTCCGCCGCAGCGGCATGCGCGGCCGGATATCCCCGCCGCCCCGGCGTGATCCTCGTGTGCAGCGGGACGGCCGGACTGGCGGACTGGCAGGCCGCCGCGACCGTCGGCGCCGAACACGTCCTCGCCCTCCCGTCCGAGGAGGTGGAACTGCTCTCGATCGTCGCGGCCGCTGACGAGCCCTCGACGGGTGCCGGCACCGTCCTCGCGGTCGTCGGAGGATGCGGGGGAGCGGGCGCGTCGACCTTCGCCGCCGCACTCGCCTGGGCCGCGGGGAACGACGAACGACGCGACACCCTGCTCGTCGACGCCGATCCGTTCGGCGCGGGACTCGACGTCCTGACCGGTCTCGAGGAGTGTCCGGGAGTGCGGTGGTCCGGTCTCACCGTCGACGGTGGACGGGTCTCGGCGCGTGCCCTGCGCGACGCCGTACCCGTATGGGCATCCGGGGTGGGCGTCCTGTCCACCGACCGCGAGAACACCGATCGGCTCACCGCCGTCGCCGCAGAGTCGGTCGTCGACGGGGTGCGCGGAGCGGGAGCAACCGTCGTCTGCGATGTGGGGCGCAGCTTCGACCCGGTCGCCGACGCGGTGATCGCACTGGCCGACCTCACCGTGGTCGTCGTGCCGGCCCGGATCGGTGCGGTGCTCTCCGCTACCCGGGTCGCCCGCACGCTCGCGGCGCGGGGTGAACCGGCCGGAGTCGTCGTCCGCGGGCCCGCACCCGGTGGCTTGCGAGCCGTCGACGTGTCCGACGCGGTGGGCCTGGACGTGCTCACCTCGATGCGTCCCGAGCCGGGCTTGAGCGAGATGCTCGAACGCGGGGGCCTGCGGCTGCGGTCACGCTCGCCGTTGCTCGGTGCGGCGCACGACGTGCTGGCGGCCGTCGGGGCCGACCGCGCCGGCCCGGGAGGTGCGGCATGACCGGGACCCTCGGGGACGACCTCCTTTCGCGGGTCCGCGACCGGCTGGCCGACGAGACCGGGGAGCTCACTCCGACCCGCGTCGCCGCAGCCCTGCGCGCGGAATCCGGTGGAGTACTCGGAGACTCCGATCTGCTTGCGGCACTGCGGCATCTGCAGACCGAACTGACCGGTGCGGGCCCGCTCGAGGATCTGCTGGCAGACCCGGCCGTGACCGACGTGCTCGTCACCGCGCCCGATCGCGTCTGGGTGGATCGTGGCAACGGGCTGCACCTGACCGAGGTCACCTTCCCCGACGAGGCCGCGGTCAGACGACTCGCGCAGCGATTGGCGCTGTTCGCCGGGCGTCGGCTCGACGACGCCCAGATGTGGGTCGACGGCAGGTTGCCCGGGCACGGTGAGTTCGGTGTCCGGCTGCACGCGGTGCTCTCCCCGGTCGCGCAGGCCGGGACGTGCCTGTCACTGCGGGTCCTGCGGCCCACGACCCAGGGACTCGAAGCACTGCGGGATCGCGGTGCGGTCTCCGAGGTCGCCTATCGGTTGCTGCTGCGCATCGTCCGCGCGCGCCTGGCCTTCCTCGTCGTCGGCGGCACGGGTGCGGGCAAGACGACGATGCTCGCGGCGCTGCTCGGCGCGGTGGATCCGGCCGAACGCATCGTCTGTGTCGAGGACGCCGCCGAACTGGTCCCGGCCCACCCGCACGTGGTGCGCCTCGTGGCACGGGCACCCAACGTGGAGGGCGTCGGCGAGGTCACCGTCCGCGATCTCGTGCGGCAGGCGCTGCGGATGCGACCGGACCGCATCGTCATCGGCGAGGTGAGAGGCGCCGAGGTCGTCGATCTTCTGACCGCGCTGAACACGGGTCACGACGGCGGCGCAGGGACCGTGCACGCCAATTCGCCCGACGAGGTGCCCGCGCGACTCGAGGCTCTCGCCGCACTCGGCGGCCTCGATCGAGCGGCGCTGCACAGCCAGCTCGTCGCCGCGGTGCAGGTGATCCTGCACGTCCACCGCGGCAGCGACGGAGCGCGACGTCTGGTGGGGATCGGCGTGGTCGAGCGGGACCCCGTCGCAGGCGTGATCGTCACACCGGCATGGACCCACGACAGGGGCGACGAGCACGGCATGGACGCCCTCGAGCGGATCCTGCGTCGACGGGATGCGCCGTGAACGCGACGATCCTGTGCCTCGCGGCGGCGCTGTTCGTCCTGCCGTCGTCCTCGGCCCGCCGTCGACTGCGACGCGGGGTGCCCGGCGCGGCGCCGCGCCCGATACCGCGCGCCCTAGTCGTCGGGGTGATGGTCGTCGTGCTCGCGACGGTTGTGGTGTGGGCGGGAATCACACCGTCTGTGGCCGGCGCGACCGTCGCGACGACCGCGGTGTGGCGTCGCCGAGCCCGGCGCCGCGCTGCTGAGCTCGATCGGCAACGACGGATGTTGCTGTCGGGACTCGACACCGTGATCGCCGATCTGCGGGTGGGGACGCATCCCGCCGACGCGTGCGAGACGGCGGCCCGGGAGACGGCCGGGTCCGTCGCCGGTGCCTTCCGGGTCGCTGCGGCCCGGGCGCGACTCGGCGGGTCGGCGGCACACGGACTACGTTCGGCCACAGCATCCTCGAATGGTGTCGCCGACAGTCTGGGTCGTGTCGCCGATGCGTGGGCCGTCTCCGACCGCCACGGTCTCGCCCTCGCCGAACTGCTCGGGGCCGCGCGTATCGATCTGGCCGCGCGTATGCGGATCCGTGCCCGTACGGAGGCCGGACTTGCCGGTGCTCGGGCCACGGCGACGGTTCTGGCGGGACTGCCGGTGCTCGGGGTGGGTCTCGGGCAACTCATGGGCGCTACTCCGCTCGGCATCCTCCTCGCCGGTGGGCTCGGCGGCGTCATGCTCGTGGTCGGCACTGCGCTGGTCTGTGTGGGTCTGCTGTGGACGGACCGGATCGCGGCACGGGTGAGGGCATGAGCGCGACGTGGGCGGTGTTGCTGGGAGCGGCCTCTCTCGTCGTCGCACCGACCCCTCGTGGAACCACCCGCTTGTTCTCCACGAGAACCCTTGCTGCCGAGTCGGATACAACTAAACCCGAGACCGACCCGCACGCGTTTCCCGCTGCCTTCGATCTCTTCGCGGCGTGTCTGCGCGCAGGGATGCCCGCCGGTTCTGCGGCGCGGGTCGTCGCGGAATCCGCTCCACCTGACCTCGCGGCGGCGTTGCGGAGAGGTGCCGACCGATTGGCGCTCGGAGCCGATCCGGCCGATGCGTGGGGAGGTTCGGGAGCGGTCGACGCGCTGGACGATTTCGCCCGCGCGGCACGACGATCCGCGAAATCCGGTGCGCCCCTGTCGGACACCGTCGCCGAACTCGCGGTCCGGCATCGCGCCGAGACGGAGGACCGGGTCGCCGCCGAGATCGATCGGGCCGGAGTACTCGTGAGCGGGCCGCTCGGTCTGTGCTTTCTGCCGGCCTTCGTGTGCCTGGGCATCGTGCCGGTCGTCGTCGGCCTGGCGCGGGACGTCCTGGGTGCGGGGCTGATGTGAACGTCGGCGCGGACGGTCCGCGCCGCTCGGATGGGAGGGACGGAAGATGGGGAAACGAACAGTGACCGAAGCGTTCGCACACGGTCTGCGTGGTCGCCTCGGCGGGCTCGTCGTGCAGGACGACGGCATGTCGACGGCGGAATATGCGATCGGGACCATCGCGGCGGCGGCTTTCGGGGCGGTGCTGTACACCGTGGTGACCGGCGATTCGATCGTGTCCGCGCTGACGGGCATCGTCGAGCGTGCCCTGAACACGGCGGTGTGATACCGACGCATGCGAAAGATGCTCGGACGACGCTGGTTACGCGCTTTCGTTCGTGAGGACGAAGGCGGGGTCACCGTCGAAGCGGCTCTCGCCGTCGCAAGCCTGGTCACGGTGCTCGTGCTGTGCCTCGGCGCGGTGCTGGGCATCGCGTACCAGGTGCGGTGCCATGACGCCGCCCGTGAAGCCGCCCGCCTCGCCGCGCGGGGAGATCAAGCGAGGGCGGTCGATGTGGCCACGCGAGTCGCGCCTCCGGACGCACGCGTGGCCGTACGCGAGGAAGGAGATCTGATCGTGGCGGTCGTGACTGCGGGGAGTCCGCTGCTCCCGTTGCTGACCCTCACGGCCGAGGCGGTGGCGGTGCGCGAGCCGGAAGGAACGCGATGAGGTCGGGCCCGTCCCTCCTCGGCGACGACGGGAGCGCGAGTGTGATCGGCTGCGCCGTGATGGCCGGACTCATCGCGATCACGGCCACGTTGCTGCACGTCGGGTCGGTCGTCGTCGCACGTCATCGTGCGCAGGCGGCGGCCGACCTGGCGGCGGTGGCGGTCGCCTCGGCACTGGACCGCGGGGTCGTGGAGGCTTGCGAGGCGAGCGAGGCGATCACCACACGGATGCGAGTACGATTGCGGCGCTGCGAGATCGAAGAGTGGGATGCGCTCGTCGAGGTCACCGCCGAGGTGTCGGCTCTCTTCGGCGGCAAGGAGGCGACGGCCGTCGCGCGAGCCGGTCCTGCCCGATGAGGCCCGTCGGCGGTCGCTCGCGGCCGTATCCAGCGCATTCGCGCTCGTTGCTTGCCTGTGCTCGCATCCAGCGGTTGCCGCCCGACCCGTACACGAAGCGGCTGCTGGCAGCCGTTCCCGTCCCGGATCCGGCCGAGTAGGCGCGCCGGTGGCCTGAATCGCCGTCACCCCTCGATCGCAGCGAGGACGGCATCGAGGACGGCGACCGCCCCGGACTTGTCGAGCGGATCGTTGCCGTTCCCGCACTTGGGGGAGTACACGCACGACGGGCATCCGGCGGCACATTCGCAGGCCGCGACCGCATCGCGGGTCGCGCTGAGCCACTTGGTGATCCGGTGGTATCCGCGTTCGGCGAATCCGGCGCCGCCGGGCTGTCCGTCGTAGACGAAGACGGTGGGCAGCCCGGTGTCGGGGTGCAGATCGGTGGAGACGCCGCCGATGTCGCCCCGATCGCACGTCGCGAGCAGGGGGAGCAGGCCGATCGCGGCGTGCTCGGCGGCGTGGAGTGCCCCGGGCACGCGATCGGGGGTCACCCCGATCCGGTCGAGCAGGTCGGGGTCGATCGTGTACATCACCGCGCGGGTGTCGAGCGTGTGCTCGGGCATGTCGAGGGGAATCTGGTCGAGCACCTCTCCGGACGGCAGGCGGCGCAGATAGCCGACCACCCGGTGCGTCACCTCGACCCCCACGGACGCGACGGTGACGGGTCCGAACTCGCGGTGTTCGTCGACGGAGATGCAACAGATGTCGGTGATCTCGCGTGCGCTCGTCGACCATTCCGGGTCCTCGGCGTGCACGAGGGCGATGCCGTCCTCGAGATACAACTCGTCGACGACGACGGTCTCACCCTGGTGCAGGTGCACAGCTCCGGGATGGACGGTCGCGGGGGCGCGGGCGGCGTCGACGGTGCCGAGCATGCGACCGGTGTCGCCCTCGACGATCGAGACCTGGCGGCCGATCCCGCCGCGGATCTCGACATCGCCGTGCGGTTGCGTTCCCGGGGTGACGAACCAGCCGTGCGGGCGGCGGCGGATCAGTCCCTGCTCCGCGAGGTCCGTGAGGACGTCGAGCGCGCCGAACTCCTCGACCTCGGCATCGCTGATCGGCAGTTCCGATGCGGCGCAGAGAAGTTGGGGCCCGAGCACGTATGGATTGTTCGGATCGGTGACTGTCGTCTCGACCGGCCGGTCGAGCAGTGCCTGCGGATGGTGCACGAGATAGGTGTCGAGCGGATCGTCCCGCGCGACCAGCACGACGAGCGAACCCTGCCCGCGGCGACCGGCGCGACCGCCCTGCTGACGGAAGGACGCGACCGTGCCCGGGAATCCGGCGACGATCACCGCGTCCAGACCGGCGATGTCCACGCCGAGTTCGAGGGCGTTGGTGCTGGCGACGCCGAGCAGACGGCCGTCGGAGAGCGCGGCCTCGAGGTCGCGCCGGTCCTCGGCGAGGTAGCCCGCCCGGTAGGCCGCCACCCGGTCGACGAGATCCGGTGCCGCCTCGGCGAGAAGCCGACGTGCACCCATGGCCGTGAGCTCGGCGCCGTGACGCGACCGGACGAACGCCAGGGTGCGGGCACCCTCGACGACGAGGTCGGCGAGAAGGCGCGCGGCCTCGGTCCCGGCGGCCCGCCGCACCGGGGCGCCGTGTTCGCCCGTGAGTTCGCGCAGCAGGGGCGGCTCCCACATCGCGACCGTGCGGGGTCCGTGCGGCGAGCCGTCCTCGGTGATCTCGCGGCAGGGTGCTCCGATGAGCCGGGACGCCGCTGCCCCCGGTTCCGCGGTCGTCGCGGAGGCGAGGACGAAGACGGGATCAGCGCCGTACCGGCGGGCCACGCGCCGGAGCCGACGCAGGATCAGGGCGACGTGCGAGCCGAACACACCCCGGTAGGAGTGGCATTCGTCGACGACGACGTACCGCAGGCGGCGCCACAGCCGGGCCCATCGTGCGTGGGCGGGCAACAGCGACAGGTGCAGCATGTCGGGATTGGTGAAGATCCAGCGCGAGTGCCGGCGCGTCCACTGCCGGATCTCGGTGGAGGTGTCGCCGTCGTAGGCACACGCGCACACGGTCGACAGGCCGTCGATGTCGGAGGTCAGTTCGGTGACCGCGCGCAGCTGGTCGGCGCCGAGGGCCTTGGTGGGCGACAGGTAGAGAGCGGTGGCCTGCGGGTCGTCGGCGAGCGCGCTCAGGACGGGCAGCTGGTAGGCGACCGACTTGCCCGACGCGGTGCCGGTGGACACCACCACGTTCTCCCCGCCGGCCGCGATGTCGGCGGCGCTCGCCTGGTGGTGCCAGGGACGCTCGACGCCCTGGTCGCGGAAGGCCCGGACGACGTCCTCGTGCGCCCACTGCGGCCAGTCGCTGTGGTGGGCGGGCCGGGCCGGGATCTCTGCGACGTGGGTCAGCGGTGACTCGCCCGTCGGGGTGCCGGCGAGCAGCCGGTCGAGCAGCTCGCGACCGTAGGTGGGGGCGGTGGCGTCGCCGTTGTGGAGGAAGGGCGAGCCGGTCACGCAGTACTCCGCTGGGTCGGACGAGGTGTCTGTCGAAAACGTCTGTCGGATAGGAATGTGTCGGATACGGCGAGGCTGTGTCGGATGCGGGAGACCCGGGTCCGGGACGAGTGGGGCCACAGTGGCCTCCCGTAACATGGGAGCAACAGCTACCCGTGGGTAATGCTACCGAGACATGAACAAGATCAGGGAATTGGCACGTTTGTGCCCATTCCTACTGTTGCGCGTGCCCAGAACGTGGTTGACTGACACCCGGTCGCAGCTTCTGTGTTCGTAGACTTGGAAAAGTGCACGCTCGCAGGATCGATGGTTGCGAGCGCGGTGCTTTAGCTCTTCCAACGGGGGACTCGAGAAGTACAGCGGTCGGAACCGGGACCTGGCGGATCGCGTACCCGGCGGTTCGTCGAATCCGGTGTTAGAAAGAGAAGGAAAAGCATGGCACAGGGCACTGTGAAGTGGTTCAATGCGGAGAAGGGCTTCGGCTTCATCGCTCCTGAGGACGGCTCCGCCGACGTGTTCGTTCACTACTCCGAGATCCAGGGTTCCGGCTTCCGCACCCTCGAGGAGAACCAGCGAGTCGAGTTCGAGGTCGGTCAGGGCACCAAGGGCCCGCAGGCCACCGGCGTGCGCGCACTCTGATCCACCCGCTCGAGCGAGCAACCGGGCAAGGTCAACCACCTCGCCCGATCGTCCCCCGTCGCCTCAGGTGATGGGGGACGATGCATTTCCGGGACGTGTGCGCGAACCGGTCGTGGGACCTCACCGCCTCGTCGCGCTCACGGAGCCGGGAGAGGAGGACCCGTGAGTCAACTGTCCTTCTTCGGGGCCGACACGATGCCGCCGGCCCTGGCCGACCTGAGCGGCCTGCTCGCGGCACACGGACGTGCGCGTCTCACCGACGACGGCGCGGTGCTGACCGTGGAGGTCGACGCCGAATGGCGCGCCCGTGCGATCGGGCAGCTCGTGACCGACACGGGAGTCGAGGCGGACATCGCCGTCGACGGCGAGCTGTTCACCGTCAGCACATCCGTCGACCCCGCTCTCGTCCCGCTCGCGACCCAGTGGAGCAGCGACGACGGCAAGACGGTCCCGACCGGCTGGGTCCCGTCCTCGCGGGCCCAGCGGGCGTGGTTCCTCGCGTCCGGTCGCATGGAGGTCGAGGGAGCACAGTATGTTCTTGGTCTGGATGCGACGGCTCCCGACACTCATGCAGTTCTGGCGCAGGCGCTCATGCGCGCCGGCATCGCACCGACCCTGATCGGTACGCACGGCACCGGTGGACCGGGGTTGAGGATCTCCGGCCGGAGGCGTCTGACGAGGCTCGTCGAGAACATCGGTGCACCTCCGGACGCCGACGCGGCACGACGGATCTGGCCGCACGTGGAACCGGGTGATCATCACTTGTGAAGAGCCGTTCCCCGAGGATGTGCGACCCTGTGTGTGGCCGCGTCTGGGGAACGGGTCGGTATACATGTCTTCGAACAAGGCGACATGTCGGCAATGAGGGAAGGTGCGGGCGGCACGGTGGCAGCACGGGAGAAGAGCACTGCGGGCGGTTCGTCGGGCACGCGTCGGCTCGTGATCGTCGAGTCCCCGACCAAGGCGAGGAAGATCGCCCCCTACCTCGGCCGCGACTACGTCGTCGAGGCATCGGTCGGTCACATCCGCGACCTGCCGCGCGGTGCCGCGGACGTCCCCGCCAAGTACAAGGGCGAGTCGTGGGCGCGCCTCGGTGTCGACGTCGATCACGACTTCGAACCCCTCTACGTCGTCAGCGCCGACAAGAAGACCAAGGTCTCGGAGCTGAAGAGCCTGCTCAAGGACGCCGACGAGCTCTACCTCGCCACCGACCCCGACCGCGAGGGCGAGGCCATCGCCTGGCACCTGCTCGAGACCCTGAAGCCCAAGGTGCCGGTCCGGCGCATGGTCTTCCACGAGATCACCGAGCCCGCTATCCGCGCGGCCGCCGAGAACACCCGCGACCTCGACAACGACCTGGTCGACGCGCAGGAGACCCGCCGCATCCTCGACCGTCTCTACGGCTACGAGGTCAGTCCCGTGCTGTGGAAGAAGGTCATGCCCCGTCTGTCGGCGGGTCGTGTGCAGTCGGTGGCGACCCGCGTGATCGTGCAGCGCGAACGCGAGCGCATGGCGTTCAAGTCCGCCGAGTACTGGGACATCGCGGCCACGATGGACGCCGGCGCCGACGCGAGCCCCCGGTCGTTCGGTGCCCGCCTGGTCAGCGTCGACGGTTCCCGTGTTGCCTCGGGTCGCGACTTCGGGCCCGACGGGAACCTGAAGTCGAACGGTGTCGTCGTCCTCGACGAGGACCGCGCCCGCCGCCTCGCGGAGGCACTCGCCGGTGTCGCGTTGACGGTGTCGTCGGCCGAGAGCAAGCCGTACACCCGCAAGCCCTACGCGCCGTTCATGACGTCGACGCTGCAGCAGGAGGCGGGCCGCAAGCTGCGGTTCTCGTCCGAGCGCACCATGCGCACCGCGCAGCGTCTGTACGAGAACGGCTACATCACCTACATGCGTACCGACTCGACGACGCTGTCCGAGTCGGCGATCGCGGCGGCCCGCGCACAGGCCACCCAGCTGTACGGTGCCGAGTTCGTCCATCCGACGCCGCGCCAGTACACCCGCAAGGTCAAGAACGCGCAGGAAGCACACGAGGCGATCCGTCCCGCCGGCGACGTCTTCGCGACCCCCGGCGAGCTGCACGCGCGCCTCGACGGCGACGAGTTCAAGCTCTACGAGCTCATCTGGCAGCGCACCGTCGCCTCCCAGATGGCCGACGCGCGGGGCACCACGCTGACGCTGCGCATCACCGGCACCGCGGGCACCGGCGAGGAGTGCACCTTCTCGTCGTCGGGCCGCACCATCACGTTCCCGGGCTTCCTCAAGGCATACGTCGAGAGTGTCGACGAGGAAGCCGGTGGTCAGTCGGACGACGCGGAGTCGCGCCTGCCGAACCTGTCCGAGGGTGCCTCGGTCACCGCGACGAAGCTCGATCCGGACGGTCACTCCACCAACCCGCCGGCCCGGTACACCGAGGCGAGCCTGATCAAGACGCTCGAAGAGCTCGGGATCGGCCGGCCCTCGACCTACGCGTCGATCATCAAGACCATCCTCGACCGCGGCTACGTCTACAAGCGTGGCAGCGCGCTCGTCCCGTCGTGGGTGGCGTTCGCCGTCATCGGCCTGCTCGAGGCGCACTTCGCCCAGCTCGTCGACTACGACTTCACGGCCGGGATGGAGGACGATCTCGACGAGATCGCCTCCGGTCACCGGCAGCGCACCGACTGGCTGACGCGGTTCTACTTCGGCAGCGACGACGGTCACGAGGAGTCGGTCGCGCGCAAGGGCGGCCTGAAGAAGCTGGTGGGGGAGAACCTCGAGGACATCGACGCCCGCGAGATCAACTCCATCCGTCTGTTCGACGACTCCGAGGGTCGCGAGATCCACGTGCGTGTGGGCCGCTTCGGTCCGTACCTCGAACGGATGGTCACCGACCCGAACAACCCCGACGCCGAGCCGACCTCGCAGCGCGCGAATCTGCCCGACGACCTGCCGCCGGACGAGCTCACCCTCGAATACGCCGAGAAACTCTTCTCGACGCCGCAGGAGGGACGTGTCCTCGGTGTCGATCCGTCGACCGGCTACGAGATCGTCGCGCGGGAGGGTCGCTTCGGTCCCTACGTGACCGAGCTGATCCCCGATCCGGAACCCGAGCCCGAACCGGAGCCGGAGCCGGACGTCACGCCCATCCCCGTCGATGAACTCGGCTCGGAGGGAGAGGGCGGCACGAAGACCGCCACCAAGAAGGCCGTCGCCAAGAAGGCGGCGAAGAAGGCTCCCGCGAAGAAGACCGGTCCGAAGCCGCGCACGGGTTCGCTGTTCAAGACGATGGACCTGTCCACGGTCACCCTGGAAGACGCCCTGAAACTGCTGTCGCTGCCGCGCGTGGTGGGTGTCGATCCGGAGTCTGGCGACGAGATCACCGCCCAGAACGGCCGCTACGGTCCGTACCTGAAGAAGGGCAGCGACTCGCGGTCGCTCGCCAACGAGGAGCAGATCTTCACGATCACGCTCGACGAGGCGCTGAAGATCTACGCGGAGCCGAAGCGCCGCGGCCGGCAGGCCGCCGCCACGCCGCCGCTGCGCGAGCTGGGCACCGACCCGGTCAGCGGCAAGCAGATGGTGATCAAGGACGGCCGGTTCGGCCCGTACGTCACCGACGGTGAGACGAACGCGAGCCTGCGCAAGGGCGACGAGGTCGAGTCCATCACCGACGAGCGGGCGTCCGAACTGCTCGCCGACCGTCGGGCACGCGGTCCCGTCAAGAAGACCGCGAAGAAGACAGCGGCGAAGAAGACGGCCGCCAAGAAGACCACCGCCAAGAAGACCACCGCCAAGAAGGCAGCGGCGAAGAAGACGACAAAGAAGGCCGCCGCGAAGAAGACGACGGACTGACGGTTCCCGTCGGCGTACGCGGATAACCTCACGGGGTGGACCGCGAACTGCCGTCGGGGATCCCCGGCGTCACACTGTGGCGATCCGAGCCGGGCCGGTGCCTGCGTGGGGGGAACCCACGTGTTGCCGGACGGATGCATGGACCTCATCCGGCACGCCGACGGCTTCCCCGTCGCCGGTCCGGACGCGACGTCACAGTTCTCCGGCCGATCGCCGCTGACGGCGGTCCGGTTCGAACCCGGCCTGGGACCGCCGTTCTTCGGCGTCGACGCGAGCGAGCTGACCGATCGACGGGTTCCGCTCGACGATCTGTGGCCGTCATGTCGTGTGCGGCTCCTCGCGGTTCGAGCCAAGGACGATCCCGTCGCTGCACTGGTCGACGCCGTCCGAGGTGCGGTCGACGCACACGATCCGATGGCCGCCCTCGCGCGGGCGCTGGCCTCCGGCACGGCCGTCTCGGAAGTCGCCGCGACCCTCGGCTGGAGCGACAGGACACTGCGTCGTCGCTCGGCGGTACCTCGGGTGCTTCGATGGGCAGGTCGAGGCCGAGCATGCGATAGCACGCGAAGGACCGATCGAGATCGGCGACGGCGAGCCCCACGGCGGAGAAATGAATGGTCATGGCCGACGATGGGACCGAGGACGTGCGGCCGTCTTGAACGTTTCGGACACGTGATCCGGACCCGTCGGACCCGGTCGTTAGGCTGAGCGCATGCCCGGGGTCTTCGATCGTCTCGTCGGTCAACGCGATGTCGAGACCGAACTCGTCGCGGCCGCGGTAGCTGCCCGTCGGGGCGACACCGGGTCGGCGATGACGCACTCGTGGCTGTTCACCGGTCCTCCCGGGTCCGGTCGCTCGGTCGCGGCGCTGTGTTTCGCAGCCGCCCTGCAGTGCACCGACGAGGAGCCTCCCGGTTGCGGGCGATGCCACGCCTGCACCACCACTATGGCAGGCACCCACGGCGACGTACGGCGGGTCGTGCCCGAGGGACTGACGATCAGCGTCAAGTCGATGCGCGACATCGTGCAGGTCGCCTCGCGGCGTCCCAGCACAGGACGATGGCAGGTCGTGGTGATCGAGGATGCCGACCGCCTCACCGAGGGAGCCGCGAACGCGCTGCTGAAGGTGGTCGAGGAACCGCCGCAGCGAACGGTCTTCCTCCTGTGCGCGCCGTCGATCGATCCCGAGGACATCTCGGTGACGCTGCGCTCGCGCTGCCGTCACGTCGGGTTGGTCACTCCCAGCGCCGACGCCATCGCGCGCGTCCTCGAGGCCACCGACGGCATCGATCCGAAGACGGCGCAGTGGGCTGCATCCGTCAGTGCAGGCCACGTCGGTCGGGCCCGACGGCTGGCCACCGACGAGGGCGCCCGCGACAACCGGACACGTGCCCTCGCTGTCGCCGGCGCGGTCCTGCGCCCCGCCACCACCTACTCCGCAGCCGACGATCTCGGACGCAGTGCCGAGACCGAGGCGAAGGAGATCAGTGCGGAGCGCGACGAGCACGAGACCGAAGAGCTCAGGACCGCTCTCGGTGCCGGCGGTACCGGCAAGGGGGCTGCGGGTGCGCTTCGCGGTTCGGCCGGGGTCCTCAAGGAACTCGAACGCACTCAGAAGTCGCGGAAGACGCGAACCGAGCGCGACATCATGGACAGAGCGCTTATCGATCTCGCCGGTCTGTATCGGGACGCGCTGGTGCACGCCTTCGGATCGCGGGTCACGCTCAACCATCCGGACATGTCGGATCGTGCGGCCGACCTCGCGTCGAGGACCCGGCCGGAGTCGCTGCTCGAGTGCATCGAGGCCATCCTCGACTGCCGGGAGGCGCTCGCCCAGAACGTCAAACCCCGCTTCGCTCTCGCGGCGCTCGCAGCCCGGTTGAGCTCGGCGTTCCGGTAGCCGAAGTGCCGGTTTGCGTCGGGGTGGGGGTAGTCCGCTAGACTTCGGACGCCGAAAGGCTCGCTGCCTTAGCTCAGTCGGTAGAGCATTTCACTCGTAATGAAAAGGTCGTCGGTTCGATTCCGACAGGCAGCTCCACGAAGGCCCCTCACCACGGTGAGGGGCCTTCGACGTTTCTGCGCGCTGTGCGATTCGCACGGATGATGGAGACATGTTGATGGAACTGTTCTCCTTGGTCCTGATCATCGGTGCTCTCGCCGTGGTGCTGCCCATGGCCGTCCGGGTCTTCCGGGACAAGGACCGTTGACGCGAAGCGACCGCGACTATCGGCGCGCACGAGAGCGGTCTCGGACACGGCGCCGAAATCCTCGACAACCCCGTCACCGCGCAGCATGCTTCTCTCATGGCTGAGTCGTTGAAGGACCGGGTTCGGGAGAAGATCCTGCGGCAGCGCGCCGAGGACGGAGGCCGGCCGATCGGCGACGCCGAAGGGGACGACCCTCGCCTCATGGATCTCCGCAGCGACCTCGCGATGCTGGAGCAGGCCGGCGAGGACGATCCGATCGTCCAGCACCTCGCGGCGAAGTACTGGGTCCCCTGAACACCCTCACAACGACGCTTCGTAAGTCGATAAACCAGCTCTGAACTGGCGATTTGGTGTTCTGGGAGATGTTCGCGTAACTTATTCCAGGTCAGAGCGACACGGACACCGACCCGGGCCGAGAGGAACGGGACAACGAGGTTGGACGAAGGCGCCTGCAGATTTCACTGGTTCGAAACCTTCTGGTAAGGTTTGGAGCCGTGCCCGAGAGCCGGAAGGCCCTCGGATGAACAGTCACCCCGGAGTGAACGAATCGGAAGGTTCGGGAGCGATGGTGTGTGCGTGTTCTTTGAGAACTCAACAGTGTGCCGATGAATGTCAGTGCCAAATAATATTTGGTGCGGCCACTTCACTTTTGTGGGTGGTTGTTGCT
>NZ_JAIFKB010000029.1:0-28081 GCF_019641445.1 Rhodococcus sp. DMU2021
AACTCGACCGCCTGGCGCCGGAACTCCTCCGAGTAGTTCTTTCGTGACATGACTGAAGATCATCTCGCTTCCCCAGCAGATGCTGGATTCAGCGTGTCCAAGAACCGGGGTCAAGGCCCATCCTCGCCGCATCGAATTCCACCGACCGCGGACTGCGGGCGCTAGTCGATCTCGCCGCGGCCGCTGACCCGGACACCGTCAATACGCGGAGGCCACTTTCACGAAATGACGTGAACGCGACCTCCGTAATCCCGGGCCGGAATCGGCCCGGTGACTCAGAGAATGTCTCATTTGGCGAGTTTCTTGAAGCAGGTCAACGCCGCGGCGAGTTGGAGGAAAGCAGCGAAGTGCTCGCCGTGACGCTCGCAGCGGATGGTCAGTCGGCGGTAGCCGGTGGGCCAGGCCAGGGTGCGTTCGATCTTCCACCGGTACCGGCCGAGGCGCTCGCTGCTGCCGACGCCGCGACGGGCGATCCGCAGAACAATGCCCCGTGCCCGCAGCCACCGGCGGTGTACGGGATAGTCGTAACCCTTGTCCGCCCGCAACCGGCCGGGCCGGCGACGACGCGGACCACGACGCGAACGCACCGCCGGAATCGCAGTGACCATCGGCTGCAGCATGACACTGTCGTGGGTGTTCACCGAGGTCACCGCCGTGACGAGGGGAATGCCCTCGGCGTCGGACAGGATGTGGATCTTCGAGCCGTTCTTACCTCGATCGACCGGGCTGGGACCGGTTAGAGAGCCCCCCTGATGAGAGTCAGCGGGTCACGATCATACGGCAGACTCGTCACCGGTAGCGGCGGGCAGGTGAGCACTTCTCCCCCTGGACAACGTGGAGTCCTGAAAAAGATCGTGCCCCTGCCCGTCCGCCGGGAGAACGGAATCGCTGATGGGATGTCGTGCCCGCTCCGGCGTGAGCACTGCTTCATTAGGGTGCAGATGGTTCTTCCGCACGCTGCCGAACGTGGTCGAGTTCGAGGACGATGGGAGAAGCTCAATGCAGTTGTTCGTCGGAGATGACTGGTCGGAAGAGCATCACGATGTCGAGCTGATGAACTCGGCCGGACGGAGGCTGAGCAAGGCGCGACTCCCGGAAGGAGTAGTCGGGATCGCGCGTTTGCACGCGATGGTCGGCGAACAACTCGGCGACGATGTCGACGAGTCCGAGGTGGCGATCGGAATCAAGACCGACCGTGGCCCGTGGGTGGCGGCGTTGGTAGCCGCAGGGTACACAGTGTTCGCGGTGAATCCGTTGCAGGCAGCGCGTTTTCGGGAACGCAGCGGTGTTTCGGGTGCCAAGAGCGACGCCGCCGATGCCCACATGCTGGCCGACATGGTGCGCACCGATTCACACAAGCTGCGGACGGTGGCCGGCGACAGCGCCGAAGCCGAGGCGATCAAGGTCCTCGCCCGGGCGCACAAGGCCTTGATCTTTCGAACGCACCCGCCAGACCCAGCGGCTGCGCCACGCGCTGCGCGAGTACTTCCCGGCCGCGTTGGAGGCATTCGACGACCTCGACGCAGTCGATGCCCTCGACCTGCTCGGGAAGGCACCGGACCCGGCCTCGGCGGCGCGGCTGACGCGGGGCCAGATCGCTGCGGCGCTGCGGAACGCCCGCCGTCGCGACATCGAGACCAAAACCGATCGGATCCAGGCAGCTCTGCGAGGCGAACACCTGGGCCGGGCGGCGGTGATCACCACCGCCTACGCCGCGACCACCCGCTCCGCCGTCGCCGTGTTGAGCACTCTCAATCACGAGATCAAGGCGTTGCAAGGGCAGGTCGATGCCCATTGTGGCCGACACCGAAGACGCTGAGATCATCCTGTCCCAACCGGGGCTGGGATCGTTGCTCGGTCCCCGGGTGCTCGGTGAGTTCGGCGACGACCCGGAACGGTATGCCACCGCGAAGGCTCGCAAGAACTACGCCGCCACCAGTCCGATCACCCGCGCCTCCGACAAAAAGAAGGTCGTCGCGGCCCGGTTCGTCCACAATGATCGGCTCGTCGATGCGCTGAACGCACAGGCGTTCTCAGCCCTGCACGCCTCTCCCGGCGCCCGTGCCTACCACGACAAACAACGCGCCCGAGGACTCGATCACGGCCCCACCCTACGGCAGCTGGCCAACCGACTCGTCGGCATCCTGCACGGATGCCTCAAGTCCCGCACCCACTACGACGAAACGACGGCCTGGGCGCATCACGCCGAGAAGGCTGCTGCTTGACACCCAAGCTCCTGGGATGTCTTCTTCGCCCGCACGTGCGCTGCGTCGAGGATCGCGGCGGACCAGTCCAGGTCCCCACCGGCGCCGAGCCGATCGAGGACCTGGCGGTGCATCTCGTCGAACACCCCGGCCCGAACCCAGGCGGTGAAGCGGCGGTGTGCGGTCGGAACACTGACCCCGAACGACGGTGGCAGGTGCCGCCAGGCACAGCCGCTGGTAAGCACATAGACGATAGCGGTGAACACCGCCCGATCATCGATCGCCGCCCGGCCTCCGCCCTGCGGCCGCGCCCGGAAGCCGGGCAGCAACGGTTCGACGATCTCCCACAACGCATCCGGCACCAGCCGGGAAGACAACGCATCGACCACGACAGTGCATTATGCCGCACAAACGATCTAGTCCATAAGAGACATGCTCTCAACCAAACGTCGCCTGGACTCCTAAACCTGAATCCACCGACGTGATGCCGATGCCCGTTCCGGCCGGGCGAGTGGATGTATGAGCAGTTGCGGGCATGCGGTGACCGCTGGTCTGCCCAGCTTTTCCACGATGCGGTCCCGGTCGTGCCGTCTCGGCGGGTCGATCTGTGTTCAGTCGATAGCTGGCGGACTGTGACCGATGGTGTTGGTCCACAATCGAAGCCATGCGCCCGACCAGGGCCAGTGCATGGGAAGCCGCAAGATCGGTTTTCGTTGCGGTCGACACAACCGGGCGGGAAGGTTGACGATCTTGCGGCGTAGCGTCGCCCCACGGGCGCGAGCATGCCCACCACCTGCAAGAACACCGGCGGCGCGCAGCAGATTGTGGGCGATCGCCGCGCAGAGCACCCAGGCGGAGTTCGCCCCGAAGCGCCCCGACGGCATGTGCGCCAGCGGACCGTCGATGAGGTCGGCGAAGACGGTTTCGATGATCGCGTGCCGGCGATGGGTGACATCGGCGTCGGCGGCCGAGGTAGTGGTGTTGGTGAAAAACGGGTGATATCGCCACACCGGGAACAACGCGTCGGGGAAGCGGGCGTCTTTGACGCGACGCACGATCAACCGGGCGGTGACCGGAGTCTTGGTCGAAGCGAAAGCGGTGTAGGCGGTTTCGACGACCTCGGCATCTTCAGATCCACGCTCCGGTGTCCGGGTCACGCACGGCACCGGGATATCTCACCGGGGTCCACGCGTCGTCGGGGATCGAGTCGATCGCGCGTTGGACCGCGGTGTTCTTGGCCAGGACGAGCGAGAAGCACACCTTCGCGCGCAGGCATGCCGAGATGACCGAGCGGGTGCCGTAGGCGGAATCACCGCGTACCACGAGGGCACCGGTTGCGCCCGCTGTTCGGGCGGTGACGATGGCCTGCGTGACCATCCGACCTGCACCTTTACCGGATCCGGCTTTCCCGGCGCGCAGTCGCATCCCGGTGATGATCGGCGTGGAGTCCGCCGTGCTGAGTGTCGTCGCCAGCGGGGACAGGCCTTTGCGCAGGATCTGTCTGCCGGCGATTTTCGTGTGTCCGTAGCTCGCGCCTTGTTTGGCGTGTCCGTAGACCGGGCGCAGTAGCGAGTCGATGTCGATGAACGCCTGCTCGGCCAGGCCGGGCAGGATCTCGACCCGGGCGGTGAGTGCGATCAGGTGTTCGCGGAGCACGGATTCGAGCTGGCGGGCATGACCGAAGCTGAACTCGCGCAGCAGCGTTCCCACGGTCGAGGGCGCATAGACGCCTGCGAACAGATGCTTCATGCCGCCCGAGCGCAGCAGGTCGATATCGTCGATGCTGTCGGCGCCGGCGCACATCCCGGCGATCAGGGTGAGCAGTTTCGGGCCCGGGTTCGCCGCCCCGGACGCGACCTTCGTGGTGGTGATCGAAACCTTCTCGGCGAGCAGGTCCGGCAGGCGGGTGTGTTCGGCCAAGGCCATGACCGGGACCAGGCCGGCGCACGAGACGAGGTTGTCCTCGTCGAACACGGCCGAGCCGTCGATGAACTTGTGGGACACTTTCACCGGAAGTGCCTTTCCTGAACTGGCGGATTTGTTGTGTGAGAACTCCAATCTTCCCAGTTCAGGGGGCACTTTCTTCAGTTCGACACGCTGCTGTGCAGCCGATCCTTCGGTGGAATCAGGCTAAAAGACGCGTGGCTCGCAGTGGCTGCAGCGCAGACACCGCTCGTCGTGAACGCTTTGGCGTCCAAGTTGTTCGGCGCCCTCCAAAGTATCCCGGACGCATCGACCCTCATCGAAACCGCGCTCGCATACTGCAACGGCGACGGCACAGTGTCAAGGGTGGCGAACCAGCTCTACTGCCACCGAAACGCCGTTCTGAACCGGCTGGAGAAACTACGCGAACTTACCGGTTTTGATGTCCGGCGTCCACGTGACACGGCGGCTTTTCTGTACGCATTGAATGCCGGACCAAACGCCGATCAAGAGAGCGACCAAGCAGCGCCCAGCAAAGCTCCACGCGCATAGACAGATCCTCCCCACGATCCGAGCGTGCAGAGCATGCCGTGGAGACACAGGCCGCAATATCCGTCTCGGATGAATGTGGTTGAATCCGTCTCAGGCAGACGCAGCGTAGGCAATCCGCCATGCTGCTTCTCGACGGCTCCGCAGCAGTTCGCGGGCTCATCATGGCAGCGGTGCACACTCCGACCTACTCCGCAAGCGCATCATCCACTGCGTATGAACAAGTACACCAACCGAATCACGGCAAGCGCGATAGCTCCATATCCCAAGGTTCCTTGACAGGCCGACGCCGAGCAACCATATGATCGCAAGGTAAAGTTCGCTTCTGCAGGATAAGGGGAGCGACGTGCCTGCCGGGAACTCAACAATCCCGTCATAGACCTCAGGAGATTCGGTGAGCGACACAGCGCAGCCCACGAAGGCCGCGGCCATCCAGTTCGAAGGGGTCCCTGGCGACGTCGCGGAGAACATGCGCCGACTGGATGCGATGATCGCCGAAGCGGCCGGCAAGGGCGCTAAACTCATTGGGGTTCCAGAGTTTGCTACGTCTCCGCTGCCGTTTCGCAGTGAAGCGCATCGAAGCGTTCTCCCGCCCCAAAACGCGGCCGTCGACATGTTCAAGGCAGCGGCAAAACGGTATGGCTGTCACATTGGTGGCTCAATGCTGATCGCCGAGGACGACAACATCTACAATCGCTACCACCTGTTTGAGCCCGATGGCACAACCCATCTGCACGACAAAGATCTGCCCACGATGTGGGAGAACGCTTTCTACGGCCCCGGCAACGACGATGGAGCATTTGAAACCAGCCTTGGCCGCATGGGTGCGGCCGTCTGTTGGGAGCTGATCCGCAATCAGACCGCCCGCAGGCTCGTTGGCCGAGTCGATGTCGTCATGACCGGCACACACTGGTGGACAACCCCCAACAATTGGGGTGGTCTCGTCGACCGCATGTTTGGTCCGTTGTCGCAATACAACAGGTACCTTTCGGAGAATGCTCCCACCGAATTTGCCCGCCGAGTCGGAGCTCCAGTCCTGCAGGCATCCCATTGCGGGCAGTTCCGCACCGACTTCATGCTTTTGCCTGGCACATCGATGACAGCTCCGTACGACACCAACTACGTCGGAGCAACACAAATTGTCGATGCCGAAGGAAACATCCTGGCCTCGCGCAATACCGCCGAGGGCGCCGGCATCGTCGTCGCTGACATCATGATCGGTGCGCAGCAGCCGACAGAAACCATCGAAGAAACGTTCTGGATGCCCAGGCTTCCCTTGGCGTTACGCGCATACTGGCACCACCAGAACATATGTGCCAAGCGTTACTACCGTCGTGCCGGTCGACGGGCCGGCCTTGATGCCGCGGCAGAGAATCGAGTCGGATCGGTTGAAGTGGTCCGCTAACAGTGGCGAGTCTGCCTGTCGAGACTCAAACCGTATTGTCGGCCGGCGGACTTGTTTTCTTTGGTATAGGCGCTCGGTGTGATATGAATCGCCCCGAGTTCGGCGGAGGCTCGGCTATCTGGTTCCGGCCTCAGCGAGGACCGGTGTCTCACCGTAGTCAGCCGCCGTGTGATTCGCCCAGTGGGTCGCCTCGTACTCGGCAGGCGGAACGTGGTCGATCTCGCCATGCAAGCGGCGGTGATCGAACCAGTCGATGTACTCGGCGACCGCCCACTCGACCTCTTCAACGCCCCGCCAGCCCCCGTGTGGCCGCATCACAGGGTTGCCGATGCACTCGGCCTTGAACAACGAGTTGAACGCCTCCGCCATCGCGTTGTAATACGAATCACCCTTGGAACCAACGGAAGAGACCGCATCGCATTCATCGAGGCGTTCGGTGTAGCGCACCGCTCGATACTGCACACCGCGGTCGCTGTGGTGAATCGACCCGGCAACATCCTGGCCGGCCCGTCGGCGCGCCCACAACCCCATATCCAAGGCGTCGAGGGCCAGATCGGTGCGCATCGACGCCGAGACCTGCCAACCGACGATCATCCGGGAGACTCCCCCAAGGACTTCGTCCAGGGAGGTGCCCCCACGTCGAGGACGAATGCGGCGTAGACCCACCCCGAGTGCGTGCGAATGTAGGTCAGATCCGCTACCCACAACACGTTGGGTGCGTCGGCGACGAACCGCCGCTGTACTCGATCTGCCGGCCGCGGAGTCTCGGCGCCGTCACTGTGTGTGGTCTTCCGACCCTTCAATCGTGGTATTCCCTGTAACCCATCGATTTTCATCAATCTTTCCACGGTGCATCGGGCCACTGCCATCCCCTTTCGTTTCAGACTCGCATGCACCTTGCGGGCCCCGTACACGCCGAGATTGTCGGCATGAACCTTCCGGATCTCGGACGGACAGAACCTGACGGTCACGCACCGCACGGGCCGATTCCGTTCGTTGGGGACTCAGGTGAGCTCGGACCGTGGACGGAGCGATCTGGGCAGCTGTCTCGCGCAGGGCCGCGCAGATCGGATCGACTCCGTGTTCATCGCGGTGAGCAGCGATGAATTCCACGATCAGCGCTGTGGGCGGTCGATCTCCGCGATGCTTCTATGTCAAGCCGCCGCCAAAATCGATGCGTTCGCGACCTTTCCGAGTTCGGCTTCGTCGGCACGCAAGATCTGGAACACTCGGTCGGAGATACGGCGGCGGAGCAACCGCACCGCCTCCCGCCGAGTCTTTCCGGCTGCCTGTAGCTTGGCGACGTAGTCCTTACCCGGACCACCGCGAGCGACTTGGGTGATGGCGATGGCGTGCAGGGCCGCATTGACGGTGCGGTTGCCACCCCGGTTCAGACGCACCCGCTCTTGGGCCGACCAGACCGGGATCGGGGCGGTGCCGTTGAACTTCGCGTAGGCGTCCTTGGAGTGGAAGCGGTGCGCGCCGGCAGTCTCGCCGATGATGACCGCTGCGGAGAGAACTCCGCAGCCGGGGATGTCGAGCAACGACGGTGCCAAGGCGCGGACACGGTCGCGGATCCGTTGTTCGAGGTCGTTGATCTGACGGGTCATCTGCCGACACCGATCCAGGAGTTCACCAGCGATCTGGGCGACCACACCGGTGAACTGTGCAAGCCGGTCGGCAAGCTCGTCCATCACACGGTACCGTCGGATACCGCGGAGCGGGATGTGTAGTTCGGGGTCGAGTTCGTGTAGGTGCCAGCGCAGTCGGCTGATGAGTTTGGTTCTCTCGCATACCAAGTCGTGCCGGTGATCGCTCAGAAGTTTGACTTCGCGAGCGGGGCCGTCCAGTCGTGCGATCGGCAGGTTCGGTTCCCGTAGCGCGGCCATCGCGACCGCGTGTGCGTCGATCGGATCGGACTTGCCCGGTTCGCGGGCGCTGCGTCGGTGCACCGCCATCAGTTGGGTCTTCACCCGGACCACCGAGTGTCCGCGGCGCAGCAGGTCCGCTTCCAGACGTCGGGTGACGTGGCGGCAGTCTTCGAGCGCGAACTGCAGCTGCGGCCACTGGGAGGCCCACTCGATCGCGGACAGGTGACCGTCGGTGGTGGCCTTGACGGTCAGCTGTCCGAGTTTGCGTCCGACCTCGTCGACTGCGACGAAGGTGTGGGTGGATTTGTGAGCATCGACTCCGATGATGATCAACTGACGACTCCGATCCGTGGGTGAACGGGGCGCCCGGGCAGTCGTCATTGGGCACGCCTCAATCGGGCATCAGCGGCACGCTTCTATCAAGCCACGCGGACGACCATCCGGGGCCCGGCGGGCCGCACATCGGGATAAGCCACCAACCGAGGTTGGGGCAGCAAAGAAACGAGCGAGTCCCGCCGGGCCTGTTCAGGATGGCATTGACGCAAAGAAAGCCGAGGCCTGCTCGAGGATCGTGTTCGCCCGCCGCAGCTCGCGGTTCTCCCGTTCGAGCTGTGCGATCCGTTCGGCATCGCTGGTTGTGGTGCCGAGGCGCACGCCGCCGTCGACCTCGGCCTGCTTGACCCAGGTCCGGAGCGCTTCGGGGTGCACACCGAGTTGATCGGCGATCCGTTTGAGTGCTCCCGGCCGTGTCGCTGGATCCTGGCGGGCTTCGACGACCATTCTCGTTGCTCGTTCCTTCAGCTCAACGCTGTACTTCCGTGGTGCTGCCATGCTCTTCATCCTTCACAGGTTCGAGAGCCTCCGACAGACCCGGGGCGATTCAGTCGGGGCGCGGGTGCTGCTGCAGGTTCGCTTCTTCCCGAGGTCCACCGAGGACCTGGGAAGGGGCCCGGCGGTGGCAAGGAGAACGCGGACGATGACCGATCTGACGGAGTTGTTCCGGCATTGGCATGCCGGCCGCTCCCAGGTGCAGATCTCGACAGCCCTGGGACTCGACCGCAAAACCATCCGCAAGTACCTGGCCCTGGCACTGGCGGCGGGGCTGCCCCCGGCGACGGCCACAGATTCGACGAGAACCTGTGGCGCGAGTTGATCGGGGCCTGGTTCCCCTAAGTGGTGGACCCAACGGCGCGGGCGGTGACCTGGCCGGCGATCGCCGCCCACCACACCTGGATCGAAGGCCAGCTCGACGAGTCGGTGACCGTAGCAACGATCGCCCAACGACTGCGCGACGACCACGGTGTCCCGGTATCGGAATCAACTGTGCGTCGCTATATTTCGGCGCGATTCGCCGAACGGGTCGCGGCGTCGAAAGCCACGATGCCCCGCGGAGCGGTCCCGCCGGGCGACGAAGGTCAGGTCGAGTCTTCGGTGATCAGGCCGTCGCCGCCGCGATGATCGACCGGATCGTCCATCACGCCGACGTGTTGACGCTCAAAGGTGCCAGCTACCGCCTTTGAGGACGCGGAATCGACAGTCTTCCCAGGATCAGAATGGAGAATTAGGCAGACTAGCCACACACCGACACGGTGCTCTCGTTCTCCACCGTCGCATCGGCCTCGAATTCAAGCGTTGTCGACACTCTACTCCCGTCTTGCTCTCTTCGTCCCATCCGCACACTTCTCTCCAATCAGCAGGGTTACGACCAATACTTGAGCCCGCCGCGTCGATTCCCCCATTCCATGACGGTAGGCACCGTTCTGGGCGATACTGAGAAGTGCCCCGGACCGAGTAGAGGCTAGGTACATGCAGGACTCACGCAATCCTGACGCGACAATTCTCACTGCGGCCGAACCGCATCGGATGACACTGGGACTGCCCCTACGCAAAACCCCAGGCATCCGCGGCAGCGGCACCACACGGAGATATTCTGGCCGGCCAACCCATCAGGCAGGGAGGTGATGTCAGAGTCCAGTGGCGGGAGCCGGTCGAATAGGTCATCGGCACACTGAACTACCGCTGGGCCGCGCCCGCGCCGCCGCAGGCGCGTGGACAGCTACACCATTAGGCTGGATTTTTGGATTACTCCACCGAGGCCGGCCGCCGTGTACACGCCTCGATCTCAGCTTCTACGCGCCGATCTTCGGTGCCGTTGTCGGCGCTCCGTTCGGCCTGCTCATGCACGCATCACAGGACAGGGCAGCCAGCGCGACTTCACCTCGTTCCCAGTCCTTACGACCATGTCCCTACACAACCACGGCACTCCGAAGTCCTCGCCGACGTCGAAGTCGCGGACCAAGCCGTCCGCCGACTCACCGGCCGGACCAATCGAAAGGAATGAATCATGGCAACTGCGGTAGGCATCGACTTGGGCACCACCAACTCGGTCATCGCAAGCTGGCAAGGCGGCGAACCGGTGGTGATCTCCAATGTCGAGGGTGCGCGGACGACGCCGTCGGTGGTGGCATTCACCGATAGCGGCGAGCGCCTGGTGGGTCAGCTGGCCCGACGACAGGCGATCCTGAACCCGAAGGGCACGATCTACTCGGCGAAACGCTTCATCGGACGTCATTTCGACGAGATCTCCGAGGAGGCCAAAGCGGTCAGCTTCGACGTCGTACCGGGCGACAACGGTGAGGCACGATTCGACGTGCGAGGTAAGAAGTACGCACCAGAGGAGATCAGTGCCCTGGTGCTGCGCAAACTCGTCGACGACGCCAGCAAGTTCCTTGGCGAGAAGGTCAAGGAAGCGGTCATCACCGTTCCGGCCTACTTCAACGACGCGCAGCGCAACGCCACCAAGGACGCCGGCCGGATCGCGGGCCTCGAGGTCCTGCGGATCATCAACGAGCCGACCGCGGCGGCATTGGCGTACGGCATGGACAAACAGACCCACGAGACCGTACTGGTCTTCGACCTCGGCGGCGGCACGTTCGATGTGAGCCTGCTCGATGTCGGCGAGGGAGTAGTCGAGGTTCGCTCGACGGCCGGCGACTCCCACCTCGGCGGAGACGATTTCGACCGGCGCCTGGTGGACTACCTCGCCGACGAGTTCCAGAGCGCGGAGAACATCGATCTGCGCAAGGATCCACAAGCGCTGCAACGACTCTTCGAGGCGGCAGAGAAGGCCAAGGTCGAGTTGTCCTCGGTAACTCAAGCCCAGGTCAACCTGCCCTTCGTCACCGCAGACGCGAACGGCCCCAAACACCTCACCACCACGATCATGCGATCGAAGTTCGAGGATCTGACGGCAGATCTGGTGGAACGCTGCCTCGGTCCGGTAAAGCAGGCAATGAGTGACGCCAAGATCACCGCCAACGACATCCACGAGGTGATCCTGGTCGGTGGTTCGACACGCATTCCGGCGGTACAGGCACTCGTTCGCCGGCTCACCGGCGGTAAGGATCCCCACATGGGCGTCAACCCGGACGAGGTCGTGGCGCTCGGTGCCGCGGTCCAGGCAGGCGTGCTCAAAGGTGAGGTCTCCGACGTACTGTTGCTCGACGTCACCCCACTGTCCCTCGGCGTCGAGACGCAGGGCGGGGTAATGACCAAGATCATCGAGCGCAACACGACGATCCCCGCCCGACGCAGCGAAGTGTTCTCCACAGCGGAAGACAATCAGTCCGCCGTGGACGTCGTAGTCCTGCAGGGCGAACGCGAACGCGCCGCCGACAACCGGGTGCTGGGCCGGTTCCGGCTGGAAGACATCCGACCTGCGCCACGCGGCGAGGCGCAGGTCGAAGTCACATTCGATATCGATGCCAACGGCATTCTCAACGTCACCGCCCGTGACAAAGACACCGGCAAGGAGCAGAGCATCACGATCAGCGAACAGGGCAACCTCGACCAGAGCGAGGTCGAGCGCATGCTCGCCGAGGCCGAACGGAACCGGCGTGAGGACGAGGAGCTGCGCAAGGCGGTCGACGCACGTAACGCCCTCGATTCGGTTGCCTACCAGGTGGAACGGCGACTTGCCGAACTGGGTGACAGTGCGCCACCGCACGAGAAAGCGCGTGCCGAGATGTTGATCGCCGACGCGAGGAAGGCTGTAGAAGACGGTGCTCCACCCTCGGAGGTAGAGCCACTGACCTCGGAGCTGCAGCAGTTGCTCTACGGGCTTGCAGCGGTTCAAAACGGCGGCGAGGGATACCAGACCGGCGGAAGAGACGCTGCGTCGTCGGATGACGACGACGTGATCGACGCCGAGTTCGATCGGAGTTGAGGCACCTGATGGACAGATCTGCTGATCATTCGACGACCGAGCAGGCTACCGACCATACTGACACGGACCAGACCGAGACGAGGCCTGATCACACCGATACCGAAGCCAAGCTGGCTCGACTCGAGGACCGCTGGCGCAGAGCACTCGCAGATCTGGACAACCTGCGCAAGCGGTATGCCAAAGATCTCGACCGTGAACGCGCCGCGGAGACAGCGAGGGTATCGGCGGCGTGGCTGCCTGTCCTGGACAACTTGGAGCTCGCGCTGGCCCATGCGGATAGCGATCCTCAGGCCGTCGTCGAGGGTGTGAAGGCGATCCGGGATCAGGCGGTGCAGGTGCTGTCACGGCTCGGCTTCGAGCGCCACGACGAGGTCGGTGTGCCGTTCACCCCGGAACTCCACGAAGTAGTCAGTGTGGTGGCCCAACCCGACCTTCCCTCCGGGACCGTGATCGAGGTCTTGCGGCCAGGTTACGGAGAAAACGGACAGCAATTGCGTCCCGCCACCGTGGTCGTCAGCCGACCTGAGGAGTGAGCGCCATGGCGCGTGACTACTACGAAGCGCTCGGGGTCCCGCGCAGCGCCGACACCGACGAAATCCAGCAGGCCTACCGCCGACTTGCCCGCAAATATCACCCCGACATCAACAAAGACCCCACTGCGGAAGACAAGTTCAAAGAGATCAATGAGGCCTACCATGTGTTGTCCGACCCGGACACCCGGAAACGCTACGACCGATTCGGGGACGACTTCCGGCGGGTACCCGAGGACTACGACGAACGGGTCCGGGCCGGCGCAGGCGGGTACGGCGGCGGTGGGTACGGCGGCGGGGGCGGGGCCGGCGGCAGAAGGGTGCACTTCGGTCAAGGTTTCGGTGGCGAGGGCGGCGTCGACTTCGAGGACCTCTTCGGACAGATGTTCGGCGGCGGTGGCGCGTACGGCCCGATTCCCGGCGCCGATCAGGAAGCGGAACTGGAACTGACCCTGGAAGAGGCGTACCGGGGCGGCAAACGCACTCTCCGTCTGGACGGACGACGATACGACGTCGACATTCCGGTCGGTGTCCTCGACGGCCAAAGAATCCGGCTGGCCGGGCAAGGGGGCCGAGGCAACGGCGGCGCACCGCCCGGGGATCTGTACCTCGTGGTCCGGATCAAACCGCATGCCCGGTTCCGCGTACAGGGCCGGGACATCTACGTCGACCTTCCCGTCTCCCCCTGGGAAGCAGCCCTCGGCGCGACGGTCGCCGTTCCCACTCCCGGCGGTGAGGCGAAAGTCAAAGTCGTACCGGGCTCGTCGACAGGTAGGAAGCTGCGCCTGCGCGGAGAAGGCATGCCCAACCCGCGAGGCTCCAACGGCAACCTCTACGCCGAAATCAAGGTGATGGTGCCATCGAAACCGACAGCACGCGAACGCGAGCTGTTCGAACAGTTGGCCGCCGAATCGAACTTCGACCCGAGGAAACAGCCATGAGCACCCCCACCCCGGTCACCCAGTACATATTGGTTCGCCGTACCGGAATGTCGCTGGATGTCTTCGCCGAACGTACCGGGCTGCACCCCGACCTGGCAAGAAAACTCGTGGCTCTCGGCCTGATCGACGCACGCCGCGACCCCGGCGGCGAAATATTGTTCGAACCGTCAGCAGTGGCCCACGCTGCCCGCATCCAACGGTTGCGGACGGGTCTAGGCCTGAACTACTCGGCAATCGGGCTCGTGCTCGATCTGCTGGATCGAATCGAGAAACTCGAAGCAGCGTCCCGCAGAAGGAGGACACCCCCATGGACACCGGCAGCCTGACTGAAAGGTCACGAGAAGCCCTGCAGGAAGCCCAGAACGTAGCGACCAGAATGGGTCACACCGAGGTCGACGGAGAGCACCTGCTGCTCGCGTTGGTCGATCAGCAGGACGGGCTGGTACCCCGACTGCTCGAGCAGGCCGGCGCGAACGTCGACGCCCTACGCTCCGATCTGGAACGTGAACTCTCGCGCAGGCCGAAGGTCAGCGGCCCCGGCGCGACGCCCGGTCAGGTGATGATCACCCAGCGCCTGGCCAAGCTGCTCGACGCCGCGGAACGGGAGGCGAAGCGACTCAAGGATTCCTACGTGTCGGTGGAGCATCTCGTGATGGCCCTCTCCGAGGAGGGATCGGCCAGTGCGTCCGGACGGGTCCTCGCCAGTCATGGGGTCACACGAGAGACCTTCCTCGCCGCCTTGACCACAGTGCGCGGCAACCAGCGCGTCACCTCGGCCACCCCGGAGGGTGCGTACGAGGCGCTCGAGAAGTACGGACGCGACCTCGTCTCCGAGGGCCGAGCAGGCAAACTCGATCCGGTCATCGGGCGAGACGCCGAAATCCGCAGGGTAACGCAGATCCTGAGCCGGAAAACGAAGAACAATCCGGTGCTGATCGGCGACCCCGGCGTCGGCAAGACCGCGATCGTCGAGGGCCTCGCCCAGCGGATCGTCCGCGGCGACGTGCCCGAGGGCCTACGCGACAAAACGATCTTCTCGCTCGACATGGGTTCCCTGGTGGCCGGCGCGAAGTACCGCGGCGAGTTCGAGGAACGGCTGCAGGCGGTGCTGTCCGAGGTGAAAGCGGCCGAGGGGCGCATCCTGTTGTTCGTCGACGAGTTACACACCGTCGTCGGCGCAGGATCGGTCGGCGGCGAGGGATCTCTCGACGCCGGCAACATGCTCAAACCGATGCTCGCCCGCGGCGAACTGCACATGATCGGTGCCACCACTCTCGACGAGTATCGCAAGCACATCGAATCCGATGCAGCATTGGAGCGTCGATTCCAGACCGTTCTCGTCGACGAGCCCAGTGCCGAGGATGCAATCTCGATTCTGCGCGGACTTCGCGAACGCCTCGAGGTGTTTCACGGCGTGAAGATCCAGGACGGCGCACTGGTGGCCGCCGTGACCCTCTCGCACCGGTACATCACCGACCGCTTCCTGCCGGACAAAGCGATCGATCTGGTAGATGAGGCGTGTGCGCGGCTACGAACCGAAATCGATTCGATGCCCGCCGAACTCGACGAGCTCACCCGGAAGGTGACCCGCCTGGAGATCGAGGAGGCCGCGCTGTCCAAGGAAACGGACGCGGCCAGCAAGGCGCGTCTCGACGAGCTGCGCAAGGAGCTGGCCGATCTGCGGGCCGAGGCCGACGCCCGGCACGCGCAGTGGGAGGCAGAGCGCCAAGCGATCCGTCGGGTGCAGGAGCTACGGGGAGAGCTGGAACGGTTGCGCCACGAAGCCGAGGAGGCCGAACGCAATTACGACCTCAATCGGGCCGCCGAGCTGCGATACGGCGAGATCACCGAGCTCGAACGCAAACTCAAGGCGGCGGAGGAGCAATTGGCCACCAGGCAAGGCCGCAATCCGTTGCTGCGCGAGGTGGTCACCGAAGACGAGATCGCCGAGATCGTGGCCGCATGGACGGGTATCCCGGTCGCTCGACTGCAGGAAGGCGAGCGGGAGAAACTGTTGAAGCTCGACGAGATCCTGCACGAGAGAGTCATCGGTCAGGACGAGGCAGTGCAACTGGTCGCAGACGCGGTAATCAGAGCAAGGTCGGGTATCCGCGATCCGCGCCGGCCGATCGGTTCGTTCATCTTCCTGGGCCCGACAGGTGTGGGGAAGACCGAACTCGCAAAGACGCTGGCCAGTGCCCTCTTCGACAGCGAAGACAACATGGTGCGCCTGGACATGAGCGAGTACCAGGAACGGCACACGGTGAGCAGACTCATCGGTGCACCCCCCGGGTACGTCGGGTATGACGAGGGGGGTCAGCTCACCGAGGCGGTGCGCCGCAAGCCGTACTCCGTGGTGCTCTTCGACGAGATCGAGAAGGCCCACGCCGACGTCTTCAATACCCTTCTACAGGTGCTCGATGACGGCCGGATCACCGATTCCCAAGGCAGGCAGGTCGATTTCCGGAACACGGTGATCATCATGACCTCCAACATCGGATCCCAGCATCTCCTCGACGGAGTCACAGCCGACGGCGAGATCAAGCCGGACGCCCGGGCGCGGGTGCTGGCGGAACTGCGCGGGCACTTCCGTCCCGAGTTCCTCAACCGGATCGACGACATCGTGTTGTTCACCCCGCTCACACTGCCCCAGATCGAACATATCGTCGAGCTACAACTCACCGACCTTCGGAACAGATTGTCAGAGAGACAGATACACTTGAATATCACACCGGAAGCACGCCGGCTCATCGCCGAACACGGTTTCGACCCGGTCTACGGTGCACGACCCCTGCGCAGGTATATCGCCCATGAGGTCGAAACCAGGATAGGTCGTGCGCTGTTGCGCGGCGAAATCGAACCGGGCGGCACCATCGATGTCACGGTCGATGACGGCGAACTGTCCGTCGCATATACGGAACCCGCCATCGCGGCCTGAGAAGGGGTGTCGTCATGAGATCCGACACGGTGAAGTGCCCACACTGCGGCAAGGTCAACAGGGTACCGGCGGCCGGGAACGGGAGACCCCGCTGCGGAAATTGCCACGAGCCGCTGCCCTGGATCGCCTCGGCCGGGGACGGCGACTTCGCGGAGGTCGCCGAGAAATCCTCGGTGCCTGTACTCGTTGACCTCTGGGCGACGTGGTGCGCTCCGTGCCGCATGGTCAGCCCCGCGCTCGAGCAGCTCGCCACAGAACGCGCAGGTCAGATCAAGCTCGTCAAGGTCGACGTGGATGCTGCACCCCAGACGGCCGAACGGTTCACCGTCCGCGCCGTACCGACGCTGCTGGTGATGGACCGAGGTGAGGTCCTCGCTCGTCAGGCGGGCGCCGCTCCGGTACCCCAGCTGCGCACATGGCTCGATCAGGCGCTCTCGGAAAAAGCAGGCAATGAGGCGAACTCATGACTTTTGCCCACGCGGACCCACATGTGATCGCGATCCGGCCCGTGGCGCCCCGGACTCCGCAGGGTTGCGAGGAATGTCTTCGCCTCGGAACCCCGTGGGTGCATCTGAGGCTGTGCCTGACGTGCGGACACGTCGGTTGCTGCGACTCCTCGCCGGGTAAGCACGCGAGCGCGCACGCCCACAGCATCGGCCATCCGATCGTCCAGTCGATGGAACCCGGCGAGGATTGGCGGTGGTGTTATGTCGACCAGAACTTCGTCTGAGGACGCCGCACCCGTCCCCGACAGTCCGCCGGTCGACGACGAGACTCCGGACGAGGAAGGTGCTTTCCCACGGCTGACGGACGACCAGGTCGCGACGCTCGAGGTCGGCGGCACGCGTCGATCGGTTCACACCGGCGAGGTGCTGATCCGAGAGGGCGCGCCCAGCAACGACTTCTTCGTCATCCTCTCCGGCAAGGTCGCGGTCATCGACGAGGGCGCCGTGGACGGCGAACGCCGGATACTGCGCGTGCACGGCCCGGGCCGCTTCCTGGGCGAGCTCGGACTGCTGGATGGCCAGGTGGCGTTCTTCACCGCCGAGGTGATCGAGGACGGCGAGGTGCTCGTCGTCCCGGCCGAGCGGGTGCGCGCGCTGGTGGCCCACGATCTTGTGCTCAGCGATCTGATCCTGCGGGCCTACCTGGTGCGCCGGCACCTGCTGATCGGGCTCGGTTCGGGGTTCCGGATCATCGGCTCCTGCTATTCCCCGGATACGTTGCGGCTTCGGGAGTTCGCGATGCGCAACCGATTGCCCCACCGGTGGATCGATCTGGAGCGGGACGAACGGGCGGAGCAGCTGCTGCGCAGCCTGGGTGTCGCCCCAGAGGATACTCCCGTCGTGATCTGGCACGGCGAGAAGGTGCTGCGCAATCCGACGAATGCGGAACTAGCCCGCATCGTCGGGCTTCCGGTCCCGGTCCCGGACGCGGCCCAGGACGTGTGCGACCTCGTCGTGGTGGGTGCGGGACCGGCCGGTCTGGCCGCGTCCGTGTACGGCTCCTCGGACGGGTTGAACACGGTGACACTGGAGTCGATCGCCGCGGGCGGCCAGGCCAGTACCTCCTCCCGGATCGAGAACTACCTGGGCTTTCCGGCGGGGATCTCCGGTGCCGAATTGGCCGAGCGGGCCGTGATTCAGGCCGGGAAGTTCGGTACCCGCCTTCTCGTGTCGGCGGAGGTGACCGGTTTGGGATCCGAGGCCGGGAACCATGTGCTCCAACTGGCGGACGGCGGCGAGATCCGCGGCCGGGCCCTCGTGCTCGCCACCGGGGCGCGATATCGCAAGTTGACGGTTCCGGGAATCGAGGCACTGGAGGGGACGAGCGTGTATTACGCCGCAACCCATCAGGAAGCGCGGATGTGCGGCACCGACCCGGTGGCTATCGTCGGCGGCGGAAACTCCGCCGGACAGGCCACCGTCTTCCTCGCCGACCATGTCTCCCACGTTCACCTGCTCATCCGCGGCGACGACCTCGGAAAAAGTATGTCCCGATACCTGGTCGACCAGATCGAGCGCCATCCGCGCGTCACCGTGCACCGGAATACCGAGGTTCGTACGGTCCACGGTGAGAAGTACCTCGAAGAAATTGTGGTCGAGGACAATCGCACGGGGGAACAGGACACGATCGGGGTGCACGCCCTGTTCGTCTTCATCGGGGCGATGCCGCATACCGGGTGGCTGGCCGACGCGATCGCACTCGACGACCACGGCTTCGTACTCACGGGCCTGGACGCGGTCCGCGCCCGAGGGGACGGCGACCGGCGGATCGGCGCCGGGTTGTCGAGGACGCTCGAAACCAGCCGGCCCGGTCTGTTCGCGGCGGGTGACGTCCGCAGCGGCTCGGTGAAACGGGTCGCATCCGCTGTCGGTGAAGGAGCGATGGCGGTTCGCCAAATCCATGAATACTTCGAGAGGAGCTGACGACATGCCAGTGATGGGCACCGTGAAATTCCAGCGGTTCTTCCGGGTAGCGGCTGGACTGCACGTCGACCGGAACGACCTCAAGCGCTATACGGATTTCATCGACGACAAGATCTACGACGTGATCCTCATCGGCAAGGCCTCGGCAAAGGCAAACCTGCGGGACGTGATCGAACCGTGGGACCTGCCGATCACCAAGGGGCTGCAGGAGAGCATCGACCGATTCGAGAAGCTGGACGAGGAGATCGAACTTCAACCTCTGCTCGACCAACTGGCGGCCCGACCGCCCTTGGACGTAGCCCTCTCCGAGGAGACCGAGCAGCGGCTACCGCTGATTGCCGGCGGCTTGAGCGTGGCGCTGGCGCGCACTTTCGTCACTATCCAGCCGGACCGCAAAAACCCCGGGACCGCCGAGTGGAACGTCACCCTCGACATCTTCCATCAACTCCTCTGAACCCAGCCAGCGACCGGGCACTGATGGGGGTCTGTCAAGTTAACGGTGTAACTGGTTGAACTGTAGCTACTTTCGTCCAGCGGACAGGCGTCCGTCGAAGGTGATCTCGAAGGCGTTCAGTGCTGCCTTCCAGCGGTTGGACCAGCGTTGGCGGGCGGTGCCTTTGGGATCGAGGCTCATGATGGCCAGGTACACGCATTTCAGGGCCGCGGCCTCGGTCGGGAAATGACCGCGGGCCTTGACGGCCCTGCGGATTCGGGCGTTGACACTTTCGATGGCGTTGGTCGTGTAGATGACCTGTCTGATGGCGTTGTCGAACTGCAGGAACGGCACGAACTCGGCCCAGGTGTTGGTCCAGAGCCGGATGATCGCGGGATAGCGTTTCTCCCATTTGTCGCTGAACTCGGCGAACCGGTCCAGCGCGGCCTGCTCCGACGGCGCGGTGTACACCGGTTTGAGGTCCTTGGCGATCTCGGCCCAGTCCTTGCGGGAGGCGTAGGCGTAGGTATTGCGGAGGAGGTGGACCACGCAGGTTTGCACGATGGTCTGCGGCCACACCTGCCCGATCGAGTCGGGCAGATGCTTCAGACCGTCGCACACGACGATCAGCACATCCTGCACACCACGATTCTTCAGCTCCGACAACACCCGAAGCCAATACTTCGCCCCCTCCCCGTCGCCGTGCTCGCCGGCCCATAATCCGAGGATGTCGCGGGTGCCGTCCACAGTCACCCCCATCACGACGTAGATCGGCCGGTTGGCCACGTTGCCGTCGCGGATCTTGACGTGGATGCAGTCGATGAACAGCACCGGATACACCCGGGTCCAGCGGCCGGTTCTGCCACTCGGCCATGCCGTCCATCACCCGTTCGGTGATCGTCGAGATCGTCTGCTTGGACACCTCGGCGCCGTAGACCTCGGCCAGGTGCGCAGAGAGCTCACCGGTGGTCAGTCCCTTGGCCGACAGCGAGATCACCATGTCCTGCACCCCGGTCAGCCGCCGCTGCCGCTTGGCCACGATCTTCGGCTCGAACGAGGACTCCCGGTCCCGGGGTACGTCGAGCTCGACCGGGCCGGCCTCGGTCAGCACGGTCTTGGCGCGTCTGCCGTTGCGGGAGTTGCCGCTGCCCCTGCCGGCCGGGTCATTCTTGCCGTAGCCGAGGTGGTCGTCCATCTCGCCCTCGAGGGCGGACTCCACCACCAGCTTGGTCAACTTCGCCAGCAACCCGCCCTCGCCGGTGAGCTGGAGGCCTTCGGCCCGCGCCTGATCCACCAGTTCCTGCAGCCGGGCATCGCTGACACCCACAGGTGCCGAGTTCGATTCGTCCTCACGATCAATCACATCGGTCATGGTGGTGCATCTCCTTTCAGAGTTACACCGTTGTTCTTACAGTCCCGTCTGAGATCAGCAATGTGAGGGCGGATAGGCATCGACGCGCTGTGCCCGAGAACTGGTGTCGGCGGTCAAACCGGGGTGCCGGTGATCGTCGTAGCCAAAGCAGCGCGGACTTCGTCGACGGTGCTGATCTCGGCCAGTAGCGCGAGGGAGTCGATGCTGGCTTGATGCGCTGCGAGAGTGGCCGCAGAGCATGCATCCTCGACGATCACCACTCGGTATCCGAGATCGCCTGCGACCCTGGCTGTTCCCTCGACGGAGGCGTTTGTGGCCACACCTGCGAAGAGGAGGGTGGTGATGCCTTTGCTGCGTAGGATGGTATCGAGGTCGGTACGGGCGAAGGCTCCGATGCGCTGGTGAGTGAGCACGGTGTCCTCATCATGCGGCGTGAGGGGTTCGATGATCTCGGCGAGTTCGCTGCCTTCCTTGAGGCAACCGGATTGGGCGACGATGCCGAGTAGGGGCGAGTTGGCGTCGAGATCGGACAAGTCCGGCTTCCATGCGACCCGGGTGTAGACGATCGTGGTGTGGGCGGTACGGGCGGCGGTGATGAGCGTGGCTATGCGGTCGATGACCTTGCGCTCGGTCACCTGCTGGTAGAAGAAGTCGGCGAAGGCGCCGGTAGCTTCGACGACGTCGCCTTGACAGTGGACAGCCACGAGCGCAGTGGTACGCGGGTCGAGTTCCATCAGTATCTCCTGGGCAGAACGGGGAAGGATCAGACGTGGGCGAGGATCGAATGCCCGATGTTGTCGATGTCGCGGGCGGCTGTGCGTGGGTTGGACAGGAAGACTTGAAGGATGTCGACGCCGGCTTCGCGCATCAGGGCTGTTTTTTCTCGTAGCTCGGCAGGAGAGCCGTACAGGCACCAGTAGTCGACGAGTTCCTTGGTGATGATCGGACGGTGCCGGGGGTCGAGGCCGCGCAGGTACTTCGCCCAGACGTCGAGATAGTGCGGTTGGTCCGCGGATTTCGGGTCGCCGAGGTATTGCTGGGCGGCGGTGAGTGAGGCGTCGACGATCGAGTCGCCGAGTTCGTCGCGGTGTTGGTCCATCAGTCCGGCGTTGGTGATGCATGAGCTGATCGGTCCGGATCCGAAGCCGTTGGTGACGCCGTCTTCCCAGGTTTCTCCGTTGCCGAGTTGGTAGAACCAGGACAACGAGACGAGCTTGACAGAGCCTGGGGCTCGTCCTGCATCGGCGACGGCTTTGTCCAGGAGCCTACGAATCATCTGGATCATGTCGATGTTCGGTCCGAGGCAGTAGACGACGGCGTCGGCGTATTTGGCTGCTTCGGCAAGACCGCGGGGCCCGCCGGCAGCAACCCAGATCGGGATGTGGTCGGTGACGTTGTAGAAGCCACTTTCTTTGTCGAGGAACTCCACTTCCCGGGACTGTCCGAGCCAGGTGTGGTTGACCCGGTGGCCTGCCATCAGTTCACGGGAGACCTCGATGGCGTGGGACAGTTCGGAGATCTTCGCGGTGCGGTTACCCATGGAACGCAGCGCGTTGTTGGCGGTACCGATACCGAGGAAGGTTCGGCCTGGCGCCAGGGCATTGAGAGTGGCCATGGAGTTCGCGGTGACGGGGGCGATGCGGGTCAATGGATTGGTGACCATGGTGCCCAGGTGGATGCCGGTGGTCTGCTGCGAAGCCAGGGCGAGGAACTGGTACGGATCGGAGAACAGCAACGGGCCTTCGCCGACACCGAAGTGAGTGACCCCGAGGTCCTCGGCCTGCTTCACCATCGCGACCTGGTCGATCTTGGCGCAGGTGCCGATACAGAATTCCATAAGTTTTCTCCTTGCACGGGGCCCAGGGGTGTGCACTTGGCTCGTCCTACCCGTCGTAGCGGGGATGTGTCCGACGGCCTCACTACGGGTGTGCATGCCTCCGGAGGGGATTCCGCAATCGGGGATGCTGCCCACTGATCGCGAACTGGAATGCTAGCGTTCCAGATGAACGTAGCTCACAGTGACTCACACCACAAGTACTAGAATGCAAGTCGCTGCCTTCAGCTCCCAGCACCACCCGATAACCGACGGAAAGCCTGAGCCGATGACCTCGACCGATCCCGGCCCGACGGCTAGCACCGAGGCTGCCGCCCTCCTTGCGCACGTCCGCACCTCCGGGGCACGTCTGTCCTCCGCGCTCTACGACATCTTGAAGACCCGATTGCTCGAAGGCCGCTATACAGCTGGCGAGAAGATCGTCGTCGAGTCGATTCGGCAGGAATTCGGGGTGAGCAAACAGCCGGTCATGGATGCCCTGCGTCGCCTCTCGAGCGACAAACTGGTCTACATCGTCCCCCAGGTCGGGTGCGAGGTCGTTTCCTACACCCCGCGTGAGGTCGAGGACTTCTTCACCCTGTTCGGTGGTTTCGAAGGAGCCATTGCTGCGGTGGCGGCCACGCGGCGAACCGAGGCGCAGGTGCGGGAGCTGGATCTGATCTCTGCACGCGTCGATGCCTTGATCGCCTCCGACGACCCCGAGGTCCGCGCCCACGGATACCGAGTTCACAACAGGGAATTCCATGCCGCCATCCATGCGATGGCGCATTCACGGATCATGGAGGAGACCAGTCAGCGGATGTGGGATCTGTCGGATTTCCTGATCAACACCGCCGGCATCACCAACCCGCTCGCGAGTGCGTTACCCGACCGCCAGCACGACCATCACGAGATCGCCGAGGCGATCCGAAATCGCGATGCCGCTGCGGCGCGTGAGGCGATGGAGCGCCATATCGTCGGCACGATTGCGGTCATTCGCGACGAATCGAGTGCTCAGCCATCGCGCTGATGGTGAGCCCGCTCCCTATAACGGATTCTGCACGACCGGGCAGGCCTACAGGCTTCCGCCCCGCCTGCGGCGCTGTATCTTCAGGCAGCGCCGCATCACAATGATCGCCACAGTGCGATCCAGCCTCCTCCGACAGAGACTTGCGTCACCATTCGCGCTGGAGTAGCTTCGCAGCTAGACGTCTAGCATTCCAGTTGCTCGGCCCCTTTCTGCGGCGGCCCTCTTCGACATCCCGACGAATCTCAGACGAAAGGCGCGGCCATGACGACCGCCTCGCACCCAGCATTGTTCGCAGTGCCAGCCTGCTCCGACACTCGCAGCGGGGGAACCACACCGTGACCACCGCGCCGACTTCCGCAACGAAGACCTCCCCGATGCGGGTCGCCCTGGCCAGCTTCGTAGGGACCACCGTCGAGTACTACGACTTCTTCATCTACGGCACTGCGGCCGCACTGGTCTTCCCCACCTTGTTCTTCCCCGATGCTTCACCTGCTATCGGAATCCTGTTGTCCTTCGCTACTTTCGGCGTCGGATTCCTCGCCCGACCCCTCGGAGGCATCGTCTTCGGCCACTTCGGTGACCGGGTCGGCCGCAAACAGATGCTCGTCATCTCTCTCGTCGGTATGGGTGCCACCACAGTACTGATGGGACTGCTACCCGGTTACGCCCAGATCGGCATCGCCGCTCCGATCCTGCTCACCTTGCTGCGCCTGGTTCAAGGCTTCGCCGTAGGCGGTGAATGGGGTGGCGCCACCTTGATGGCCGTCGAGCATGCCCCCACCGCGAAGAAAGGATTCTTCGGCTCCTTCTCACAGATGGGTGCTCCCGCCGGGACGAGCATTGCGACCCTGGCGTTCTTCGCCGCTTCTCAACTCCCGGACGAGCAGTTCCTCAGTTGGGGCTGGCGGCTACCGTTCCTGTTCAGCGCGGTCCTGATCGTAATCGGCCTGTTCATCCGCCTGTCCCTGACCGAAAGCCCCGACTTCGCCGAGATCAAAGCCAACAGTGCTGTAGTGCGGATGCCGATCGCCGTCGCATTCCGCAAGCACTGGAAAGAAATCTTCCTCATTGCCGGCACCTACCTGTCCCAGGGAGTGTTCGCCTACATCTGCATGGCGTATCTCGTCTCCTACGGCACCACCGTCGCCGGAATCAGCCGCACCTTCGCCCTGGCCAGCGTGTTCGTCGCCGGCCTCGTCGCCGTCCTCCTCTATCCCGTCTTCGGCGCCTTGTCGGACACCTTCGGCCGCAAGACCATGTACCTGCTCGGCGCCGTCACCATGGGGGTGGCGATCGGCCCGGCCTTCGCACTGATCAACACCGGAAACCCCTGGCTTTTCATGACCGCGCAGGTACTGGTCTTCGGCATCTCTATGGCCCCCGCCGCCGGAGTAACCGGATCGCTGTTCACCATGATCTTCGATGCGGATGTGCGCTACAGCGGCGTCTCGATCGGCTACACGCTCTCCCAGGTCGCGGGCTCGGCGTTCGCCCCGACCATTGCGACCGCCCTGTACGCCTCCACCAACACCAGCAACTCGATCGTGCTTTACCTACTGATCGTCTCGGCCATCTCGGTGGTCTCGGTGATCCTGCTGCCCGGCGGCTGGGGACGCAAGGGCGCGACACGCCAACTGGTTGCCGACAAGCGCACCTCGACACCGAATGCAACTGCCACCGCATCCTTTTCGACTCCGCCCACCACCGACGCCGCACAGTCCCTGCAGACCTTGGACAAGTGAAGTGACCACCATGAACGACCACGACCCCACGTACGACACCGACGTCATCATCGTCGGACTCGGTCCCGCCGGCGGCACAGCCGCTCTCGCCCTGGCCACCTACGGTGTGCGCGTCCACGCCGTCTCGATGTTCCCCTGGGTGGCGAACTCACCCCGCGCGCACATCACCAACCAACGCGCCGTAGAAGTGCTCCGCGACCTGGGCGTCGAAGACGAAGCCCGCACATACGCCACTCCGTGGGACCAGATGGGCGACACCCTGTTCACCACCAGTCTGGCCGGTGAAGAAATCGTCCGGATGCAGACATGGGGCACCGGCGCCCGGTACGGCGACTATCTCGCCGGCAGCCCGTGCGCGATGCTCGACATCCCTCAGCCCCTGATGGAACCGGTACTGATCAAGAACGCGGCCGAACGCGGCGCGTTGATCAGTTTCAACACCGAATACCTCGATCACAGCCAGGACAAGGACGGTGTCACGGTGAGATTCCGGGATGTGCGCTCGGGCACCGAGTTCACCCAGCGAGCGCGCTTCCTGCTCGGCTTCGACGGTGCCCGCTCGAAGATCGCCGAACAGATCGGACTGCCCTTTGAAGGCGAGCTCGCCCGTGCCGGCACCGCCTACATCCTGTTCAACGCGGATCTGAGCAAGTACGTCGCTCACCGGCCGAGCATTCTGCACTGGATCTTCAACTCCAAGGCCGGTTTCGGTGAGATCGGCATGGGTCTGCTGCGGGCGATCAGACCTTGGGGCCAGTGGATCGCCGGATGGGGCTTCGACATGTCCCAAGGTGAACCCGACATATCCGATGACGTTGTGCTAGAACAGATCCGTACCCTTGTCGGCGACCCTGAGCTGACCATCGACATCGTGTCGCGCTCGTTCTGGTACGTCAATCAGCAGTGGGCCGAGCATTATCAATCCGGCCGGGTGTTCTGTGGCGGCGACGCCGTACACCGGCATCCGCCGAGCAGCGGCCTGGGCTCGAACACCTCCATGCAGGATGCATTCAACCTTGCCTGGAAGATCGCCTACGCCGCCAAGGGATACGCGGGACCGGGACTGCTCGAGTCCTACTCCCCCGAGCGGGTTCCGGTCGGCAGGCAGATCGTCGCGCGCGCCAACCAGTCCCGCAAGGACTACGCCGGTCTGCGCGAGTGGTTCGATCCCACCAGCGACGACCCGGTCACCGCCGGCCTGGCAAAACTCAAAGCTCCCTCCTCCGAAGGCGCGGCACTGCGTGAGCGCCTATACGAGGCACTCGAGGTCAAGAACACCGAGTTCAATGCCCACGGCGTCGAACTCAACCAGCGTTACGCCTCGTCTGCGGTGGTCCCCGACCTTGAAGCCGGTGAGGAGGTATGGGGACGCGACCGGGAACTGTACCTGCAGGCCACCACTCGTCCTGGCGCCAAGCTGCCACACGCCTGGTTGGTCGGCCCGCACGGTACCCGGGTCTCGACCCTCGATGTCACCGGCAAGGGACAGATGACCCTGCTCACCGGCATCGGCGGACAGGCATGGAAACGTGCCGCTGCCACATTGGACCTACCGTTCCTGCGCACCGTAGTCATCGGTGAAGCGGGCATCAACGACTCGTACGGGTACTGGCGGCAGCTCCGTGAAATCCATGAGGCCGGGGCTCTTCTCGTGCGCCCCGACGGCTACGTCGCCTGGCGGTACAGCGCTCCGGTATGGGGCGACAGCGAAGCACTCACCCACCTCGAGAACGCGCTCAGCATCGTCCTCGACCGTGCCCCGCATGAGACCCCAACCGCCGGGGACGGCGGTACGCCCCAGTACAGCATCCACGCCGTACCGATCGTCGTCCCGCACGTCACCGCCGACGACGCAACATCAGCCTCCACAGCCAGCATCACACCAATCGAGGGAGCACACGCATGACCCGCCCGTACACCAGCGTCTGGGACGATCTGAACCAGGTCGAGTTCAGCCAGGGGTTCATCCAGGCCGGCCCATACCGCACCCGCTATTTGCACGCCGGGGACGACTCCAAGCCCACACTCATTCTCCTACACGGCATCACCGGCCACGCCGAAGCATATGTCCGCAATCTGCGTTCACACGCCGAGCATTTCAATGTGTGGGCCATCGACTTCATCGGCCACGGCTACTCCGCCAAACCCGATCACCCCCTCGAGATCAAGCACTACATCGACCACGTGCTGCACCTTATGGATGCCATCGGCGTCGAGAAGGCATCCTTCTCAGGCGAGTCGCTGGGCGGATGGGTCACCGCCCAGTTCGCTCACGACCACCCGGACAAAGTCGAGCGGATCGTGCTCAACACCATGGGCGGCACCATGGCCAACCCACAGGTAATGGAACGGCTCTACACCCTGTCGATGGAAGCGGCGAAAGACCCGAGCTGGGAACGCGTCAAAGCACGCCTCGAATGGCTCATGGCCGACCCGAACATGGTCACCGACGACCTCATCCGCACCCGCCAGGCCATCTTCCAACAACCGGACTGGCTCAAGGCATGCGAAATGAACATGGCCTTGCAGGACCTCGAAACCCGCAAACGGAACATGAGGGACTGCTGCACGGATAGGTGACATCTGATCTGTGGTGCCGCAAGGCACTGCTGGAAGGATGTGCCCTGTGCCGAAGCCGTATCCCAAAGAGTTCCGTGACGACGTCGTCCGTGTTGC
>NZ_JAIFKB010000030.1:0-24460 GCF_019641445.1 Rhodococcus sp. DMU2021
CCTATGGCCTCGACTTCGCAATCGGCATCTCGCCGCTCACTTCGTCCGCACACGACGCCGAACGTTCGGGAAAACGCCCGCCGCCAACGGGAGCGACTGCTCGCCCGTCAGGCGGAACTGGAAGCGTTGGCCGGCCCCATCCACGACGCGACGGACAAGCTGTCCAAGCTCGAAGCAACGGTCGCCTCGCGGGCACAGGCTCCGCTGAAGAAGATCGAGCGGTTCGAGCAGACCCGGGATCGTCGCATCAAGAAGATTCAAGAGGAGTATGCGGCGAAGATCGCCGAGATCCAGCGGGAGATGGAAGCCGGCACGGAGACGTTGACTCCGCAGGAGCGCGAGCAGGAATCGTCGCTGCTGCGCGAGTACGCGGAAGCGATCGTGACGTTCAGTCGCAGCGCCTCGGCGTCGGAGCTGGCACCGCTGCTCGGCGTGAGCACCCGCGAGGCGAAGACGCTCATCATGCAAGCCAAGGCAGATCTCGGTGTCGCCGATGCCGCTGAGTCGGCTGCATCCTCGTCCGAGGACAAGCAGGACGACAAGCAGACGGTGCCTGCGGCGTCGTGATGCTGCCGTCATGAGTGAGGACGGGGAGCCCGCGCTCGACATCGGGTTTCCAGATCTCGACGTCGAGATCGTCACTGAGGAGTCGGAGGAGCGGCCGCAGCGGGTCCGGGTGGTGGACAACTCGCTGCGTCCGTCGAAGACGAACATCGCGGCGTTCTGGTCGAAGGTCGTCAAGTCCCCGACGTGTTGGTATTGGGTCGGTGCGATCAGTGCGCCCGATGGATACGGGCGGTTCAACTTCCAGCGTGAGAACCGGCAACGCACGATGCTTGCGCATCGCTTCTCGGTGGAGTTGGTGCACGGGCCTCTGGCACCGGATGTGGTGTGCGAGCACAAATGCAACGAGCCGCTGTGCGTGCGTGTCGGGCCGGAGCATCTGGTGCAGTCCACACACAGCGAGAACGTTCGCTACGCGATCGCTCTCGGCCGCCTGTCCGGGCACGCGTTGCTCGATGGACAGGGGCGCTCGCGCTACGAGCGATCTCTCGCCGTCCGTGAAGCGTTGCGCTGATGGCGCTCCTTGATCCTGCTCAGTCCTGCTCACCGAAAGTGCTCACCCGTGTGGCTCCGCCGATGAGGGCGGGTCTCCTTCGATGCTGGTGGTCTCTGACCACGCACCAGCACCCCGAAGGAGACCCGCTTTCTCATGTTGACATGGGAGGAAGACGTGGAGATCCACGCACTGCACAAACGAGGCTGGACGATCTCGGCGATCGCCCGGCATACCGGCCGAAACCGGCGCACGATCCGCAACTATCTGAACGGCACCACCACCCCAGGGGTCCGTAAACCCGCTGGTGAGGATCCGTTCGAGCCGTTCGTCGACTACGTCACCGCTCGTCTGACCGAGGATCCGCACCTGTGGGCGCGGACCTTGTGCGACGAACTCGAAAACCTCGGCTACACCGCCTCGTATCAGACGCTGACCCGCCAGATCCGGCAACGCAAGCTCCGGCCCGTCTGCCAAGCCTGCGCGTGCGCGACCGACCGCCCCAACGCGGTCATCGAACATCCGGCGGGGGCGGAAACCCAATGGGACTGGCTCGAGCTGCCGGACCCGCCCGTCTCCTGGGCGTGGGGCAAGACCGCATATCTGCTGGTCGGATCGCTGGCGCATTCCGGGCGGTGGCGTGGGGTCCTCGCCCCGGCGATGACCCAACCGCATCTGATCGACGGTCTCGACCGCATCGTCCGCGAACTCGGCGGCCTGACCCGTACCTGGCGGTTCGATCGAATGTCCACGGTCTGTCACCCCGACAGCGGGAAGGTCACCGCCTCGTTCGCCGGCGCGGCCAAACACTACGGCGTCTCGGTTGCGATCTGCCCGCCTCGGGCCGGGAACCGCAAAGGCGTCGTCGAGAAAGCGAATCTGACTGCGGCGCAGAGATGGTGGCGAACACTGCCGGACGAGGTCACCGTCGAGCAGGCGCAGACGAGGTTGAACGAATTCTGCCGCCTGCGCACCGACACCCGATCCCGGAGCGCCCCCGAAGGAAAATCGACGGTGGCGGCGATCGCCGCGACCGAACCCCTGACACCGCCGCCATCGGTTCCGTATCCGGTGACGGTCACCGAGACCCGCACCGTGTCACGGCAGGCGCTGGTGGCCTACCGAGGCAACCGTTACTCGGTGCCCCCGGAACTGGCCGCAGCGCAGGTCACCGTCACCCGGCGGCTCGGTGACGAGGTGATCGACATCGTCACCGCATCACACATCACCGTCGCCCGCCACCGCCTCGCTCCGGACGGGGCCGGCGCTCTCGTGCGCGATCACGGCCATGTCCATGCCCTCGACCAGACCGCGATGTCCGCCGCCATGGCCGGAGGCCGGCCACACCGCCGCAAGGAACGCATCCCACCCGGACCCGACGCCCTCACTGCAGCAGCAGCATTGCGCACCGACACCACTGACCGTCAGTTGTCATCGACGACACCGCGATCGACGGTTGTCGACCTGGCCGCCTACGAGCGCGCCGCCCGCGGAAGGAACACTCTGGCATGAGCACCCCCGACGCCACCACGCCCACCAACACGGCGAGTCTCTATCAGCGGCTACGCGGTCACCTGGCGACCTTGAAGCTGCACGATGCCGCCGAAGCGCTGCCGTCGGTGCTCGACCGAGCCCAGAAGGACGGACTGTCGATGACCGCGGCCCTCGAACAGCTGCTGTCGATCGAGGTCGAGGCCACCGAAGCCCGCCGCCTCGCCGGGCGGTTGCGGTTCGCGTGCCTGCCCACCCCGGCCTGTCTCGAGGACTTCGACTACGACGCCGCCCCCGGACTCGACCGGGCACTGATCACCGAACTGGGTACCTGCCGGTTCCTCGAAACCGCGACGAACGTCCTGCTCATCGGCCCACCGGGGGTCGGAAAGACCCACCTGTCGGTGGGTTTGGCGCGAGCAGCCGCGCATGCCGGCTATCGCACCTACTTCACCACCGCCGCCGATCTGGCCGCCCGCTGTCACCGCGCTGCGATCGAAGGCCGGTGGGCGACGACGATGCGGTTCTACGCCGGCCCGACGCTGCTGGTGATCGACGAACTCGGCTATCTACCCCTGCCCGGCGAGGCCGCATCCGCGTTGTTTCAGGTTGTCGCGCAACGCTATCTGAAGACCTCGATCATCATCACCACCAACCGGGGTGTCGGAGAGTGGGGTGAGGTCCTCGGCGATACGACCGTCGCCGCCGCGATGCTCGACCGGCTCCTGCATCGGTCGGTGGTACTCAACCTCGACGGGGATTCCTACCGGCTGCGTGACCACCACGCCCGGTCGGAAAAGCTCCGTCAAGCCACCACCGGCACCCGACAACCGCTACAGTGAACCCGCCCGCGAGTGGGCACTTTCGACGAGCACAAGTGAGCACCTTCGCTGAGCCTCATCAGCGCAACGGCTACGACGAGGACGCGTTGTTCCACGCGAAAACCAACCCCGGGGACTGGCAAGGAACACTGTTCTGATCGATCCGATTAATCACCCGTTCGGATGACATTGCGAACACCAGCCACCTAATAGGATCCCGCGATGGACTTCGAGGAAGCACTTCAGCGTCGTCAACAGGCCCGCGACTCGCTGGCGACCTCTCAAGCCAGTCGAGAAGAACTCGAGCGGCAGGCTGCACGTGCAGGTCGCATGGCTTTCGAGAACCTCTTTGCCTCCCTACGCTCTTACCTGGGGAAGAAGGGCATCACCCCCCTACGCGTAGTTGTGGGAGCATCTGACGGCCTGTTCAGGCTCAAGAAGATGTCACCGGCAGGTTATGTGGTGCGGTACCAGCGAAGTGGTCTGGGTAACGGCCTCGCTGTGGATCTCCTACTTCCGGACGGGTCGTTCTGGAGCCCACCTTCGTATGGCAGCTCACCTCGCGTAAGGAACGTTTACACGCCAGATGAGCACGGGTTGCTGCATGACGAGAGCATCGATGCGTTCAAGTTCGCGGTGGAATGGCAGCATGGTGATCAGCAGCCGCGATTTGTGGTCCGGGGCACGGGATACCAGGACGATGAGGCCACCCTCGAAGAGGCGTTCGCTTCGATCGCAGAGAAGATCATCAGGAATCACTCTCGCGAACTATCCGACTGGAAGCGCGGGCATCTGTAGCCCGGCGGATCTAAGGACACAACATAAGTGCAGGATTCGGTAAATCGCTGGAACAGCGATCGGCACACGATTGTCGACGACGGCCTGAGAATGACCCCATAGCGACGGATTGGAACTGATCCCTCTCCGATGCTGGAGGGGTGAGATCAGTGGAGGATTGGGCAGAGATCCGTCGACTGCATCGCAGCGAGGGGTTGCCGATCAAGGAGATCGCTCGGCGGATGGGGATCGCCCGCAATACGGTGCGGGCGGCGCTGCGAGCCGACGGGCCACCGACGCGTAAACGAAAACCGCGGGGGTCACTGGCGGACGCGGTCGAACCGCAGGTGCGGCAGCTGCTGGCGGAGTTCCCGCGAATGCCGGCGACGGTGATCGCCGAACGGATCAGGTGGGAGCATTCGATGACCACCCTCAAAGACTGGATCCGCGTCATTCGGCCGGAATATGTCGGGGTCGATCCGGTGGATCGGGTGTCCTACGAGCCGGGCCGGCTCACCCCAGTGCGATCTGGGGGCACCACCCTGCACGCAGTGCTTGGGGAGGGTTTCCGGAGACGAGGATCCCGGTGGCACCCGGGTCAGGAACGGGTGCCACCGGTGCTGGTGATGACGCTGGCGTACTCGAGGTTCATCACCGCCACGATGATCCCGTCGCGGCAGGGCGGGGACATCCTGTCGGGAATGTGGGCGCTGATCTCGCAGGTCGGCAAGGTCACCAAGACCTTGTTGTGGGATCGCGAGTCCGCGATCGGCGGAACGGGGAAGGTGACCGTCCCGGCGACCAGCAGAGCATCCTCTTCTAAATCGGGCTCGTGTCGACAGCTCGCATTGTGCACATCGCCGGAGGAAGAGTTGGAACAAGCACACTCGCCCACCACCGCCGAATCGATACCCAAGCTTGTCGCCGACACACGAAAGGGGTCCGTGTCAGCCATCGACACGGACCCCTTTGCCTGAACATCTAACTCTGGCCCTCTAAGAAGCCGTGGCCGTGCGGATCTCGTGCAAGGTTATCCCCGGCAGTACGACGGGTGCGTGGTGTAACCCGGCTTGAGGAGGCCGACCCCCTTGCGGGGCTTTTCCACCTGGAGGCAACCGTTGGCGGAAGCTGCCTTACTCGCGGCATCCGCCCACGCGGAAGGCCCGTACTGCGGGAATCCGACGACTCCGCACACTCCGCTAGCAGTCACACCGGCCGCCTTCCCGAATAGCCCTCCGACCGCGCCACAGAAGATCGCTTCGCTGACCTTCCCTGTTGTTCCGGCCACGCCTTCGAGGTAGTTGGCGAATGCCTTGGTCTGGTCCTTGGTGAAGTAGGTGGTGCAGGTGTGGGGTCCACAGTTGGTCCACTGCTTCGCAGTCGGCGCGGCCGATGCTTCTCCAGCGGTCCCGACCAGAAGCCCACCTACCAGCGCAAGGCCACCCGCTATACCAGCGATTGCTTGTCGCATACTCGTCTTCATTTTTCCTCCTGTGGGAGCGATCGGCCTGGAACTCTCTGCCCATCCCGCCTGTTTGCCAGATGGATAAGACCGATAGTCCATATAAAACCCGCAGTTGTTCGCGATGTCAATACATAACCTGAGGTAGGACGCTATGTTTGAATGAGACATGTCTCATGAGACATTAATACAGTCAAATTCTCATGAGACAATGTCTCAAAGAGACGGTGCGGGGACGACAGAAGGCGAAAGGGACATGATGAACGACTACTTTGAGGCGATTGCATGGTGCATGGAGCGGATATCGGCACCTCACCGAGGCATCTCCATGCGCGAACTGAGTGAGTGGATCTCGTCCTATAACGACGAGGTGCGAGCGCCTAAGGGGGAGAGCCCGCTTGCACACAGTCGCGCAAACCTGTACCGGAAATTTTCATCGGTGGACGAAGCTCTTGAGCGCACCCGATCGCATCTTGTTTCCCTTGACCGTCCGGTTCCTTCAGCGCTGGAGTCATACTTGATCACGGCCAAGAAGCCGGCCGGGGATCCCTATGCGAGGGTGTGGAATGCTGACTCCAGCATCGAAGTCCTTGAGCGAGCGCTCGAAAGGGCAAGGAGATACAGCGACGACGCGGAGCAGGTGATTCTTGCGCAACATCTTGCGGAAAAGTTACTGCGAACCTCGGGGCAATCAGACAAGATCCTGCGTCAGGCATACAAGGTTGCCGAAACTGGCTACAAAGTCGCAGAAAGCAGCCCGAGCCGATCCCGTTCGAGGCGCCTTCGACATGAGCAGATGCTCTGCGCACGAGCCGCTGCCTGGGCAGCAGTCCGACGTTCTCGCGTATACATAAATGATCTGAACAAGACCGACCGGTTCTTGTATCTGGTCGAGACCTGGAAGCGACGTGAAGCGGAGTTGGCGCGCTCATTGCGCTTACCCATAACAGCAAGGGTTGCTCGATTTCACGCCGAACGCGCATCCGCTCTGATACGTAACGACCGCGAGGAATCAATCGCCAGCCTACGAGACGTTGCTCGATTCTTAGTGACTGAGAAACCCGGTATCGGAACCGACGCAAACGACCGCGTTCGGTACCATGACCTAACCAGCATCGTGCAACGTCTGTGCGCTGTTGACTGGGCCTTCTCCACCCATCCTTCCTATCAGCAGCTGATTGACCAATATTTTCCTGACGGAAATGACATTCCCGATTTGGTAGAACAACTACTCCAGCTCTACGCAGACGATGAGCGTGGTCGCGACGCACGGGCAGACGCCGAAGCTCTGATCAAGCTGAAAACAATGAATGATGCGTTGCTCAGGGAATACGAGAAAATCGACAGCAACCCTTCGGCGGTAGTGGTGCATATCGGTGGCAGAAAACTTCGCATTCCCCCGGCTCAAAGCCTGTACGCCGCTATTAAACCGCTGAAGGCATGGACCTTCCTGCGGGTATACGAGCATAGCGCACTCCATGCGTTGGCCTTGGCCAGGTACGCGGTGGCAGTCCACGACATTGAAGTACAAGACGGCACTATGCTTCCTAAGTTCCCAATTCCCGCAGACCGTCTACTTACTACCGCACGAGATTTCTGCCAACGTGCCAGTTCAGTGACTCGGCGAAAGACCGTAGATCAATCGCTCCTTGAGCGAGTGACTCGGGCAGAGGAAGAAATAGACAAGCGGCTTCCTGCAGAACGGTACAACGCGGTCCGACAAGAACGAAAACAAGCCGCTACGAACACCGGTCCCGAATTTCGAGACGGAGAACGGGCCTTCCCGGTGATCGCAGAAAACGCTCTGACCTCATTAGTGCTACAGGCTCTGACCAGTGAGCGACTTGATCAGAAGCAAGCCGACACTCTCGCCAACGCGGCTCAGACCATCCACCGCTACCTCGTTCACAGTCGTAGCACTTCCTTCTCCGGAGGCATTGACCCCGAACCTGCCTAATCAGCTCACCGGCCACTGCGGACAGCAACCGCAGACGTATCGCTCAGCCAGGACGAGCGACTCGCCCTGTTCGGTGATCCGGCCCGATACGGTGCGCACATCGCCGCCCGGGTGTTGTCGCCCGGCGTCGGTGTGCAACGACTGGTATTGCTCGACGCGACTGGACGCGAACTACCCGACGACTGCGGCCTGTGACATTGGCGAACGTGTTCAAAGGCTGCTGGTCGGTGCATAGTGCGGATTCTCCGTGCCAGCAGTACCAAGGACCATCCAATGGGGATCTGCCGCAACGAGGGGCGTCGGGACAGGATCGCCTGGATCCTGCGCGTACCCGACCTCAACCTCGCAGGTTCCGGGCACTTTTATAGTGCCCGCCCGAGTGATAGGAACCTTGGAAAATGACATGTTCCCAGAGAACCTACATGTCGAGATGCAGTGAAGATTGACAGGATACGCCGCTACAGATTGACAGAGGGGGTAAGTCCCGGGGAGTGGTGGGAATCGGCTGAGGGCATCCAGGCAGGTCCACGGCGTGTCGATCCCTCACCGAGGGTGGACCATCGCGTAGTGATCAACGAGTTACCTCTCACAGTGACTCACAGAAAGCAGCTACGCGATGACCCACGATCATTCTGCACTGCTCGCCCAGCTCGACGCGCTCAAGGGCGCCGACACCGCCAGCGTGTTCGCCGAACTGATCCGCACCGGCCTGCAGGCCCTGATCGAAGCCGAAGCCACCGACAAACTCGGCGCCGGCCGCTACGAACGCACCGAGCAGCGCACCACCCATCGCAACGGGCATCGCACGAAGACGGTGTCGACCACCAGCGGTGATGTCGAGGTGAAGATTCCCAAGCTGCGGTCCGGGTCATTCTTCCCCTCCTTGCTCGAACGGCGTCGGCGGATCGACAAGGCGCTGTATGCGGTGGTGATGGAAGCGTATGTGCACGGCGTCTCCACCCGCAGCGTCGATGACCTGGTCGGTGCGTTGGGGGTCGAATCCGGGATCTCGAAGTCGGAGGTCTCACGGATCTGCGCCGGCCTCGATACCGAGATCGCCCGGTTCCGGGAGCGGACGCTGACGCACACGAGCTTTCCGTACGTGTTCCTCGACGCCACCTTCTGCAAGGTCCGCATCGGTGCGCACGTGGTCTCCCAAGCACTGGTGGTCGCGACCGGGGTGTCGATCGACGGGAGCCGCGAGGTGCTCGGCACCGCCGTCGGCGACAGCGAATCCTACGAGTTCTGGAGGGAGTTCCTCATCGGTTTGCGGGGCCGGGGGCTATCCGGGGTGCATCTGGTGATCTCCGATGCACACAGCGGGTTGAAAGCAGCTATCGCGCAGCAGTTCGCGGGTTCGGCGTGGCAGCGGTGCCGGGTGCATTTCATGCGCAACATCCGGGCTACGGTCGGGGCGAAGCATGTGCCGCCGGTGATGGCGGCGGTCAAGACGATCTTCGCGCATACCGACCCCGTCGAGGTCGCTGCGCAGTGGGATCAGGTCACCGACACGTTCGCCGGGTCGTTTCCGAAGGTCGCGGCGTTGATGGAGTCGGCGAAGTATGATGTGTTGGCGTTCACCGCGTTTCCGAAGGCGCATTGGCAGAAGGTGTGGTCGAATAATCCGATTGAGCGGTTGAACAAGGAGATCAAGCGTCGAGCCGACGTGGTGGAGATCTTCCCGAACCCGGCGGCGTTTCTACGCCTGGCGACCGCGGTGGTCATCGAGCAGCACGACGAGTGGCAGGTCACCCGCCGCTATGTCTCGGATGTGAGCATGGACGAGCTCCGTGCGGTGATCGCCGCCAAAGAGCACGCTACCGAACCGGCGTTGTCGTTGACCGGATCGAACGAAACAGCATAGTATTCAGCATGACTCGTTGATCGCTACGTGTGCTGCAGAGCCGATCCGAAGTCCACCACTCCACGGGGCACTATCGACAGAGGCTCGGTGAGACGAGAGCGCCAGTCAAGGTTTCATTCCGGGAAACCGCAGCTCAGAAGTATTATCAAGGCGCTAGTCGGCCCAGTTAATCTGCCTCGCTCATCTCGCTAGTCTTCGCTGCATCTCGACAACAAGCTGAAACGTATGAATGGTATAAATCGGGCGTGCTCGGGTGTGTCACTCATAGTTTGTACGGCATTGATGCTGCTAATTGCCATTAGCGCACCATCACCGTCAAAACCCCTGCTGAGCGCGTTTTCCGGTGGAAACCTGTCCGAAGTGGCCGGTAGGCTCCCGGTTCGTGCCCGACGACCTGCTGATGCGCCATCCGGACCCCTCCGACGCCTCCGTGTCGACCGCCGCGGAGCCCGCCGCACCGTCCGTGCCAGCTCTGCCGGTCGAGACCCTCACGCAGGTCGCCGGGACAGCGGCGCGCTCGCGGTCCGAGTCGACCCGCCGCAACTACGCCGCCGACTGGACCCGCTTCACCGCCTGGTGCCAGCGCGAAGGTCACGCCGCGTTGCCGGCGCATCCCTTGACGGTCGCCGCCTACCTCCTCGACGCCGCCGCCACCGTGACGGAAGTGGGGGAGCGGGCCTACTCACCCTCGACGTTGGCCCGCTGGGTCGCCGGGATCGGTTACCACCACCGCCGCGCCGGTCATCCCGCTCCCGGGGCGGACGAGCTGGTCACCGCGACCCTGTCCGGGATTCGCCGGGACTACGCGGCGGCGGGGGAGCGGCCCCGCACGCCGCGGGCACCGTTGCTCACCGCCGACATCGTCACCATCGTCGAGCGTGCGCGGGCCGACAGTGGCAGTTGGGCCGCGGAGGTCCTCGAACGCCGCGACAGTGCGATCTTGCTGCTCGGCTTCGCCGGAGCGTTCCGGCGCAGCGAGCTCGTCGCCTTGACCTGCAGTGACGTGTCGCTGCACCGGCGCGACGGTTTGCACATCCGCCTCCGGAAATCGAAGACCGATCAGGAGGGGCGGGGGAGTATCCGGGCGCTGCCGTTCACGCACAGTCATGCGAGTTGTCCGCCGTGTGCGTGGCTGCGGTGGGCGCAGGTCGTCGCCGCCTTCGACTCCGGGGGCCGGCCCGCGGTCATCCGCCTGCTCCGGAACGCGGAACCGTTCGCGGCGCACGTGTGCCGCGGGTCGCGGCCACGGATGGTGCCGTCCTCGCCGTGGTTGCGGTCGATCCGCAAGAACGGCAACCTCTCCGACACCGCCCTGTCGGGGGCGGCCGTGCACCAGGCGATCCGCCGCCGGGCCGAGCAGGCCGGCTACGACCCCGAGATCGTCCAGCAGCTCGGTGGGCATTCGCTGCGGGCCGGGTTCGTCACCCAGGCCTTCCGCAACGGCGCCTCCGCGCACGCGATCATGCGCCAGACCGGGCACAGCACCCCCGCCATGCTCGAAACCTACGCCCGCGAACACGCCCCGCTCATCGGCAACGCCGTCACCAACCTTGGACTCTGAGCGCGATGACCCGCACCGAACGAGAAGACATCCGCCGCAACGATGTTCACGATGGTGACCTCGGCCTACGCATCCCGGCCCGCTACCGGCACGACTGGGCGCTGTTCGCCGACTGGTGCGCTGCCGCCGACCACCGACCGATTCCCGCCGCACCCGAGACCCTAGCGCTGTTCCTGCACGAGCACCCGGCTGCGCCTGCGACGCAGCGCCGCCGGTTGTCGGCGATCAATGCCGTGCACACCGGGCACGGCTATCCGCCGCCGGGGCGGACCGAGACGGTGCGCCGGCACCTCGACACCACCCGCGCTTCGCGTCTCGACCGGCTCGGACGCCTGCTGCTGCACAGAGCGGCCGAGCTACCCAGCACCGGCTGGCCGAGTGGACTGTTCGGCCGTCGCGACGCCTTACTCCTGGTCCTGGCCGCTGCCGGCATGAGCTTCACCGACATCGTCCGGCTCCGCCGCCGCGATGTTCGTGTTGAGGGAAACGCTCTGGTGGTTACCACCTCGGCGGGTGAACGCATTCGGCTTCCACCGGATCTTGAGACCGGGGATAACCCTGCCGCCGCGATCTATCACCGGTGGGCGGAGATTCAGGCGTTTCTCGACCTGTATCCCGGAACGCATCTGCTGCGCCACCACCTCACCAACCCCATCGAGATCATCACCGACGCACTCGATGCGGAACAGGCCCGCCAACCGTTGCTGTGTCCGATCGACCGCTGGGGACACCTCCCGCACGCGCAATCGATGACCCCGCAGTCGATATCGACACTGGTGCGGGCGCACCTGTCCGGCCGGGCACCGGTGCGGCGGGTGCTGCCTGTTCCCCCACGGGATGATGTCGACGCCCGGGCCGAGCCCGACATTATTCTCGACCCCGACTACTACGATCGCGGCGCCAACGCCCGCCGCCGCGATCACGAGGCACTCGAAGGCCTCGCCGATGCCTTCGACGAGATCGAAGCCCGCACCGAGGCACTGCTCGAGGATCTGATGGGGGTGTTGGAAGGACAGTGAGGTATCTGCTCCACGCCCTATCGAAAACACTCGATCAGGTGGTGCCGGGGCCAGAGGGCACTTCGTCTGGTTTCAGTTCCAGATGAGCATCGGCCTTCTTATCCGACGGTGACAATTCTGTGCACCATCGACGCCGGTGGTTGACCGGTCCCGCGCATCGCGGATCTGCGCGCGATCCACGCGCTGTCTCGAACTGCATGCCGAATCCCGACCTACGTGACGGCAGTCGACTGTGGAGCGTTCTGACGAGTATGTGCATCCGGTCGCAGACGTAATTGTCGGTTGTCATGCTCAGCCGGTGATGCCTCCCGCCCTTACGTCGGCTCTGAAGGACGTGGATCCGGGGTTCGCTTCGGGATCGAGGAACCGGCTTTGGCGCGGGACTCGATGCGTGAAGGCCGACGCGGCTGCGCTGCCCCCTGCGGGGGCGCACCCGACCCGGCCTCATCCAGCGTTACACGCGTGTGGCGGAGCGACGACCGAATCGGAAAACCCTGCCGCAGTGCAGGTGCACTCGACGGCGGGAGCCTTGGCAACCGTGCAGGGGAGGGGACCGGTGGTCCCTGTCAGCGTGTACCGCGAAGGCTCGAACTGAGTTTGTTTGCTGTCGCCGGCTCTGCGTGTAGGTATACACCTCGAGGGCGTATGTGAGGAGCGCGATCGACCCCGCATCGCCCCGGCCGGCAGCTGTCGGACTGCCGTCGGTGCGACGAAACGTCTCTGCTCGGCGACGTGGGTGCGGCACAGCGGCCACGATCTCGTCATCGGTCCCATCCTTCACCGCGTGGGTGGCAGCCCTCGGCGTAATCGAGGTGTGCAGTGTGCCACCGTCGACGGAGTGCGAATACGGCCGAACGTCATCGTGATACGAGGTCGTAAGCTGTATTCGTGGCGTCTTTTTCGGTGAGGCAATGCGATTGGCTTCACGCTCGGAGATGATGTTCCGAATTATGTTGCTGTTCTTCACCAATCGAGGTAATGTCCTCGAAGTTCGGCGTGATGCTCGTGGTGAGTGTCGCCTGAATGTGCGCCCTGCCGCGGGTCGGCGGTCCGTCCCCCCCCCCCCCCGACCGGTGTCGACACGACGGTGGGGCGCAGGTGTGTCGGTGCCTGCCCCACGAGCATCGGCATGTGTTCCGGCGCTGTCCCCTGTGTGCCGGAACGTTCCGTCGGCGCGGCTGTGTCCGTCGCCGCGCCGACGGAACCACTGTCCCAGCCCTGTATTGGCCAGGGTTGTTCCGGTTGCCATCGTCGTCGGCGGGTGTTCGACCGTGGACACGGCCCGGGCGGGTGCTCCGGTGTTTGTCAGCGCGGTGCCGGTTGCCGAGAATCCTGCGGGATGTATACCGATTCGTAGGTGCTGGCGGGGCGAGTCTGAATGGAGATCACTCCGGCTACGGTCACCCCGGCGGCCAGTAGGACCGCGATCACTCCCGAGACGATCCACCAGTTGATTCTGCGGCGCTCGGCGGTGACCTGCCTGCCGGATCGGACCGAGGTCGAGTCGAGCCGGACCGGCGCAGGTGCCTTCGGCGCAGCTCGACGGTGTGGGCGATCCGTCACCTGTCGGCCTGGAAGGTGGTGGCGATCGCCGAGCGGGATCGAGCACGCCTCGTCGCCGTCACCGTTGGTTGTAGATTCGGTCATCGAGACCTCGCTGATCGGGGCGTGTGCGCTCTGGGTCATCGCACGGAGCGGAGAAACTCTTCGCGTGCACATTGGGTATTGGGGCAGCGGTTCGCTGAGCGTTGCGCTCCTCGGTAGCTGTCCGAAACGACCGTCGTGCGGGCGGATTGACACTACCGCGAGGTCCTCGGGGTTGCAGGGTGTACTCGAGGAGCGTGGCCCGCTCTGCGGTGGTGGTTGTCTTCGGGGAGCGGTGCGCGGACGAGGAGAGCATGTAACCGTTGCAGGGTTTTCGCCGTACCGCTGCAGGACGGGCGCGACACTCACTCGTGCCGTGTTGATCGTGTCGCTCGTCGTTGTCGTGCTACCACCAAGGCACCGACGGCGAGGATGCATCCTGTCAGGGCGAGGCCGATGAGAGGGATGGTTCGGGAGTTGGAGACAGCGAATTCGGATTCCCCGGATTCGGGGAAGGTGATCGGCGCCTCGGCGGTGCGTTCGATCAGTCCGCTCTCGAGGGTGACCGTGGCATGCCAGGGACCGCGGGGTATCTCGTGGTCGAGAGCAGCGGTGACCGCACCGGAGCTTCCTGGCCCCACGGTGGTGACGCCGTGCATCGGGATGGGCCCGGCACTGAGCCCACCTGGACCGTCGCTCAGGTGGAGGGCGCCGTTCAGGTCGAGTGCACGACCGCCGGTGTTGCGGACGTTGACGTGCACGACCGGAAGTCCGTCCTCGGTGCGCACCGCGGTCAGCGAGTCGATGGCGAAGTCCGCAGCCGGTGGGTTGCCGGCCCCGACCGAGACGTACAGGCGGATACCGACCCGGCTGATCTGCGTCACCCCGGCCTCCGGACCACCCTTCGAGCGCACCTCGGCCCAGATGACGCCGTACTGCTCTCCTGGAGGAGCATCCCGGGGAACCGCGATCGTCGCAGTGACTTCGGCGGTCGACTCCGGGGGTACGGCGACCTGGGAGGGAGCGATCGTGGTCCAGGTCGTCAGCTCGTTGGCGACCGTTCCGGCGGCACCGGTGAACCGGCCTTGTTCGATGGAGGCAGCAGATGCGTACAGTCGGATATCGGCCTGCCGGTCCGTGGTGTTCGAGACCTCGAGTCGGCGGGTGATGGTCGCGCCGGGGGCCAGGTGGTCGACGATGTACACCCTGGCCCGGGGATCATCTCGGTTGTTGGCGGGCGCTTCGAGCAACCGGATCCCGATACTGCCGCGATCGGCGGCCTGCGAGTCCTGGGCATGGACCACCGCAACCGCCGGCCCACACATCACCGCAGAGAACACCGTGAGGACCACCGCGAGACGGGACAGGACAAACTGAACGTTGGCGAACACAATCCACAATTCGACGTGTCGTGGTCTCTACGAGACCGAATGGGTAATCGAGGCGGTGTAGGTTCCGGCCATCGACTCGGAGGGAACGGCCACCGTGATCGTCGGTGACCAGGACGCCGAGTTGGGGCCGGCAAGATCGGCGCCACGAACGACGGGACTGGTCGTCGCCAAACCCGACGGATCCAGAGCAGTGAACGTCCCGGAACCACTGTGCGAGATGTACCCGACGCGGTAATCGATTGCCGCTGCCGGGATCACACCCCCGGACGAAGTGGCGAAGTCGGTGGCGACCACACTTGCCACCCACTGGGCGTCGGTGGCGGCGTTTCGCTCGTCGACGACCTCCACCGACCCCAATGATCCGCTGATCACGGTCTGCTCCGCGGTGCTCACCGTCCCCAGATCCACCATTACGGTAGGAGCAGAGATACTCAAGGTTCCCGCCTCCACCGTGATCGAGACGGGAGTGGCAGACGCCGCCGTCGGCGGCGCGCCGACAATCGAGAGCGCCCCGAGACCGGCCACGAGCGGCACCGCAGCGAGTCGACGTTGTGTACTCGTTCTCATAACTCGTTCTCATCGAGGTCTGTCCGGGCGGAACTTCGCCGCGGACCTGCAACACCCGGCGGGGCTGCGACGTCAGGACACGGGGTGCCAGGTCAGGGGCATCAGGACACAGATGTGGTCACCGTCCCGGTGTACGTGCCGGCCAGGGCATCGCTGGGCAAGGTCACGGTCAGCGTAGGCGCCCACGAAGCCGTGTTGTTGCCGCGAGCTGCCGTGCCGGCCACGACGGATTTGGCGGTATCGAGCCCGGTGGCGTCCGCAGGTGTCGCGGTGACCGTCCCGGTCGGGGTGACAGCGCCGGGGGCGTAGTCCACCTCGGTGGCCGCGATGGTGGTATCCCCGCTTTCGACCGCTAAGCCCGGATACACCGATTCGGTTGGGGTGGCGAGCGGGTCGTAACGACGAAATGCCCTGCCGTAGTGGAAGAATCGATCTTGTCTAGGGATCAGTTCACACCACACCGGAGGGCATCTCGCAGATGCAACTATCTCACACCCGGCCCGTCGCCGCGGCGAGGTTCGACGACCCGAATCTGATGTCGACCGCGGGGCTGGTCCCGGTGATGGCGTTGGCGCAGGCCAGCGGCCTGCTCACCCTGGCCGATCAGCACCTGAGCGTGCCGACCGACAAAGGTGCCCACGCCGGCTACAAGGTCGGGTCCCTGATCGGTGGGATGGTCGCCGGCGCCGACAGCATCGCCGACCTGGCACTGTTGCGGCACGGGGCGATGGAGACCGTCTTCGACCGCCCCTATGCACCGTCGACCCTGGGATCGTTTCTTCGCCAGTTCAGCTTCGGACACGTCCGGCAACTCGACGCCGTCGCCTCGCGGTTCCTGGGCAACCTCGCCGAGAAGACCCCACTGGTCCCCGGCATCGACACCGGGCGAGTCCTGGTCGATATCGACGATTCGATCATCGAGGTCCACGGCCACGGCAAACAAGGCTCCGGCTACGGCTACTCCGGCGTGCGCGGACTCAACGCCCTCATCGCCACCGTCACCACCGAGACCGCTGCTCCGGTGATCGTCGGCCAACGCCTGCGCCGAGGAGCGTGCGGCTCCGCACGCGGGGCCGCCCGGATGGTCTCCGATGCGCTGGCCACCGTCGACCGGCTGCGTTCCCAGGCCGGCGGGGCGGACGGCCACGGCGCGTCGAAGCCCCTGGTCCGCGGCGACTCCGCTTTCTACGGCTATCCCACCATCGGGGCCGCGCTCCGCGCCGGCGCCGATGTCTCGGTGACCGTGCGCCTGACCTCCACCATCAAACGTGCGATCGCCTCCATCGGCGACGACGAGTCCTCGTGGACGCCGATCCAGTACACCGACGCCCTCTACGACGAGGGCACCGACACCTGGATCTCGCGGGCGGAGGTCGCCGAGATCCCGTTCACGGCGTTCGCCTCCCAGAAGAAGGCCCACCACGTTGCGGGACGGTTGGTCGTGCGGCGTATCCCCGACCTACGACCGAAGAAAGACCAAGGTCAGGGCACGTTGTTCGACATCTGGCGGTTCCACGCGTTCTTCACCACCACCGACCCCGACGACCTCGATACCGTCGCCGCCGACAAGACTCACCGCCAGCACGCCATCATCGAGCAGGTGCACGCGGACCTGAAGAACTCCGCACTCGCCCATCTACCGTCGAACTCGTTTCCGGCGAACGCCGCGTGGCTCGTCTGCGCGGTGATGGCGTTCAACCTCACCCGCGCCGCCGGGACCCTCACCAGCGATCCCAAACTGACGAAAGCGACGACCGGCACCCTCCGCCGCACCATTGTCTCGGTCCCCGCCCGCGTCGCCTCCTCGGCGAGACGGTTGACGCTGCACCTCCCGCAGAACTGGCCGTGGGAAACAGCGTGGCACAACTTGTTCGACAACACCTTCGGTCGCGCACACCCGATCGTCGCCTAACGCCCAGGACATCTGCCCACCCTCAACGCGAAAGCCCCAGTGGAACAACCCGACACGAGAGGTCGGATGCTCAACCATGCCCACACACCGTCCCATGCCACCCAACGAAACTCGCTGCGATCAGGCCAGCGAATCGGTGCATCCGGGCTAAGGAGAACGCCGACGACGACACCTGGGCACCCCAGCCGGCCTGGCTTCCCCGTTCATCGGTGACGGTGACATTTCCCAACGAGCCGGACACCTCCTGCGCTCCGGTAGCGACGGCTCCGAGATCGGCCGTGCCCGCAACGGAGATGCTCAACACCCCTGCCGTGACAGCGAAGGTCGTCGTGGTGTCCTCCTGAGCGGAGGCGACCGCAGGCGAGAGCAACACCGTGGCCGCTGTAAGTCCCACCGCCCCAAACGATGCGCCGACAGTCGACAGGGATACCCGCATAGTCACTCCTCGGTGAAAGATGATCCGCGGGCGCTACCTTAACATTGAAAAACCTAGCGGCAAATCCGAAAACCGTTGATTGAACGTCAATCTGGATAACAGGAAATCGAAGTAACATCCACCTGATCTTGGATTGTCGTCACTGCAGTGGACCACCCACGGCGACAGCCGCGGCCGCGGCCGAACACCACGATACGACCCGTCTGCACCTGCAAGCGCCGACCTCGGGAACGATCGCCTTCCCGCAGTCCCAGGAGATGGGTGATCCGACGCGTCGGATCGATACGCCACAGTGCGGTAACGATAGGAGGTCGTATGCACGATCATTCGGCGGGAACTCGCAATGAAGGAGCAGATGCACGATGACCTCGCCGGGCCCGGGTCGCGGAGAATCGCCGTCGAAACACCGTCCTCGCGCCGGGACGAGTCCGACCGCGGCGTCAACCGAACGGTCGCCATCGCGGCCGGGACGTTCGAATGTCGATCACCGGCGCACCGCTGCACCCACAAGTCATCCGGCCGTGGCCAGGCCCGACCCGGCTACCGGGTCGGCGTTCGATGCGGCGCAGTTCGTCGAGTTCGTCGAGCATCGTCTTGGCTGGCTCGATCGTGTCGACAGCGCCGAATCCGCAGCATGGCGCGCCGTGAAATCCGAAGGCGGGCGGGTATACACGTGTGTGCACATCGCCTCCGGCACTGACGCACCCGAGCCGATCTGCGTCGACCTGCACAGCGGCGAACTGTTGACCTCACCCGAATGCGGACGCACCCCGATGGGGCTCCCTTCGGCGGTGATCAGCAACGATCTCGATCGTCCTGCCGACGCGATCGAGGCCGAGCTTCCGGCCTGTGACAGCCCCGATCCCTCGGGCTTCTCCGCGTTGCTGAACATCTATTTTTGGAACGCCTGCCTGGCGGACTTGTCGTTTCTGCTCGAGCGCCTTCCTCCGGTGCAGCGTCCGAAGCTGCGATGAGTCGCCGGGTTCGGCTCGGCGATGACACGCACCCATCAGCGGAAATGTGAAACGAAAACTCTTGTACGCGGGCATATTCACTTGTGCGCGGGTGTTCACGCGACATCGGGCGCCGAATCGGCACGGCCGTTGGTGCCCGCAGAAAGCATTGTCGAGGCGGGCACCAACGGTCCCGTACCGTCGCCGACAGGGGCGGCGACGGTTCGCCGCATAGCGGCGAACCGGGATTCCCGTCCTCAGCGTTCGCGCAGCGACACAGAACACGGCCGCGCGGCGACTCGGAACAGCGGGGGCGAGGTTCCGACAACGAAGAGGACGAGAGGCCGAAACAACACCCCGTCCTCCCCGGCGGGGCGGCTTGCTTCGACGCGCCGACACTACTCAAATACCTTCGGTAACACCAAATTACACATTGTGTCGACGACAGCCAAGAAGCGACGGGGACCCCGCTCGGGGCAAACCCCGGTCCAAGCAGGTATCACCGCCGGTCGGACCCGGCGGCGATACGATCTGGCGCGGCGGTAACACTGCAGGCCGCGAGCTGCTCGATACGTCGCGCCCTCACATGACCAAACTCTTCGGTCAGAGCCTGATCCGGTACCGGCCGGTAGGCCGACATCGCCGGATCCTGGCGTCCTCGCTCCGCACCAAGCAGGACAATGCGCGGCGCGCTGCTGACAACCTCACTGCGCTGTCCGAAGACCTCGGACTCGACTGACCTGAGCCTCATCGCCTACGCACGCGAACGTGCTGTACCCGAATGAGCTTCGTAATGTCTCGAGTCGCTGGGACCAGAGCGGACCGATGCACGCCCGGGGGAACCGACGGATCCTCGGCGAGACATTCGACAACCTCGCCACCGCCCGGACATTCCAGCCCACACCCAAGCCAGGCTCCCCCGACGGCTCAACGCGATGTGACGAGTTTCAGGGCCACCCTCACGCAGCAAGTCGACCACTTCGTCGAGGACGCGAAGCGAGACCTGAGGTCGGCAGGTTTCACCACCACCCCATGAGACAATTAAGCCCACGACTCGAGAGCCGGCGTCCGGCGCGAATAAGGGTTCGGCTGCACTTCTCTACACGATCTTCCGACCCGACTGGCTCGCGTTGTAGGTCAGGGCCTGCTGAGCCAAAGGATGGGCAACCAGCTGGTCGACTGCGGTCGAGGCACGCATCCACGCCTCGACCTCGCCGGAGAAGCGGCCGACGACAACTCGGCAGTCTTCGATGATGCCGGCCGGACTGCGACGAAGTTGAATGCCCTGCGCCTGACCGGGCTGAGGAAACCCGAACACCACGCTCTCGCAATGATTGACGCGGTTTCGCGCCCAGTTCAGGCGCTGGCATCTCTTCTGCGCCTGGGCCATCGTCCATACCGCTGCGGATGGCTGTCGAGCGCCGTTGAAGCACCCGTCCAGCGCCGGTGTCCACAAGGTCGCTTCGTGGTCGACATCCCGTGGTGCTCGAAGCAGCGCGGTCCAGAAACCGAGCATCAACGCGGCCACCACTTTATCCGCGGGTGGGTGAACCTCCCTGGATCTGTCGGAGGGTTCCGATCCAACAAGGAAGACTGGAACCCATGGCAGCACCACGAAAGCTCGACGCCGAGACCCGCGAACGGGCGGTCCGGATGTACCACGAGCACCTACAAGACACGCAGTGCTCCAAGGTCGCCGCTCGCACGCATGTCGGGGCATCCCCTGCGCTCACCGGGGCCGTCCCCGTTGTCCTGTGATGTTCGGAGATAGACGTTACCGGTGCTCACCATCGCTACGGTGAGTCGACTGTGCGTTTCGTCCAGCCGGCGACAATACGTGATGTCGGGCGCGATGACGACGGCGTCGACGCCCGGTCGGTTCGGTGTCCGCAGGGGGTGCGGCAGAAGAAGAAACAGGAAAGCCCCAGGTCAGCGAGGCTGAATACTGGGGCTTCCACACCTGAGCCGAAGCGACATGGATACACCAGCGGTCATCGACGGCTTACGATGCCCCGAGTGTATCGGCGGAGGAGGACGGTTGGCAACCAGCGGTGACGCCTGGATCGAGCGGTGGCTCAGCAGCGAACGATTCGCGCTCTACGTGCGCAAATCCGGCGGTGACCGCACCCGGGCGTTGGCGCTGTACGAGTGGAACGCCAAGCTCAGCGCGGCCTTCCTCCACGACCTCAATCACTTCGAAGTCGCCCTGCGCAATGCCTACGACACCCAGCTCGTCGACGCCACCGTCGCCGGCGACAAACACTGGACGGACAAGGCCACCGCCCGCCGGTTGTTCCCCGAGCATCTGCGCACCGATCCCGGCACCGGCAAGGTCAAAGACGCCAACCGTGTCCCGATCAACAAGATCGGCCAAGCCCGTCGGGCAGCCGGCGAGCACCCCAGCTCCGGCAAGATCGTCGCCGAGCTGATGTTCGGGTTCTGGACCTACATGACCTCCGACATCCACGAAAAGACCCTGTGGGTGCCGTACCTGCACAAGGCGTTCCCGCCGAACACCGACCGCGCGAAGATCCACCACACCTTGGGTGATCTACGCGAGTTCCGTAATCGGGTCGCCCATCACGAACCCATCCTCGACGCACCCGAGGCCCGGCGTCGTCAGCTGGTCTTCGCCATGCGCCTGCTCCGCCCCGAAGCCTTCGACCACTTCACCGCGCACAGCGACGTTTCCGCGGTTCTCGCCCGACGTCCGTGACGTACCGCGACCGGTAGCCGACGATCCGGCCGCGGCGGCCTCACAGTTCGTCCGATCTCTGTGCTCGGCGCGCCTGCAGCGTTTCGACCACGGCGGTGAGCACGGCGTCACCGCTGCGCACCCCTTCGTGGACAACATTGGCGATAGCGGTAGCTTCAGCAGTCAGGATGGCCGCATCGGTCTCGTCGACGCGCGAGACGATGCGGTCGTAGATGCGGGCACATTCGCCGGCGATGGAGCCGATGTGTGCGTGGGCGCAGCCCGGCGCGCACAGATGCGGCGTCCACTGGTCGAGAACCCCGAGGATCATCCGGAACTCACTCCCGTCCCATTGATCGGTCGAGGTCCGAAGCCACGCCATCAATTCGGTGCGGTCGGGAATAGACTCGTCGCATTGGCGGAGCAGTTCGGCCTCAGGCGATCCGGTCAGCGCATCGGCGATCTCGGCCGGGCCTGCGCGCATCGGATCCAGACCCAACAGGGTGTGAAAGACGATGCGAGTGATCGCTGAGAGGGCAACAGCGTGCTTGTCCTCCCCGAACGGTTCGGGCAGCGCGCCCGGATCTTCCGATGCCGCTTGGATCCGCCCCTCGAACTGGTTGAGTCCGTGGGTGATCGACTTTTCTTTCGGCATCCCGGTATGGCGTTGATAGGCGCTGGAGGCATCGCGGGCCGAAGTCCACGCCATCCGGTACAGATGCCCGAGCGGAAACAGACCGGCGCCGCGCCTCGTGGCCGTGCGCAGCGCTTCTTCGTGGGTCTCGGTCAGGTCCGGCAACCGGTGTTCACGCAGTTTGAAGGCGAAGTACCGGCCGGCCTCCTCCGCGATCAGACGCTGCGCCAGACTCGCGAGCTCGGCCCGCTCGGTCGACCACATCGCGGTCACGTCGAGCCCGGCACGGAGCCGGTCGGCGAAGCTCGCCAGTCGTGTGTCGACAGGGCCGTCGCCGGGCATGAAGAACTTCGCTAGTCCGGGGTAGAGGCTGCCGGACAAGGTGGTGTCGTCGTTCCAGATGAATGCGGTGGTCGGTGACGAGGGATGGATCTTGAGCAGCCCGTGATGCCAGGCAGCGCGGAACAGCTCGGCGCCGAGCGTCGCCGTCGGTGCGATGCGCTGATCGTCGGTGTCGATCGGGTAGATCAGCCCCTTCTTGTCTCCGACGGCGTGCAGTACCGCCAGTGCGCCCAGCTTCGCCAGAAGTGGGGCACTGGCGATGAGTTGGTCCTGATCTTCCGGTTCGACCGGGTAACGCTCGGCGATGACGGCCCGTCGGGCGTCCTCACGGTCGCGTTCGGCCTGCTGTGTGGCGCGTTGTTCCAGTGCCTTCGTTGCGCGTTGAGCGCGTGTGTCGAGTGAACGGGGATCGAGGATCCGGGCTGCGTGCTCGTCGATGCGCGGTTGACAGGTGCGGCACCGGACCGACTTGCCGACCAGGGCGTCGGCGAGTGCTTGCCGGGACGTCAGGATCAAGTCGCCGGCACATGCTGCACAGACATAGTCGGGAAGAGTCACCGTGGCGGCGGCTGCGGCGACGTAGTGTGCACTGCCCGACCAGGTGTCGTAGGGAAGATCGCTGACTCGGTGTTCCCATCGTGGTTCGCCTGTTTCCGCATCGAGTCCTACCAGCGTCCAGTACGCCTTCCCGACCTCGCGGAGTTCGGGAGGAGCGGCGTCGTTGAGCACGATCCGAAGCTCAGGACCCGGCAAGGGCGCAGCGGTGGGCATGCCGGATTGTATCGACCGCTGCTGCGGGTGAGTGCGGTGCCCGGCCATGCCACCTCCCGGCACATCTCCGCGGACACGGGGACGGAATCGCGTGGCACCACGCACGCTGTGTCTGACGAACGCGCTGTCCCCGACCGTCACGGCAGGGTGCCGAATGCGGTCACATGCGAGTGCTGCGGCGAGCAGGTCACCTGGTTCTTGAGAGAGAACGGGGGCACACGGAGTTGTTCGACACACCCGGTTTCCGGTACGACGAGGGGGTGGAAGGAATCCGTTGGACGTTCAGCTGTCCCCGAGACGGGGTCATCGATGTGGACGGCCTTTCTCTATCCACCGGTGCGCTGCTTCCACCAGCACTACCGCAACGACAGCTACGAAAACCGCAAGTATCGGGTGCGGACCGGGGATTCGGACCTCTGACGTGCTGGCGCGACGCCAGCCGTCCGGGTGAGGCGCTCATCGGATCGAAGCACCCGGCATTTCCCGCGCTCGTGCCGTTGCGGCGCGCATCGAGCTGTCGATGCAGTTCATTCGTGGGTCGCTCGACCTGCATTGATGACAGGATCGGGGTTGACATAAGAGCGCCTATCGGCCGGGGGAGCGGGCGTCGCAATGCCGTAAAGGCACCACCGGAGCGTCGAGTCGATTTCAGAGCGTGTCGATGTACTGGCCGAAGGTGTCGACGTGAGGGATTGGATCGAGGAGCTTCTTACTGCGCAGGACTGTGCGAGCGGTGTCGAGGTAGCGGCGGATGAGGGGGCCGATGGTGTCTTCGCGGTAGGCCAACGCCAGGGGCACGGTCATCGTCGGGGTCCTCAATGGACGGTAGGTAACTCCGTTCATGCGTAGATGGCGTACCGATTCCGGTACGAGTGCGACGCCGAGGCCTGCAGCGACGAGGGCAACCAGGGTGGAGGTCTCGGCTACCTGTTGGCGAACGGAAGGGACGAAGCCTACCTGTTCGCACGCGGCGATCAGGGCATCGTGCATGGTGGAGGGGTCGCAGTAGCCGATGAAGGCCTCCGCGGTGAGGTCGCGCAGATCGACCGCAGTGGCGATGGCACGAGGATGTTGTACCGGTAAGGCGACCAAGAGTGGTTCATGACGGAGCAGCTCGACGATGATGCCGGGACTTTTCACCGGAGGGCGCAGCAGGCCGACGGACA
>NZ_JAIFKB010000031.1:0-22855 GCF_019641445.1 Rhodococcus sp. DMU2021
TGATGGTGACCCTGCCGGACTGGTCGGTGCCGATCACCACCCGCCGGTTCGGCAGGACCGCTTCGGCATATCGAGGCTCGTCGAGCGGAGCGAGGAAGCGGCGGGCCATGTCGTAGAAGCCGTCGCGTTGTTTGGCGTTGACGGCCTGCTTGCCGCGCATCGTGCGGGCGAGATCCGGGTAGCCGTTCTGTTCAAGGACTGTGGGAGGAATCTGCGATTGGGTGTTGGTCAGCCACTCGACTACGTGCCGGATGTCGCCGCCGGCCAGGGCTGCGGCGAGCATGTAGGAGGCGAACAGGTCGCGGGCGTTGCCGTCGAAGTAGGCATCGACGCGGGCGCCTGCGTCGGTGGCGGCGGAGATGAAGTAGCCGCACACCGCCGCAGCAGAAGGCAGGTCGGTGACGGTGCGCAGCGGGTCGAACCAGAAGCTCGCACGTTCTTGTCGGTTACCGGTGCTCACCCCTTGCAGATCGAACACCCACACCCGCCCCGTTTCGCGGCGGATGCCGACGGTGTGCGAGTACACATCGCCGCGGTTCGAGGCCACCAGCGCCGCCCCGGGAGCGTGGCAGATCGCGGGGATAGCGAACGAGGCGGACTTGCCCATGCGGGCGCCGGCGAAGGCGATCGCCACGAATTCCCAGGTCATGCGCAGCGTGCGATCCCCGACCACGGTGTGTCCGAGAGGGATACCGAGATAGCCGGGATGGGTCTGCGAGATGGCGGGGGCGAGCCGGTCGGTGGAGGCGGCGAGGTACTTCGGGTCGGCCTCGTCGACCTCCCGCGGATCGACCATGGTCTTGGCGAGGGCGTCGATGCGTTTTTCGAACTGCTTGCCCCGGACCGTGTCGATGATCCCGAATCGGCGCAGCGCCCACCATCCGGCCCCGGCGAGAGCGGCGAGCAGAACCAGTTCGACGACCAGGAGGATCGTCGCTCCGGTCGGCCAGCTCGTCGCCCCGAACCCCAGGGCAAAGATCAGGCCGATCGGATTCCAGGTGGGGTCTGCTCCCCCACCGATGTTGTAGGCAATCGTCGGCAGATAGGCCGCCACCAACAGGGCGGGGAACGCCTTGAGGAACACCTCGTCAGCGCCCGAGGAGGTGCGGGGCCGGTCGCGTCTGGTGCGTGCCATCGTTTGTGTGCCCCTTCTACTGCTGGAATCGGTAGTCGGTCAGTCGCCACCCGTCATCGGTGCGGACGGTGGTGGTGCGCCACAGCTGCGGGGTCAGGCGGGTGCTGCGCCCGCTGGCGTGCAGCACCGTCTGGGTGCAGATCACGTCGATGACCACGGTGCGCATCCCGGCCGGGGCCGCCGGGGTGGTATCCGAATGAGCGCAGACCGCCGTCACCGCGTCTTTCGCCGCCGCCCACTGCTGCCAGTCCGCATCGGGCCGGACGTCGGCACGACTGCCGGATTCGGTGACGGCGAGCAGGTCCCCACCGAGATACGGCGTGGCTCGGATCAGGGCGTCGGTCTTGCTCTCGTCGATCGCGGGCTGCCAGGACAGGATCATCTGCATCGCGGTGATCGCAGTGTCGTCGGCGTCGATCTGCTGGGGTGAGAGCGGTTCGATCACCTGGTGGTCGTCGCTGCCCTCATGGACATGGTGCTCCTCGGCGGTGTCGCTGCCGCAGCCGGCCGATGCGACGGTGACCGCGGTGCACACCGCCGCGACGGTGACTCGTGTGATCCTCACGGGCTTGCCTTCTTTCACTGGTTGCTCATCGCCCGGTACTGCGGTTCGGCGGCGATGATCTTGTCGGCGTAGGGGCGGGTCTGGACCACGTAGTCGGTGTGCCCGGTGGGGAAACCGCCGGAGTTCAGGACGGCGCCTTCGCCTGCGTTGTAGCCGGCCAGATACAGCTCGGTGCGCCCGTTCGGGGCGGAGACCGTGCCGTCGTCGATCCAGCCGTCGATGGTGGCGGCGATGGTGCACATGTAGTGGCCCTGGGCCATGACGGCATCGCCGATGCTGTTCACATCGACCCGGCCGTCGCCGTCGTAGTCCTGGCCGTAGCTCGCCCAGGTGCCCGGCATGAACTGCGCCGGTCCCATCGCCCCGGTCACCGACACCGGTGCGGAGTCTCCGTGGCGGAAGCCGTTCTCGGCGGCGAGCTGGGCGGCAAGCAGCGACGGTTTGATCTGCGGGCAGATCGACCCGGCCCGCTCGATCCACGCCGCGAACTCGTCCGGCACGGTGCCGTCGGCTAGGTAGTCGCCCACCCCTTCCCCGGAAATGAGGCAGTCTGCCGCCGACGACGTGGCGTTGCCGCTGCCTCCGGGCAGCGATCCCCACGACACCAGGGTCTCGTCGGTGCCCTGTCCCCGGACAGACACGTGCACGTGGTCGACGTGGTTTTCGGTCTCGCTGCCGCGGTCTTCCATCAGACTCGGGGCGCCGCCCACGGGGTAGTAGGTCTGTCGCCAGATCACGTACTCGACGCCCAAGACATCCGCATTGGCCAGCACGTAATCGGTGATCTCGTCCCCGAGACTCACTCCGTCACCGGAGCGGTAGTTCGCGATCATCGCATCGACGGCTCGGCCTTCGGTGTGGTCGCTGGCGTAGCCGCCGTCGGCGCGCCACCCACCGATGCTCGAAATGCGGTCGCCGAAGCGCAGGTGCAGGGCGCGGGCGAGTTTCTTCGCATCGACCTGTAGGCCCTGCTCGGAGCCGACCGAGGGCGGCAACGGCTGCGCCAAGTCCCCCTGGGGTGGGGCGGACGGTATTGGCGTGGTCGGCCCGGCCGACGTGTCCCCGGGTGCGGGGGCGGATTCGTAATACGGCAGCGGGTCCACCGCCGAGGCTCCCCAGCCGCCGGGCCAGACTTCCCAGTGCAGGTGCGGGCCGGTCGATTGACCGCGATTGCCCAGGGTGGCGATCTGCTGACCGGCGCGGACCTGCTCGCCGACGGCGACGGTGTAAGTGTCGATGTGCCCGTACACGGTGGACACGAGCTGACCGTCGATCACATGATCGAGCACCACCCACTGCCCGAACCCGCTGGCGGGGCCGGCATTGCGCACCACCCCGTCGGCCGAGGCGTAGATCGGAGTGCCGATGGCCCCGGCCAGGTCGATGCCCTGATGCTCGGTGCCCCAGCGCTGGCCGAATCCGGAAGTGAAGGTGACGGTGGAGGGATCGACCGGCTTGATGAACGAGCCCGTCGGTGCGAGCTTGTCGCCGGATCCGAGGCCGGAGCCGGGTCCGAGGCAGCTCGTGCCGGCCTGACGGTCTTGTTCGTCCTGGATCCCCATCACGAGGACGAGGAGCAGGAAGAACGGAATGAGTGTGAGCGCCAGGATCAGCGCGATCAGGCCGGTACCCCCCTTGCCGTTCACCGCAGGCTCAGATCCTCGGCGGCGATGCCGTGCTTGCGTGCCAGCGCCCGGTTCAGCTCCTGTGCCAGTGCCAGCTCCGCTTCCAACGCGGCGACTTCCTGCGGGGTGCGGCGAGGGCGCCGGCCGGAGCGGTTGACCCAGCCCCGCACCGTCGTCTCCGCGACGTCGAGCTGCGCAGCGGCCGCTCGCGTAGCGGCGGTGAAGCTGACCCCGGCCTTCATGCGCTGAAGGACCGTCTCGACCGCAGCCTCACGGGTGAGATCATCGACCAGGGTGTACCGGCGACGGCCGCGACGCTCCCGCCGGCTCACGCTGCACGCCCCGTGGCTCGGTCCTCATCGGCGGCCCGCAGACGGGCATCGGTGTCGTGAATCCCGGAATCCTTTTCGGCCTGGGGCACCCACACCTTGAACGGGGTGCCCGGTGTTGCGCCTTCACCGAGCTTGAGCAGGAAATGTCCGACACCGGCGGCGGTGCGCTTACTGCCCGCCGAGACGGTGCCATCGCCGTCTCCGGTGACCTTGCGGCGTGCTTGGCGCAGTGCCTTCTTCTCCTCCACCGAGGAGGTGCTGTCGTTGGCCCAGCCGGTCACCATCGCCCGCTCAGCGCGGGAAAACTTCATGAACCGGCCGAGCCGGTCGAGTTCGGCCTCGGGGACCGGGCCGACGATCCGGGCGCGGGAGCGCTCGATCATGCCCAGCGCCCCGACCTTCTCGAAGTCCGCGAGCGAGTGCGTGACCATCGTCATCGCCACACCCATCGACCGCTGCAACCGCTGCACCGCATCCAACCGGGCCACCGCCGAGCTGCCGGTCTGGATCACCTGCCAGACCTCGTCCAAGATGATGTGCGCCGCCAGAGCCTTGGCACCGGGCACCTTGTTGTCGGCCAGGATGTGCGCCGCCTCCACCGCCGCGAACGCTTCGTTCCACCCGGCCAGCAGCACCGCAGCGCGCATCAACTCATCGCCGGGCGGCACCGAGGACATGTCCAGGTCCACCATCGGCTTGGTGATATCGATCCGAACCGTGCTGTGCCGGTTGAAGGTCTCCCCGAACCGGCCTTTGACCAGCGCGCGCAGCGAGCGCAGCAGCGGCTTGATCTGACCGCGGTATTCGTCGTCGGTGTCGGCCACCGCGTCGTCCATCAGTTCCTCGGGACCGGTCGAGATCAGCGTCAGCAGGTCCTCGAGGCGGGCTGCATGGTCGTTGTCGAACCGTGAGCCCGGGGCGTAGAGCAACCGGATCGCCGAGGCGAGCAGGGTTTCCTCGAAGTCCTTCAGCGGGCCACGGCGGACGATCTCGAGCAGCGCGCAGATCATGTTGAGCTGGCGAGCGTGCAGCGCGAACTCGGCCTTATCCCGTTCGAGCGAACCTGCGGGCAACTGCTCGATCGCATCGCCGATCGGGCCGCGATCGAGCGGGTTGATCGCGCCGGTGCCGTAGCCGACCTCGCTGACCTGCCCGCCGACCTGCTCGGTGAGCACCCGCAGGTCCGGCTTGACGTCACCGGGCACGAGCACCAATGTGCCTCGCGCAATGTCGCCGAGGGCGATCCGGCGCAGCAGCGTCGACTTGCCGAAGCCGTTGAGGGCGCAGATGAAGCAGGACGGGGCGGTGATCGCCTTCATCTTCCAGGCGTAGAGCGGATCGAAGCCGACGGCCGCGCCGGTGGTCAGATGCCGACCCAGCGGGGTGCCCAGCAGCGGGGCCTTCGCGCCGACGATCCACGGGTAGATTCCAGCGACCTGGACCGAGGTGCCCCGGTATTCGACCGGCGGCATCACCGTGGACATCCGGCCTCCACCGACCCCGTCGAATCCGCGGGCGTCGAGATCGGCGAGCGGGCGGTCGAAGCCGTCGGAGTTGATCCGGGTCAACCGCTCGACCGTCGCCCGGCGACTGTACTGGCGAGTGACCAGGCTTTTCTTCCATGCTTTCTTGAGCCCGGTTGCGGTGGCGGCCTGCTCTTCGAGACGGGACAGCTCGTCGTCCGACAGCAGAGTCTTGGCGATCTTCTCCGCTGTGAGCAGCCGCGATGATCTCGTGGCGTTGCGTTCACTCATGGATGTGCCCTTTGTGTGTCAGTTGCTGAGGAAGCTGGGAATGGTGGTGTGGTCGGGGGCGATGACTCCGACACCGAGGGAGGCCGCGAACGCTGCGGCCTGCCAGCACCACGAGCGGCGGATCGTCAACCTGCTCTGCCGCGAGAGGTCCTCGACCAGGGCGTCGATCTTCGGCACATCGGAGCTTCCGGCCGGTTCGGTCACGGTCACCAGCACGCCGAAGCGCACCATCCCGGCACCGCGGGCCTGTTCCATGCGGGCCTGAGCCGTGGCCGCCAGCTCGATCTGCGACTTCGCCGAACCGATCGATCCGTTCTTGAGCGACCCACCGTGCGCTTCGGCCATCGCGTTGCGGTAGTCGCTGTCGGCGATGTCGGTGGCTTCCCCGGCCGAATGCGGGCGGTAGATCACCGAGACCCGCTTGAGCGGCACCGCCTCGTTCGGGGCCAACAGGCGCTGCAGCACCCGTTCGGTCACCGCGCCCTTGGGGGCTTCGCGCATCTCCCAGGTCACCGACACCGCACCGTCGTGGACGTATTTGCCGCCGTCGGCGCTTTCCAGGGCAGTACGGGGACCGCAGTCCTCCCAGGTCAGCCCGGTACCCTCGCCGGAGTACACGCCGGCTTCGACATCGACGAGCGAGGCCGGGTCGTAGGAGCGGCGCACGAACGCCATGATTTCGTCGGCATCCATCGGCGAGCACGGCACACCGGAGCGGGCTGCCGACGCCGTCAGACCGGGCAGACGCCGGCCGAGTTCGACAGCCTGCTCGGAAGGGTCCTGTTTGCGTTCGGTGGTCTTGGCTTCGAAGGTGATCGCGATCCTTGCTGCGAGGCGGATACCGCCGGAGGTCAAGCCGGTGGCGAGCTGGTAGGCCGCATCGCGGGCCAGCTGCGGGGCATCGGCGCGGGTGTTCTGGTGCACCGTTTCGTACAGCTCGATGCCGGTCTCGGGCAGCGTCTCGACGGTGGTGACCACCGCGAGGATGTCCGAGGTCTCACCGGCCCCGGACAAAAACTGTGCCCAGTTGCCGACATAGTGGTCGATCACGTCCTGGTCGACGGCTTCGGCGCCTTGGGGATAGGCGTCGAAGACGACAGTGTAGGCATTGCGGCTGGGCATGTGGATCATGCCGAAGGTGCGCCCGTCGGAGTCGATGCCTTCGTAGAGCTCGGTGTCACCGAGCACGCCGGGAAGACGGTAGGCCCGCCCGGGAACGCGGGAGAACGTGCCCGAGGCGTAGGCGTGCTCACCGCGGCGGCGGCCGCGCCAGAACTGGAATCGCATCAGTGCCCTTTCGTAGCCGGAGCGGCCGTCACGGGAGATGACCAGGGGGATGAAGCAGACGATCACGGGGATGGCCAGCAGCAATGCGACCGTCATGCCGAGGAACAGGCCCGCGATGATGACGACGGCTGCGGCGGCGATCCCGGCGATCGAGGTGCCGAAGGTGGCTCCGAGCAGGCCGGTGCTGCGGGGTCGGCGCCAGTTGCCGTAGGTGTTGAATGTCGGCTCGTTGCTCACTGTTCGAAGCCCCCTCGGTTGAACTGGTGGCCGGCCCCCGTCGCCACAGGCGCATCGGAGCCGGTGTTAGCGGACCCGCCCGCGCCGGAACCGCCGGAACCACTCGAAGCAGTGCTGCCGGGAGTGCCCGCGCCGTTGCCTTGGGGAGCCATGCCGCTGCCCTGCGGAGTTCCTTGCTGATTACCTTCGGGGTTGCCACCTGCCGTACCCCACCCAGCGGGTGCGCCGGTGGGCTGTGCGCCCGCACCGCCGCCGGGTGGCTCGTCGTCACCCTTCGTCTTCGACGCAGCGAATCCCGCTCCGGATGCCGCGCCGCTGGCACCTCCGGTGGCGACCATCCCGGCGGCTTTCGCGCCCCCACCGAGCAGACCGACCAAACCTGCGGCAGCAGCGAGGCCGCTGCCGCCGCCTCCGAGTGCGCCGATGTTCGGGACGATCAGCCGCATCAGGGCGGGCAGCACCAGTGCTGTGGCGCTGAGCAGGATCACCCCGCTCAACGCCATGAGCCCGTCCCCGCTCTCCGGGTCGGTGACCGTCGGGGTGGCATTGAGGAACAGGATCGCCGAGACTCCAATCACGAACGCTCCGGCCGGTTTGACCAGCAGGAACGCGATCGTCCAGGCCAGCATCTTGTCGTATGCCTGGCTGCCGACCTTCGTGCCTCCGGCCGCACCGGCGATCGGCAGCGCCGCTGCCATGAGCACGAGAATGCCGGTGCGCAGCAGCATCAAGAACGCCATCACCAGACCGCCGAGAATGCCGATGATGCCGATGACGAACAACAGACCGACACCGGCCGGTCCCGAGTACAACTGGATCGTCACCATCGCTTCGGCGAGACGGGACGGATCGCTGCCGACCGCGCCGTTCATGAACCAACTGGCGAGGTTGTCGCCGAGCCGGGTGCAAATCACGATCAGGCCAGTGACGGCTCCTGCGATCACGGTCGCTCGCGCCATTTGCCGTAGGCCCTCTTCCGAGGTGTCGCGGATCATGCCGGAACGGGCCAGCGCCAGCCGGCCTCCGAGCAGGATCAGTGACAATCCCAGGGCCGCGACTTGGATATAGAAGGTGTAATCGTTGATTTGCGCGACGGTGTTCTGGAACACCGAAGCGTCCACGGTGTCGAGCGTCGCCCACCAGCCGAGGGCGAACTTCAACACGAAGACACCGGCATGACCGAAATACAGAGCGGCCTTCTCCACGGCGCCCTGGGCGAAGTCTTCGATCTTGTCGTTGACCATGCCCGCGCCCGCACCGACGACGTCGCTGACGGTATCGCTGCATCCGGGAATCTCTACGCCGAGCATGTCTTCGGCAACCCAGCCACCTATCAGATTGGCCATCGCCCCGGTAGGAAGACAGGTGGTCGCGCCGAGGATGTCCGCCGGCACATCGAGGACATCGAAGCCGCTGTCCTCGTCGTCGCCTCCGGTGCCGGTGCCGGTGCCGTCGAGACTGGAGCTGGACGGATCCTCCACCGAGTCCATGTCCTGCGCCGATGCTGTCCCCGCCGAACCGATTCCGACGATCACGACGAGGCCGACGGCGGTGAGCAGTCGAAGAAGGCCCGCAAGTACGCTGCGGTTCACCACCATTGCTGCCATCCATCCGCGGAGACCGGCTCGTACTCGACGCCCAGGGCGGTCGAATCGGCTTGAAGGACCCAGCCGGTGCCCTCACGCCAGACCATCGGCAGTTTCGAGACCGCGATCTTCGTGGACCCGTCCTTCATCTCCGCCGTGTATCCGAACTTCACCAAGGTCAGGTCGGGGTTGAACAGCACATTGACCAACGGCATCACCGAGGCCGGCGTGTCATCGGCAATCTTCAGCTGCGAGAACTCCCCATTCGGCTCCGACACCACGCCGGCTTCGGTCGCCATTTCCAATCGGTTCCCGCCCGCGTACGCATAACCGAGGTAGTGCGCCGCTGCGAGTGCCGCCCCTTGCGCCGTGCGTGAAAATCCGGTGGCAACACCGTTGTCGGTGAATCCGGTGGGGCCATCGGAGGTCGAGAACGGAAGGTCCATGTTGCCGTGGATGCGCTGGAGCATCACACCGCTGGGCGCCTGGTCCGCGGCCCGATTCGCGGCTGCCGGTGTTGCGGAGAGGATCGACCCTTTCGGGTCGAGCGGTACGTAGATGACCCGGTTGTGCCTGTCGAACACCGGATCCGGCTCGAACTGGAGGTCTTCGAGCTGGCTTGCGGACTCGTTGTCGGTGGTCGGATCGAGGGAGACCAACGGTTCGTCGTCCCCACGGAAGACCAACACGAGACTGAACACAAGGCCGACGACGAGGATGACCGTCAGACCTGCCAGTCCGATGGTGAGTTTCGTTGCCGATGTCGAGCGCTCCTTCTCGGCCTCGACAGCGTTGTCGGGGTTCTCGGTGTGGCCGGTGGTGTTCTGCTCGGTCACTTGCGGGTCTCCTCGAGGTTGACCAGTTCCGACGGCACTGCGTCGAGAGCGGTGATGGTGGCGGTGTCGTCGCTGGGGAGGTGCAGTCGCCAGTCGCTGTCGGTCCACACCACCTCGGTGGTCGAGGATGCGAGCGAGTCATCGGAGAATCGCTGCACGACATCGACGGTGGCGGCGGTGTCGCTGTAATCGGCGATGGTGTAGCCGACGATGGTCGGCACCATCTCGGGGTCGGTTCCCGAAATCTCCACGAGCCCGCGGTGGGCGGCGTACAGGTCGCGGCCTTCGCCGGGTGCGGCCACGCCGGCCAGGATCGTCGGCCAGTTGCGATCGGAGGCGGTGGACAGCTGCACGGACTGGGTGATCGCCGCCAACGCCGCTCCCTGCGGGGTATGGCTGAATCCGGCGAAGGGTTCCCATTCACCGCCTCGGGGGCCGTCGGTGGTGCCGATCGGCACCTCGATCCCGCCAACGGTGACCCACCGGTTGATCTGCGGCGGATCGGTGATCGACGCCGTGGTCTCGGTCGTTTCTGACCCCCCGCAGCTCACAGCAATCAGGGCGACCGCGACCACGGCTGCTCGTGCCCATCGACGCATCATTCTTCGGTCTCCTCGCTGTCGGGTTGCTGCTGGTGCTGTTGCATCTGCTCGATCTGTTCGACGAGATTTCCCTCGTGGTAGGGCCCTGTAGCTTGAGGTCCCTGGCCGGTGGTCAGCAGGATCGTGGCGATGGTGATCGACACCCCGCCTGCGAGGATCGCGCCGATATTCGCGGCGACGAACTCTGCGGCGGTGGGGGATTCGATGCCGGCACCGTGCTTGTGGTCCCAGGCCAGGCGTCCGCCGACGAAGATCACTTTGGCCACGCACAGGAGAAAGACGATTCCGGCCGCGTATCCCAGGAGTGTCTGAATGTCAGTCAGCACCTCCTGAGGAGGAGTGACCACGCCCTGTGCGAACACCTGCATCGCTCGCCGGCCTATGCCGCGCTGGTGACGGCGGAAAGGATCTGGTTCGCCGAGATCGCCACGATCGCACCGACAAGCGAGCCGACGAGCATCTTCGGCGAGTCCCCCGAGCCGTGCTGCCACTTCTCCCACGCGAACTTGCCGCCCGAGAAGATCAGGGCCGCAACGCACGCGAGCGTGACGCCCCACAGCAGCCAGTTCAGCAGCTTGAGCAGGCCGTTCGCGCCCGGAGGCACTTCCGGGTTGATGTCGAAATTGACGGCACCCTGCGCGAGATACGCGGTATCTACAACCGTCTGGAGCATGATTTGTCCTCCGTGTGATTACTGCACCGACCACAAGGTCGGCAGACTCGATTGGATTGCCGTGACGATGCCGACCCCGGCAGCGATCACGTCCTCGGGAACGTCGATGACCGCCCCCTTGGTCTGGACTGGCACGCCGTCGAGGGCACGCCAGGTGGGAAGGCTCGACCGGGCGGCCGAGGCCAGGAAGCGGTGCCAGCCGATCGACCAGTGCGCCTGCACTGCGCCGGTAACGATCGAACGCAGTTGGCGCACATCCTTCGGCAGCGGACCGGCCGCGTTGGCCACGGTGACCAGCCCGAGCAACTCGCAGGCCAGATCGCGGGTGCGGTGTTCGAGGATCAGATCGTGGGCACTGGACAGACCCTGGATGGTTTCGCGGCAGACGACCACGACATACGGCGATTCGACCGCACGGTCGGTGCCACACGGCCACTGGTGCTTCGCGTCGTCGGCGAAGCTCCAGTATTGGGCCAGGGTGGAGACGCCGGATCCGCCGTGTGCGCCGAGCAGCCAGAGCGCCGGGCCGGGAGCCGGAACCGGGTACGGCTCGATACGAGCGTCGACACTGGTGCGTTCTCTGGCGGTCATGCCAGCTCCCCCGTCCCGACCCGATCAGCGGTGTCGTTGTCCTGGTGGCCGGCCTCGATGCGGCCGAAAGCGTCGAGCACATCGGTCCAGGCATCGATCGACTCGACCGACAGGCGGCGATGGTCGACGGTGCCGGGGCGAGCCAGGCTCGCATCGAAGGGCACTTCGACGAACCCGGCGACCAGCGGGGACAGTGCATCGCGGATCGGGGTCAGATCGACCACGCTCTGCGGGAGCTGGTGTGAGATCGCCACCACCGTGTGGGAGAGCACGTCGCGTCCGTAGGTGCGCACCAGCCAGTCGAGGGCGCCGCGCATCCGGGCCAGCGGTTCGGCACGGGGCGGCACCGCGACGACGATCGCAGCCCCGGCCTCGATCAACGGAGCCACACGGCGTGCGCGCAACGCCGTTCCGACATCGTGGATGCGGGCGAGGCTGCGGTCGGCGAGCAGGCTGTCCACCAGGGCCGAGTCGGTGGCTTCGCCGTGACCGACGACCACCGCCCCGGCACTACTGACAGCCATCCGCGAGCCGAGCTGGCGGACCGCCCGCGCAGAATCGATCGGTTCGACCCCGACACGGGCGAGCAGGTTCCCGCCGTCGGTGGTGCCGTCGATCGCCGCGACCTGCACATCGGCACCGAGGCGCAGGGCAGTGGCCAGGCCGAAGCAGGTCGTGGTCGCGGCCGCTCCCCCGGATCCGGCCACCACGATGGCCGAGAGGTGTTCGGGCTGATCGATTTTCGGGCTGCGACGCAATGCAACAACGTTGTTCATCGGTTCTCCACGTTCGCGATCTTCACGCCGCCGTCGGCGGGCATGGTGGTGATCCACTGCTTGTGGATGCCTTCGTCTCCCACGGGCGGGAACTTCAGCAGCACATCGACCGACCAGCGGTTGGGGTCCTCGGTCGGCAGCACGGTCACGCAGTGCTCGGTCCCGGCCGGAACAGCGTCGATGAAGCTCTGAATATCGTTGCCGGGCAGGACCATCAGCTCTGCGACTGCCTTGCCGTCGCGCTGGACGTAGTAGGCGTGCTCGAACGCCTGGATCACCGCCGGACCGGATTCGCGTCCGCCGGGGCCGTTGCCGACGATCCGATCCGGCTCGGTGACCGGGGCGCACCACGCCGGGGCTGCCACCGCCTCGGTCGTGGTGGGGGTGGTCGAGGGCGAGGCCACCACCGAAGAGGACGGCAGCAGCGGCGCCTGTGGTTCGTCGGTGCTGCCGGTCATCGTGGTCACCACCGCAGCGGAGACCACTGCCAGCACAGCGACACCGCCGCCGACGAGCATCCAGGTGCGGGACCGATCGCCGTCCCGCTTCGCCGGAGCAGCGGCAGCGGTGTCGGTGACCGGCACGGCGGGGGCCTCGGCCGGCTCGGGGGCCGGAGTCGGCCGGGGAGGACGGGCACGGCCGATCGCGGACTTGAGTCCCCCACGGCTGCGCTGCGAGATCACCAGCGGTCCTCGCGGAATGTGGGCGCGCACCCAGTCCGGGGCGGTGGCATACGGGTCGTCGCCGGTGTCGTGGTCAGGGTGCGGGGCCGGTGCAGTGTCGGCGACGGGGGTCTCAGCAGTGCCGATCGGCTCCAGGTCGGTCTGGATGACCGCATCGTCGTCGGATTCCCAGGTGGTCTCGGCAGCGACCGGTTCGAGGTCCGAGGAGGCGAGCGCCGCGTCGGCGATCGTCTCGTCCGGGATCGGGAAGTGCACCGATCCGGTGTCGGTGTCTTCGGTGGGAGTCGGTTGCGGCCCGTAGTGCTCGGTTACATCCGGGAAGAGTGTTCCTCGATTGTCGGTCGACAAAGTGTCCTCCGTCGTCGGGTGGTGGGGGCGGGGCGTGCCCGCCCCCACCGAAAGCTGGTCGAGCAGGTCAGGCCGGCACGATGCCGTCGCCGATCGCGGTGGAGATCATCTCGGCGGCAGTGCCGGCCGAACCGCCGAAGAAGGTATCCAGTGCGTTGTCCACACCGGCGATCACGCCTTCACCACCGGGCTGGACCTTGACCCACTCACGGACCTGCGAATCGACCTGCGGGGCGGTCTGCACGACATTGCGGACGGCGTCGGCGGCGGCCTGTCCGACCGGGCCGGAGGACTGCCACTGCTCGACCGTGGAGTCGGCCTGCTCGGTGAGCACGTCCTCCCCTACGTCCGGCAGTTCCACCTCGATGGGCTGACCTTCGTCGTCACCGGCACCGAAAGCGGTCCCGGCAGCCAAACCCACCAGCCCACCACCGACGGCGCAGGGCACACCGGCCAGCGTCGCGCCGACAGCGGTACCGAGGGCGGTACCGGCGACACCGGTGGTGATCTGGGGCAGCGGAGGCGGCAACGGAACCATGCCGGCCATCCCGGCACCGGCAAGGCCACCAATCGTTCCGCCGAGTGCGCCACCACCGACGGCGCACGCCGTGCCGACCGCAGTCGCGCCGACGGCGGTTGCCGTGATCTGAGCGGTTGCTACCCGATCGGCGCGGCTGGCTTCGATACCGACCGACTTGTAGAACGTCGCCACATCCGACCGGATCAGACCGGCGGTGTTGTTGGTGCGCTCCCGGTCATCGTCGGTGACCCAGTTCGGCTGGTTGAAGTGGATGTCCCCGACCATGATCTTCTCGGGCGGAGCGATGTAGATCGGTTCCGGCTCGACCGGCTGCGGGGCACGCAGCTCCAGCGGGTTGATCGGCGCCGGAGTGGACTGCCGCTCGTAGCGGTTGGTGTCGTAGTTGTAGTCCGGCAGCGGCGCATACTCGCGTTGCTGCGTCGGCGGCGGGGTCCAGTAGATCTGCTTGGCCGGAGGCTCGGGCGCGCTGGTAGTACCGCCCTGAGTGGACGGTGCCGGGGTGGTGACCCCACCCTGCGAGGGAAGTTCCACCGGATCGGCCGAGGCCAGGCCGGTGCCCGCTGCCACGATCGCGGCGGCGGTGGCGGGCACGACACTCGCCTTGGCGATGCGCGATGCCCTGCGATGCTTGCTCATACTCGCTTCTCTTTCTTCTGTGTCGAGGCGTGAATCACGTGAATCAATTGAGTTCGGCGGCCGAGATGCCGCCTTGATCGAGCACCGTCGGTCCCGCGTCGACCACAGTCGTGGTGCTCACCGCCGGTGCCGAGGTGGTGGGCGGCGTCGTCGACGGGGACGTGGACGTGGACGTCGAGGTCACCGAGGTGGACGTGGACGTGGACGTCGAGGTCACCGAGGTGGACGTGGACGTGGACGTCGAGGTCACCGAGGTGGACGTGGAGACGGCGGGGTCTGCCGCAGCCCGGATATCGGCTGCGGCGGCCGCGAGCCAGGACGCAGCGAACCGGGTCGGAGCCTGCCCGCTGGCCGTGGCCGGGACCGACCCGTAAGAGCCATGTTCGGCGGCGACATTGCGCACCGTCGTCATCGCCACCAGGTCGAACGCATCCCGGTTGGCCTTGACCTCGTTCTGCACGACCTGGAATGCCTGCCGCACCAACCGCTGCGAGGTCGCCGGCGGGACCAGCTCGGGCAGCACACTGACCGTCTTGGCCGCGAGCACAGCGAAGGCCGCGGCCGGATTGGCCAACCCGGCCGCCGCGACCGCTGCGATCGTCTCCGGGGTCAGCACCTTCTTGACGACCGTGACCGCCGCATTGATGCCGATCAACCCGACCTTCATCAACGCTGCCGTGACTTCCTGCCCCGTCGGCGGCGTCGCCCGAGGATCGGACGCCTCGGCCAGACGCTGCGAGATGGTCTTCTTCGGCTGGACCGAGATCGCCGACAGCGCATTCTTCGGCGCCTGAATGTCCTGGTTGACCACATCGACGGCGGTCTTGAACGCTGTCGATGCCAGTGCCCGTCCGACCGTGGAGATCGCGACGAACGGATCCCCGCCGACCTCGACCTGACCGGCGACGTTGACCACCGCCCGCACGACCGGGGCGTTCGCCGGGGCATCACAGGCCAGATCCCCGCCCTGGCACCAGGACGACACCCGTCCCGACAGGCTGCCGTAGCTGCTGGTCAGATCGGCCACCGGCCCGATGCCACCCCCCTCGGGGGCGGTGAACGACACCGACGACAGCGCCTTGACCGCCTCACCCCTGGTACCGGGAACCGGTGACGGGGCTGTCTGCGAGGTCCCGGGAAACAGTCCCGATCCGGGGCTGCGGGTCGGAGCGCCGAACAAGGCACCGGCTGCGACCGAGCGGGCCGGAACGACCCCGCTGCCCTTGCCGACCGACCGCAGGAAATTCGACGCCGCGTGAGCGCCCTGGGAGAAGCCGACCACGGCGAGCTTGGCCGAGGGGCACTGCGAGAGCACCTTCTGTGCCGCCCGGGACAGGTTCTCCTCCCCCGCGGTCACCGACTCGACATACGACTCGGTGCCGCCGGGCGTCAGGCCACCGAACGAACCGGGATACGGCACATACGCCCGGTCCACGCTCGCGCCCAGCTCACGGGCCTGATCGAGCAGCGGCCCCATGATGTTCGCCAGCATTCCGGTATCGACCTTCACCGGCGCATCGGGCGAGGTCTCGGTAGTGCCCTGCATTCCGAGCACGTACAGATCCGGGCAGTCCGAGACCAGCTCACCGAGCCAGCCGGGTTCATCGCCCGTGCTCGACTGGGCATAGGCCGGGGCGGTGCCGAGGCCAGCCGCCGCGATGACCGCCGCCGAAAGGGACGCCGCGGCAGTCCGGTGCAATCGCCGAAAACCGCGACCACGCCCAGAACCCCCGGTAGCCTGGTGTAACGGCGAATCTTCCGTGCCCGACACAGACATCGGGACCTCCTTGAATACGCAAGCGGGTGCCCGAGCGCTCACAGCGCGCCCGAACGTGGGTCCGTTATGTGGGTGGGTTGAGACTCCCGGGCACATGACACGACGCCAATCACTGACATGTGTCCGGGGGCAGCCACGATCAGAAGCGACTGCCGGTACTCAGCGGCGAGAACACCCTCCGATCCCTCTTGTGTGCCGGCCACTTCTTCCGCGTAGCGCACTCGCACTCCAGCGCGTGAAGTCATCTCTCAAAGCAAGACCTCCAACTCCTCCGTTTTCTATTCTATGGTAGCACTTTATAGCACAATTTCATCACTCTATGTTGTGACAGCATTCGAGAGGTATTGCACAGTGGTCGGCTATGAGCACCAGCGCCGAAGGGCGGGTATGACCCGCCGCGTCCTGCGAGGATTCGATCGATCGGCGCTGATAGCCGTCCGCACCCGCCGGAACCTCAACCCCGGAGAACTTGCCCGACTGGCCGACGTCAGCACCGCTGCGGTCTACAACTGGGAACGCGGCACCGCCTCCCCCAGCGTCGACACCCTCGCCCGCGTCGCCCAAGCCCTCGGAGTTCCCGTCGCCGAACTGGTGCCCATTCCTGAGGACGAGCAATACCTCGGAGACCTCCGCGTTATGGCAGGACTGACTCAGCCGCAACTGGCCCAACTCGCCGGCATCTCCACTAGCACGCTGGCCCAACTCGAACGCGGACAAGCGCGATTGAAGCCGGAAGTGGCCTCCCGCATAGCCGAAGCGCTGACGGATTGCCACCGCCGCTCCCCGGCCGGTCGAGGAAAGCACGTCACCCGCGAACAAGTAATCGCCGCGCACGAGCGGGTGCGCACCAGGCCGCCGCATACGCGGCCCTAACGCACGACGGTGCATCAGCATGAAGATCCCCCATCCCCCTGACAAACAGAAGACAGTACAGGAGGGACAGTTCACTCACAGGGGCTGCACACAGCCCCTGCTACGCCGCGTGCGTCTCCACACATGACGACGCTCTTCCACGTTTTGCCATTACAAACACTAAATGTTGCAACATTTAACTATTGGACAGTTGCAGTAGCAGTGTTAAGCTCGTCAATTTTCAAAGTTACAAACCTACAACGGCCCGACCTCACATCGTTCTACCGTTGAAAAAGTAGGATGCAGGCGTGACGAACATTCTGGTCACCCATGCCCGGAAGGGTGGGGTCGGCAAAACGACACTCGCGTACGAACTCGCCTGGCTGCTGGGTGGAGTCCTCGTGGACCTCGAGTACAACTACGGCAGTGCCACAGTGAAGTGGGGCTACCGGCCGGAGACCCGAGTGCGGTCGATCCTGGTGGATTCAGTGCTGAAAGGCCGGACACCGAAGCCGTTGCAGGGCTACAAGAAGCCTCGGCTGGTGCCGGGTGACCCGCTGATCCTCGAGGATCCTTTCACCGCGGACCAGATGGCAGAGGCGCTGGTCAAGTGGGGCAAGGAATGGGACACCGACTGGATCGTCGTCGACACACACAACGATGCGAAGCCCCATACCCTCGGAGCATTGTCGGTGGCCAATGTCGTGGTCTCACCCTGCCCGGTGAAGGTGTCCGAACTTGACGCCACCGAGCAGCTCGTCAACGAGATGGCGGACTATCCGATCGTGCTCGTGCCCAACATGGTGCCTCGCACCGCCCACGCTGGCCTGGTCAACCGTCTCGGCCGCATCATCGACGGCACTCCCGTCCAGGTCGGCCCTCTCGTTCCGGAAGCGCCGTTGGTGGGCATCCGCACTAAGCGCATCGCCATCACCGCCGAGGACAAGCCCGCGAAGAAGCTGCAAGCCTTCGCTGACGCCCTAGATTCTGTGGCCGACTACGTGAAGGAGTACGTCAATGAGTGACATCGGGTTGGGCGCGCTCCAGCGAAAGACCAAGGGCAACAAGGGGCCGAACGTGCCTCCGCCCATGCACCGGGCTCGCACCACGCCGGTCACGTTTCCCAAGAGCGAGGCGCAGGTCGCAACCCCGGAAGCTGCACCGGCAGAGCCCGCCCCTACGGCTGCGCCCGAGCCGGCTGCCACACCCACAACGACCCCTCCGTCTCCAGCACCATCGTCGGCTCCGAAAACTCCAGCCAAGACGTCGCGTGCCGCCTCCACTCCCTCCGAGGCCACGCCTGACGAGAATCCGCTCATGCCCGCCACGGTCTATCTGACTGCGGAGAACGACGACTTCCTAGAGGACGTCAAACGAGCAGGACGGCGAAGTCAGCCCAAGATCGACGCGAACCGGGCCGCTGTAGTCCGCCTCGCGCTTGCTCGCCTCGCCGACCAAATGACGCCCGAGCAGGTCGCTCAGGAACTTGCCGCACGAGCCGGCCGACGCCCCGGAAAAATCGGCCGCACCCGCCTCTGATTCGAACACCCCCAACCCCTGGTAGCACTGCTGCCAGGGGTTTTCCGTGTTCTGCATTTGTAGCTTTACAACATTTGAATCGCTTATCGACAGAGCGTTGCAACCCCACGCCGTCTCGACCAACACCCCGACATAGCGGCGACCGCACCAGCCCGTGGAAGCCCTGCCAGCAGTTGTAAGCGCCGGCGTTTACAGACGCTCGCGGTTGCAACCCCCGGCAGTTGTAGCCACGAGTTGTTGCAACGGGAAGCTATTGCAATCGCGAACCATTACAACCACAGAACATGCAACTGACGGTTGTAACTGTCGTCGTGCCATTCCAATGGCAGAACGTTGCAACTGTAAAACACATCGGCATCGACCTGCGCCTCGCCTTGCCCGGGGACCGATGAATCGCTTGCCGTTGCAACGGTTTGAATTTTTACCATTACAACGTTTCAGCGTTCTAGCGTTGAAATGTTTCGAGTGCTAGCGTCTGCAACGTTGCAACGTTGCAGAGACGACGGCATGGCGGCAACTCGGTTAGGATCAGCCGAGAACGTCGGCAACTGTCGCCTCTTACCTGCACAACAGGGGAAGGCAACGGACGCAACGACCGCGCAAGGGCTGCGTCCCGGAATCGGGTTCTACCTGCGCTTTTTCGCTGTCGAGCACGAACGCAGCGAGATTGCGTCCGGGGTTCACCGACCGGATCACCGCCGCCCGAAACGCAGCGGGCGCCCTGCACGGAATTGCAGCTCCGCAGGACGCCCTGACCAGAACCCACAGATAGGAGATCCCGGTCATGTCCGACGATACAGCCCAGGCCGCAACCCAGTTGCAGCCCGAGGCGCCAATGACGATCCAGATGAAACTCACGATTGCAGTGGTTGCCGCCATGACGCTGTTCGTTGCAGCGCTGTCGTTCATCCTCTCGTTCGATGCATTGCAAGCGTTGGCCGTCGAGATGGGCACAGCGCCGGAACGGTCCTGGATGCCTCCGGTTGCGATCGACGTCGGACAAGCCGCTGCAACCACCTGTTTCGTAGTCTTCCGCCTCCAGGGGCGAAGGTGGCACACCCTCAGCCTGTGCGCGACTGTGGCCGTGGTGACGGTTCTGTTGAGCGTCGGCGGCAACGCGTTGCACGCTTGGCAGACCGCCGACCGTAACCTCGCACGGATCGCAGCGGGGGAGGACATCGGATACATTCCGCAGGCCCCGTGGCTCGCAGCAATGTTCGAGTCGATCTTCCCTGTGCTGTGGTTGGCGTTGTTCCACATCTTCGTCCTGATGCTCCGACGCAGCGACCTGCCCCGAGGCGTCCCGCAGCCGGCAGCAGTCCCGACTCTCGCTACAACGCCACGGGCAACTGCTACGTCCGTCGTTGCACCACACGACGAGCCCTCTTCCCCTCACGTTGTCGCCGAGCAGGCCGAACACGCCTCCATCGACAGCCGCAACGACGGCCTCGCCGTGACCCAGCTGCCTGTCGAAGAGTCAGACGTCCCCCTGACCAGTGCTGCTGCAACCCTCAGCACCCCAGGGGCAACTCCTGCAACCGACGAACACATCGACACGGCGACGACGCAACATGGCTACACGCAGACCCAGGATGGGCTGCTCCAGTTCATCAACGACACGGACTTCCACGAAACCGTCAAGATCGTCGCCTCGATGATGGTCACCGACCCCACACTGCGGCAGATCGACGTTGCTGAGCGGTTGGATATCGACAAGTCGACCGTCAGCAGGAGGTGGAGGCAGTTCCGGCAGGAAGCCGAGGCCGAAGGATTTGCGGTTCCGCCGCTGCCGATCGCCGAGGCCAGCGAGCCGGTGCGGGCAGCATCCCGCGCCTGACCCCTGTTCCAGAGCGAGCCTACGACGGGGCGACGGCGGTACAATACCGCCGTCGCCCTCACGTTTTCCCAGGTCCTGGTGCCGACCGATGGTCAGGTCGTTGCCGCATCCGATTCGACACGCCGACACGCCCCGTTATTGTCGGACACGCAAGATCAACAGTGCTAGTCTCGGCCGCGCACGATAGGGATCAGTCGGGGGGCGAAAGGGGAGGGGTGAAATGGCGACCGCAGAGAAGCAGCAACAGTCTGTCTCACACATCAGACCCAACCGGCGGCTAACGCCGGACACTCCGGTTGCACCGCGGCGGACCGTACGGTTCCCCGACGTGCTCGATGCCGAGTTGGAGGCACTGTCCAACGAAACCGGGCTGACTGTCTCCAAGCTCATCAGGCAGGCCGTGAGCGACTACGTCACGGAGGCCCGCAACAAGAAAGCGAGTTAGACCCAGAAAGCGCTGAACCCCCCGGTTGGCAGCCGAGGGGTTCAACAGAAGATCAGTTACATACCCATCTGGGAGGAACAACCCAACCAAACAGGCATATAGCCGTAACTCGCATGGCTAATGCTACAGGCTCGATTGGCACCGGGCCACGGTTGGGGTGTTCTTCGAGGACAGGCGTGTCGCTGGTCTTCCTCGACACGAGAGGAACCTCGATGAGTTTCGCGACCCCAATCGCAGCATGGCTTCACGCTCTCAGCGCGAGCGAGGCCACGTTCAAGCACAGTGCCCGATCGGTTGCACTTGCATTGCTTCAGCTCTCCGACGAGGAGACCGCGTGCACCGCACCCGTCTCCTACAAAGAAGTCGCTCAGCTCGCCGGTTGCAACCGGAAGACACTGATCTATGCGTTGCAGGATCTGGAGACCGCCGGCCTCATCCGTCGTGTGGGCGCCCATGAGCAGAGGAACGCCTACTTCCTCGTTGTGGACCACTCACTCGTCCGAGTCACCGAACCCGGTCCATTTTTCGGACCTGGTGAGTGCGACCCCACCGATTTCGCCACCGAGGTAGGTGGCGAATCCACCCCGACCCCGGTGGCGGATTCGGACCACGAGTGTTCTCTTACCTCTCTCTCTTCTCTTCTCTCGAAAGAAGTCGATGACCAGGAGAAGACGAGTTCGACGCCAGTCCCGCTGCCGCGGAACTGGCAGCCGAACTCCCAGAACCTCCAGGCCATGATCTCCAAGGGCATGGACCAGGAGCAGGTTCTGGCCGACTTCTTCGACAAGTACGCAGATCCGCACAAGCCGACGACTCGCTCCGACTGGGACAGCACGTTCGGATGGTGGGTCAACAAGGGCGGCTGGGATAAGTACCGCGCTCAACTCCAGGCGCAACAGCTGGAGAACCAGCGCAGGCTTGAGATGGAAAGGCAGCGTGAGCTCGACGAACAGCGCCGACGCGAAGCTCTCGTCCGTGTCGAGGATGACACCGACATCAACGATCAGACCGCTCAGCAGGACTTCCGTCCAACGTCCGATCTGGTCCTGCGGACTCAGACACGAGAAGACCGAGCTTTCACTCTCGCTGTCACTACCCTTGGTGATGAGGGGTTGAGCGGCGCGAGTGTTAGGGATCAGGTGAGGAAACTCGCCGATGTCGGCCTGGGATACCTCGAAATCGTGCGCACGATCCGTCGGCAAAGCACTTCCGTACCCGAGCTTTCCGTCGCCTAACACCCGCACCGACGCTGGCATGGGAGGTCTTGCGTGGCAGATTCGGCGTACGCCGCAGCACGTGAGTGGATCGAAAAGCAGCTGCGTTACCCGCAGCGACTGCCCCGCACCGTTGTTGCGGTGGACTGGAGTTCGGTCCCTCAGTCGGTCCAACGACGGCTTGATGAGATTGCCCGTGTCACCGGGTCAATCGACTACACCCAGCTCCCGCGACGGCGGTGGTGGCAAGGCCGTGGGCTGGGCCTCAGTGGCAACGAGGTGCGAGTTGTCGAGTCGGCCGCAACCGCGTTGCAGTGGCCGGCGAGTCTCGACAACGACGAAACTCGGTTGCTGACCGTGGTGGAGGGGATCGTCGAGCGGATTGCAGTGCATCCGGCCTGGAAACACCCGGTTGCCAACGGAGATCGATCGGTTGTCGCCCTGCATATGGAGTTGCACGCTCTCGCCGCTACAGCCTACGAGTTGCTGCAACTTCGATGCACGACACCGGAGGTGCCCGCCCACTCCGCACCGGAGTCCTATGTGCAGCAGGAATGGGAACGACGGCAGGTTGCATTCGCGCACAGTCGCGCTGCGCTCATCGAACGAGGCGTCTGCCTTCGCCTCATCGAGCAGGCCCTCGACCGGGTACACCGGCTTGCCGAGGATCTGCGCACCACCGAACAGCTGGCAACGCAATCCGCTGCGGTCGACGACCTCTACCGTCAGCTGGCCGGGGCAAACGTAGCTGCCGCGACTGCGCACATCGCCGTAGACGAACTCGACGACGCGGCTGAGAACCTGCGAGCGCAGCTGGCCTATCTGTCCAGCGTGCACGGCTGACCACCTGCGAGAAGCCTCGGCCGGGGGGTGTCCCTATGTTGGTGTCAACCGCTCGGGATGCCACTGGAGTGCGGTCGGGTAGGGGCTGGAATAGTCGACGCGCATGGAATCCGTTGTGACGCTGTCGGGTGGGGACGCGGG
>NZ_JAIFKB010000032.1:0-20647 GCF_019641445.1 Rhodococcus sp. DMU2021
CGCCGGCGACGTCAGCTCCGGCTCGGCAGATTGACGCCTGTCGAGTTCGAGACCATCATGACCACACCAGCCACACAGGCTGCGTGACCGAATCTGTCACCGGATCGTGCAGCAGTCCCAGACGATCGGAGGAGGCGATATACGCCAATCGGATGAACCTAACGCAATGCCGCTCCAGACCTCAGGTTTCGTGCCGGCTCCGTCTCACTGCCTGATCGATCCTGCCCACGCTCCGGTACATGCATTCAGCGGAGTGTTCGCTAAAATCTGTTCACTCCAGTGACACGCGCGTTCTCTCGAAGGACACGCCGAGTGATCGCGTCGCATCGGCGCTGCGCTATCAAAGTCGAGCTGCGTTGCTTCCAGCGGACAGCCACCCGCCCGCGGCAGCGTCTCGACCGAAATCGCCGGCTGCGACGAACCGCAGGCACGTCCGCTTCGACTCCACGCACCGATCCGGGAAGCAGCCACCACGACGCCGACCCGGGCGCGGCGGGGGCAGCAGAAGCCATGAACCACACCGGCAGTAAGGTCGAGACCACGGTGTTGGTGATTGCTGGCCGCAGCATCGACATCGACACCGCGATCGCGAAGGCCCATGCCTATCCGGCAGTGACCGTGGCCCGCTACGACCTGCCCGGACCCGGACCCGCCGCGGTGATCACCGCCGACGAGATCGCCCGCACCCACAAGGTGCGTTCCCGCATCAGCCACGCCCAACGCGACTGGTTCATCCGTACCGCGGAGTTGGGCAGTAGCGGCCCCCGGACCCGATGGACGGGGACTGTAGTGCACCCGACGGAAACCTACCGACCACGATCACGAAGGTGGACTTTCGGTGTTGCCGGGTCAACTCCGGTGTCCACCGGACCGAGTCCAAACGGGCGCGGATATCGGCGAGCATCGTATTCCCTCAAGTATTCGGACCTATCGACGAACCCTCCGATCGGGATTCTGCCTGGTCGGTCTGGTCGGTGTGCAGTTCGGTGCGCACCGACCGCGCCGACGTCCAGATGGCATGGTCGATCTCCCATGCGGTGACCCGTCGGCCAAGTACGCTGGTGACCTTGGTGGCGAGCTCGGAGAGCAGGGTGCGGGCGGTAACAGCCTCGACGTCGGCGCCGTGGCGGGCCAGCCATCGCAGCACCATACGGTCGGGTTTGATGGTGTCTTCGTCGCCGACGAGCATCCACAGATAGCCGCGGCGCACCCCGAAGCCACCTTCACCGGGAACGGCCCGCAACGCGGTCTCCACCGTGTCGAGCCGCTGCGGTTCGTCGAGCAGGACACGAGCATCGTCGAGTGTCCGGATCCCGTGCTCGTGCAGGATTGTCGCGTACTGCAGCACCGCTTCGGCCTTGAGAATGCCCCCGCGCGATGAGGTGCGCTGCCGATTGTTCGTCACCGCCAGCAGCGCATCGACGCTGTCGTAGCGATCCAGGAACGCCTCGAGCGGCAAAGGGTCGACCAGATCGGTGACCGGTGGTGGCACGGACGGCGTCTCGATGCCGGCATCGGCGGCGACCCGGCGCACCACCGGCAGCACGTGACGGTCGTAGTGGGCACCGATGCTGTAGACCGCATCGACGATGCACAGACTCAGACTCAGCCACTGCCACCGACGCGGACGCAGGTCGAGACCACACACGGCCTCGATCAACGGCGGCAGATCAGCAGCGGCGGACATGAGTGCACCGTAATCGATCTGGGCGACATACAAGGCGTGCATCGGCCCTTCGACCCTGCACCGGCGTCGCGATCACCGGCAGCGAACCCGACCGGAACTCGCTCAAAACTCAGGCGGTCGAACTGGCAGCGACCGCTGCGCAGCAGGCGCAGACTCGCACCGGATAAGGGGGCCACGACCGGTGGACCTGTCGGACCACGCGATCAACCGAGCCTCGCGAGCACCCGCAGGACTATCCGCAGGTCGTGATCACCGCATACGGGTTAGCTCAGGGTAGAGCGCACATCTACCGTCGCGCGGAACCAACGGGCCAAGTACTTATCGGCCATCAACTCCGAATGAGCTTCGACGTAGCCGACGAACCAGCCGGACAGGCCGTCCCAGATTCTGTGGTCCCCGGGAGCGGTCAGGCTCCAGCCGAGCTCGTCGAGGGTCCAGTGCGCTTTGGCGGAGTTGCGCAACATCGAGGTGCTCACCCAGTTCGGTTCCGCATCGACGCCGCCGCGGGCGACCGGCACCAGATGGTCGATGGTCGGGAACAGCTCCCAGAACGCGAAGTGCGACTGCGACATCTGCCAGTTCGGATGCGCCGGGAACTCGTCCGGCAGGATCAGTGACAGCGTGCGCAGGGCAGCTGGGTGCACGAGCTTGGTGCCGCTGTAGCGATCGAGGAAGCCGTCCCGGTAGAACACGCGCAGGCATTGACGGTCGGTGTACTGCCGTGAGTTCTTCGCTACCGGGGTGAAGGGATACTCGCTGCGCAGAATCTGCCGGCCCTGCTCGAGATCATCGGCATCGATCGCGGCCACGGTGCGAGCGAGAATATCGGCCTTGTCGCCCTCGACGAGAGCAGGATCCGGAACCGTTTCGGCAGATGGGGATTCAGGGGTCGACACATCTGCGATCGTAGAGTCCCTTTCGGCTACCCGTTACCCGTCCTCCTGCGCATCCAGTGGGAGGTGCCAGTGAGCGCGATGGGCATGAGGCCAGCACGCGGGTCATGTCCGCGATCGGGCATCTCACCTACCGGCCCGGATCGCTTCCGCGTTCCGCTCCGGAATGACAGTGAGCGAACAACCCGACCGCAGCGACAGTGAACATCCGCAGGTTCGAAGAGCGTGAGAACAAGACCGGACTCGTGTATCCGCTGATTCGGCTTGCCGGACACGAGGACAAACGAACGAGATTCATGCTGCCCGCCCGATCACCGCAACCGAATCCGGACCCCTTCGGAGAACAACGTCAACGAATCCTCGAACAACAGATAGTCCGGTTCCGCTCCACTCATCTCAAAGTAGAGCTCCCCGGAGGCCGCTTCCCCAGGGTTCAGGGTCGGGTAGGCAAGAGGTGAGAGCGTGTTGACAGTCGGGCTGAAGCGACGCTCCTGCGAGTCGAACGCATCGAGGTCACCGAACCGGAACACCCGGGGACCCGTACCGATATTGGTCACCGTGATCTCGGCAGTCGAGTTGTTCCACGAGTGCACGACGATCTCGAAACTACCGTCGCGCAGCGGCACACCCAGATCGGTGGCAGGTTCGACGGCCGTGGTCTCAGGCGGGGGCGCGAGGGTCGAGGTGTCCACGGTCTCGGGCGGCACGGGGGGCGCCGTGGTCTCGGGCGGGGCTGCAGGCTCACTGCTGGTGTCCTCGGCGCGGACAGAGGCTTCGGTGTCGTCGCTGCCTTCGACGAAGATGCCGCCGATCATGATGACCAGAATGGTCGCTAGTACCGCTCCTAGCAGAAGAGAGTGCCCACGTCCCCACGACGAAGTCGAGTTCTGCAATGTCGGTGACTCTGGTTCCGGCACCGGTTCGGTCCGGATGCGGGTGTTGGACGTCCATTGCTGTCCGTCCCAGTACCGCAATACCGTCGGGTCGTGAGGGTCGGGCCGCCACCCGGGAGTCGAGTCGTTCATCGGGCGCGTGCCTTTCTTCCATGGAGATCGATGTACGAGCAGTACCGATGATCTTCAGGTCATCTATACATGTGGTCCTTGAGCGGGTGCTGCTGCTGGGTGCAGTCGTCCGCGCCGCATCACCCGCGAGGTGATGTCCTGCTCGGCTACCCGGTTCTGGTCACCAGGCGAACGACGGGTCCGACGATGGCGACGAGGACGAGAACAGCAAGAACCCAACCCACCGTCGGAACTTTGATGACGGCGATGACGACCAACGATGCGGCCGCCATGACGATCAATGCCCAGATGAACTGGCGCTTCCATCGGTCGAGCGGTCTGCGCCGGTACCACTGTGTCGCTGTCTCGGATCGAGGTGCGATCCGCCCACCGAGTTTGAATTCGAACAACGCGATTCCTGTGCTGTCGGCGAATGCTCGTGCAGCCCGGGTGTATCCGCCGTAGGAGAAGTGCACCCACTGAGCGTTGCCCTTCTTCAGGTACACCGTCTCGTGGAGCTGCCGGAGATGATGCTCGTCGATCGGTGTCGGGGTGGTCGTTCCGCGCCCGACGACATCGTGGCCGTCGATGTGGAACAGATCGTCGGTGTTGCCTCGGCGGGTGCTGACCCGATCGAATCCCATGTCCTGCATGTGGGCACTGACCGGCTCATACATCTCGCGGCGACTGAGAGCAGGTTTCACCGCGACTCACTATCTCGGGGCATAGCGCAGGAGACTATCTGATGTTCTGACATGCCTGGCCGGACGCAGTCCGATCGTGGCGTCAGCGGTCATGCCTCGATCTGTGTACCCGGATGCTGGCTGTTGACCAACGGGCTCTGTTCCCAGGAGAACTGTTTTGCCTTCTGTCCTGCCCAGAATGCCGGGGTGTTCTTGTAGCCGACGTTGACACGGCGGGCGACCACAAAGTGACCGGCAAGGTGATGCCCGGCAGCGTCGAGTGCATACGCGGCGCTGTTGATACGGGCACCGGTGGTGCACACGTCGTCTACGAGTAGGACCCGCCGGGTGGGGCCGTCCACGGAGACGAATCCGTCAGTGGACGGCTTGTTGAACGACAACGTTCCTGATCCACGGCGTAGCAGGGTTACTACGGGAACCTGCAGTGGCAGGTCTCGAAGGATGGTCTCGAGTGGGTGTGGGCCCGTCCGACTAGACGAGGGGACGACCGTGATCACGTCAACCGAACTTCGTGCTTGTATGCGCGCACCGTGTTCGTACAGGAACCTGGCGATCAGTGCTTTGACGACGTCGACGTACTCGGGGATAAAGGGTTCACTTTCGTCGATACGGCCCTTGTAGCAGGTCAGCCATTCGCGTAGCTGTGATGGCTTGTTGTACAACGAGATCATGTCCAGCGGTGGTGCTGGCACGCCTAGGGTCTTCCTATTCTTCGCGCAGTTCCAGCATTCCCCAGTCGTCCATTCCGTCCACGTGCGACAGCGCCAGCAGGTTTCAGGCTGACCATCGGTGGGAGGCGGTACCAATTCGGGGATTGCCTTCTCGGACAATTCCCAAAGATGCGGATCGATGTGCTCGATCACTGGTCGATCCCGTCGAGCGTGCGCCGAACCTCCTCAGCGCTGGTGATAAAGGAAGCTTTGCCGCCGTCGGCGAGCTTCTGCGCCCAATCTTGGTGTTCGAGGGCGGGTGACCACATCAGGACTGGTCGGCCGTATCCGATGGCTTGCTCGATCTCGTGTCGGCTGCCGCTACGGGACTCACCGGACATGATGATGCTGATATCGCTGAGGCCGGCGATCACGTGATTGCGGCGCAGGAACGAGGTGCGAGTTCTCGGGGCATACGGCGCGAACTGCGATACCAACACCCCGTTCTTGCGTATCCGGTGAGCCAGATCGATGTTCTGCTCGGGGTAGATGCGGGTGATACCGGTCCCCATCACAGCGACGGTGGCTCCGTCCGCTGCCAGTGCTCCTTCGTGTGCGGCGGCGTCAACGCCGAGGGCCAAACCGGACACGATCGTCGTTCCGGTGGCCGCGAGATCTGCGGCCAGCTCGTGGGTGTCACGGATGACTTCTGTACCGGCGGATCTGCTACCGATGATTGCTACGGAGGAGGATTCACGGTCCAGGGCTGCGGTGGCGAACAATATCGGAGGTGCGTCCCAGCACTCGGCAAGCCGTGCCGGGTAGCCCGGGGCATCGCAGGTGTCCGAGGACAGGAGGGGCCGGGCGACGCCATCCCTGGCCAAAATGTCGATCTGCTTGTGCCAGTATTCGATTCGCGCGTGATCTAGGCTGTCATGGAGGTATCGGACCAGCTCAGAATCCGACGATCTATTGCTCGGATCCAGGAGACTCGGATCCAGCAGAGCGCGGAACTGGGCGGGGTCGCGCAAAATGTAGGTGAGATCGCTGGGCTGTGCCGGGAGCAGCTCGAGAGAAGCCACCACGATCGCGGCCTGCCGCAGGTTGTCATCCTCCATGACAGTCATGGTACGAGGGCTGTACGACACGCATCACGAAGTGGATTGTGACTCGTACATGGCCTGCTTGATCAGGGATTTTGCGGCGCGGGCGGTGATGGTCGGGTCGGCATCGTTGAGCCTCTCCCACGTCGCGCGCTCGGTGGCACGGCTGCCGATAGTTGGAGGGTTGCCCCTGTGAGCTTCCCAGTACTCACGTGCGGCGCCACCGGCGGCGGCGATAGGAATCACCGCGACCCGTCGATCTGCCGCCCAACCGATCTCCTCGGCGGTTCGTGCGCCCCCACGGATGGCAACGAGCGCCCGACAGTCGTCCAGGACACTTGTGACGAGTTCCTTGCGCGGGAGATCGGAGTAAATGGAGGTCCCGACTCTCTCTGGCGGCACCACAGGGGGTTCGTCCTTCCCACGAAAATGGATCATAAGTTTGCTGGGGTCGTAGGTCCCTTCCTTCCGCCGCATCCGCGCGACGTCCCGCGAGGTGTACCAGCCGGCCGGGCCACCGAGGCTGGCGATTGTCCATGTCGATTCATCGACGAGGGTGGCAGCGAGCGCTGCGCACCAGGGGCCCAAGATCTCTTCGTCTTGCTCCGGCGTTGCGTTTTCGATTCTGCTGCTGCCCGAGACGAACAGGTGTGGCGGGCGGGTACGCAGCACCAGCTCGGCGAGCAGATCAGGGATCTCGTCGTGATCGTTGATCTCGCAGACGGTGACGCCGCTGTTCTCGAGGTCGGCGGCCTGGAGTCGATACCGGCGTAGGTCTTCCGGTGTGTCATCGGCACCATTAGGGGGTTTCATCACGGCGATGTGGCGGTCGGCGGATGCGGTCCCCAGGGTGCGGGCAAGGCGGAGGAGTATCTCGATGTTGGGGTCGGTGAAACTGAATCCCAGGAAGAGCATGGTGCGGCTCATGTACGACGATCGGAGCACGGTCCAAGTGCGAGGATGCGCCAGTTCGTAGCGTTCGTAATCGGTACGTGTGATGACAGGCTGGAGTTCCCACTTATTACGGTCGTCGATGCTGCCGTGCATCTTGATGATCGCTCGCCGGCGCGAGGCAATGTTATGAACGTGGTTCTCTCCAGCCACGACGACGGCCTCGGGAATGGCAGTTTCCAGCAATCGGTCGTAGTTGGTAGTCCAAATCTCCTTGATGTCGAGACGTCGCAGATCCCGGTGGCTCGATGTCGGTTCGGGTGGAATCTCGATCATGGTAGTGAGGATGTGGGTCTCCAGCGCGTCGCGGCCGCCGTTTCCACGGTCCAGTGCGATGTACTCGGCGACCAACGGCAGATCGGCGTGGCCCGGAATATCACAGCGATCTTGCATCGGCTTCAGTAGTGAACCCCAGTCCGGATACCCAGCAGCCCGCGAGAGGCCCGCGCCCACAAAGACGGCGGCATTCCCGGACAGGATCGCCTGTCCATACGTCTCGACAAGTTTGGCGCGTGTGATCGTCACACCCCGTATTGTGCCAATCAGAGGGAGCGCGCCCCGTGTGCGCACGAGATCCCGGGGCGGGGGCAGTCCCCGATTCCCGCCACTCTCCGGGACTTACCCCTATCCCTGCAGTCGACTGGGGTCGACATCTTTGAATCCGCTCTGGTACCCGGCATGACCGGCGTGACCGGGATACCCCGGATAACCAGCGTACCCAGGGTATCCGGGGTATCCCGGGTATCCGCGATAGGGTTGAAACGTGCGGTGCAGAAGCCGATTACCTACCACCGTCCCCAAGTACTTCCCCTTCTTGTCGACGGCATCGGCATCCCCCAGGGGAACCATCCGATCCACTTTCCGCGCTTGTCAAAGAGGAACTTGTCCCCTTCCATCCGCCGGAACGCAATCGGTGAACCACCGATATCGAAATAGAAAATGGCCATGCTCATCCCTTCAGAACCATCTCGGCAACTGGAGCATCTCAGACACTTCCGACATATGCCCTCCAGGATGCAGACTCCTGCACGTCTGGCGGATGAATCCGCTCGGCCCACGTCACGAACCTCGTCATTCCATGCACGCCGTGCCCGCTACCCAAAGGTTCCCGAGCCCAGAACGATAAAAGTGATGTGTGACATTCTTCGCCCCGCAAACGATCACATCTGTAAGGCGACAACGCAGGGGAGAGTGACAGGACGGTGGCAGCTTCATCACCGGTAGGGATGCCGGTGCGGCTCGAGGATCTCGACCGTGGCCAGGTGCTTCGTGGTGTGCAACCCGGTCCCGTCACCTTGGTCGATGTCGACCGGCACGGCCCGGACGCGGTGACGGTGACCTTCAAGGACACCGCTGGCGGTCTGGGTCAACAATTGCTCTATCGGACCGATGAGGAACGGCTGCGGATCGAGACACCGCAGGCCCGGTGGTCGTTCGATGCCGATCCGGCCGAGTTCCGCCTCGCCGCCGAAGCACTTCGCATCCGCATGGCCGGCCTGCACGATCCGATGGTGGCGGTCTCCTCCAGCGCGGTCGATCCGTTGCCGCACCAGATCCGTGCCGTCTACGGCGAACTGCTGCCCCGCACCCCACTGCGGTTCGTCCTTGCCGACGACCCCGGCGCCGGCAAGACGATCATGGCCGGGCTCTACGCGAAAGAACTGATGCTGCGCGGGGACCTGACCCGCATGTTGATCGTCGCTCCCGGTTCGCTGGTCGAGCAGTGGCAGGACGAGCTGGCCACCAAGTTCGGTATCGACGCGCAGCTGCTCTCGCGCGAGATGATCGCCTCGAGCCCGGACGCGAACCCCTTCGAACGGTATCCGCTGCTGATCGCTCGGATGGACCAGCTCGCCCGCAACGACGACCTGCTCGCCTTGCTCGACACCAGCGAGTGGGATCTGGTGGTCGTCGACGAGGCACACCGGATGTCGGCGACCTGGTACGGCGGCGAACTCGACGTCACCCGCCGCTACCAGCTCGGCCAGCGCCTCGGGCAGATCACCCGGCACCTGCTGCTGATGACCGCCACCCCCCACAACGGCAACGAAACCAGCTTCCAGGCGTTCATGGCGCTGCTCGATCCCGACCGGTTCGAAGGCGAATACCGCTCCGGAGCGCACACCACCGACACCTCCGGGCTGATGCGCCGCATGGTCAAAGAAGAACTGCTCACCTTCGACGGCACCCCACTGTTCCCCGAACGCATCGCCGAGACCGTGCCGTACACCCTCTCCGCCGGCGAACGCCAGCTCTACGACGAGGTCACCCGCTACGTCCGCGAGGAGATGAACCGCGCCGACCGTCTCGGCGCCGACAACCCCCGCGCTCGCACCGTCGGATTCGCCCTGACCGTGCTGCAACGGCGCCTGGCGTCCTCCCCGCACGCGATCGTCCGGTCGCTGCAACGCCGCCGCGAACGCCTCGGCACCAAACGCCGCGACCTGCTCACCCCCACCCCGACGAGTCGGGTCGATGACCTCGCCCTGACCGGGATCGACTTCGACGATCCGGACGAGTACGACGCCGGCGAACGCGAAGAGATGGAAGAGCAGGTCGTCGACGCCGCCACCGCAGCGCAAACCGTCGCCGAACTCGACATCGAAATCGCCCGCCTCGGGGTGCTCGTCGCCCTTGCCGAGCAGGTCCGCGACTCCGGTGAGGACCGCAAATGGGCCGAACTACGCTCGCTGCTGCTGGACCGGAATCTGCTGCGCGACGCCCGAGGTGCCCCGCGCAAACTGATCGTGTTCACCGAACACCGCGACACCCTGGACTATCTCACCGCCCAGATCCGCAACATCCTCGGCCGCGAAGACGCGGTGGTCACCATTCATGGCGGCACCCGCCGCGAAGACCGCCGTACGATCCGCGAACAGTTCACCCACAACCCCGACACCCAGGTGCTCATCGCCACCGATGCCGCCGGGGAAGGGCTGAACCTGCAGGCCGCCCACCTGATGATCAACTACGACCTGCCGTGGAACCCCAACCGGCTCGAGCAGCGCTTCGGCCGGATCCACCGCATCGGCCAACGCCACACCTGCCGACTGTGGAATCTCGTCGCCGACGGCACCCGCGAAGGCCACGTGTTCACCCGGCTGCTCGAGAAGATGGAAACCCAGCGTCGCGCCTACGGCGGCCGGCTGTTCGACGTCCTCGGCGACGCCTTCACCGACCGACCGCTACGCACCTTGCTGCTCGACGCGATCCGCTACGGCGACGACCCGGCCCGCCTTGCCGCCCTCGACCAGGTCGTCGACACCGAAGTCTCCCGCGGCCTGGACACCCTGCTCGAAGAACGCGCCCTTGCCCACGAAGCCCTGGCTCCCCACGAACTCGACCGGCTCCGCCGCGAAATGGACGAAGCCCGCGCCCGCCGGCTGCAACCGCACTACATCGCCGCGTTCTTCCACGACGCGTTCCCCCGGCTCGGAGGCCGCCTGCCTCGCCGGGAAGCCGGACGGTTCGAAATCACCCACGTCCCCGCGACGGTGCGAGCCCGGCAACGCCCCGGCGCGGCGGTGCCGATCGTCTCCCGCTATCAGCGGGTCACCTTCGATCCCGACCGCATCGACCTGGGCGAGCCCACCGCACCACGCGCCGAACTCCTCGCCCCCGGCCACCCGCTGCTCGACACAGTCCTCGACGCCACCATCGAAACCCACCAGCAGGCACTGGAAACCGGAACCGTGCTGTTCGACCCGCACGACCCGGCCGAACACCCCCGGCTGATCGTGGCCGTGACCGGCGAGATCAGCAACGGCACCGGCGTAGTGGTGTCCAAACGCTTCGACTTCATCACCCTCACCCCCGACGGCACCGCCACCCTGTGCGGGCCGGCGCCCTATCTGGACCTACAGCCTCTTCCCGCCGAGGCACGCACCATCGCCGACGAGGCCCTCGGCCACAGCTGGCTCGCCGGCGGGGTCGAGCAACTCGCCGCCACCTGGGCGATCACCCACGCCCAACCCGAACATCTCGGCCAGGTCAAAGACCGCGTCCTGCCGCTGCTGGACAAAACCCGTAGCGCAGTCCACAAACGCCTCACCCAGCAGATCAACTATCTCGACAGCGAAGCGGCCCGCCTACGCGATGTCCTGGCCACCCGCACCCAGGGCCGGCACGCCAAACCCCGGCACAGTCCCGAGCGACTCGAGGCCCGTGCCCGTGACCTCGAAGCCCGCCTCACCGCCCGCACCACCGAACTCGACCTGCAATCCCGCCTGGCAGCCAAACCCCCGCAGATCGCCGGCGCGGTGCTGGTCATTCCTGCTGGGATGCTGCCCGGTACCCCCGCCCAGCATGCGAAGGACACCGCCCGGATCGAGCGCCGCGCTGTCGACAAGGTCCTCGCCGCCGAACACGCCCTGGGACGTATCCCGGAGGAGATGCCGCACAACAACAAGGGCTACGACATCCGCTCCATCGACCCGCAGGACGGACACTACGTGTTCATCGAGGTCAAAGGCCGCATCGAAGGCGCCGAGGACTTCACCGTCACCTTCAACGAAGTCCTCTACGGAAAGAACGTCCCCGACCGCCACCGCCTGGCCATGGTCTCGGTCAGCGACCGCGGTCCCGACCACGACCAGCTGCGGTATGTGCACGAACCGTTCCGCCGCATCGAACTCGGTGACCTCGCCGCCACCGAGGTACGTCTGGACTGGGCGAAGACCTGGGCAAAAGGTGGACCGCCCGCCTAGCAGACCTCACACCAGATCGGGTCGGCACCAGCACCGAATCCCAACAGCATCGACCACTACTGTTTGTCGTACCGCACTCCAGCAGCACCGCGTAAATAGAGAAGGACCCACCTCGTGACCGCCGACACCACCGCAGTTCCTCGTCGCAAGCTCATCGAGGTCGCGCTCCCGCTCGAAAAGATCAACGCCGAATCGGCCCGCGAGAAATCAATCCGCCACGGCCACCCCTCCACCCTGCACCTGTGGTGGGCGCGCCGCCCCTTGGCCGCCGCCCGAGCCGTGCTCTTCGCCCAACTCGTCGACGACCCGTCCTCATTTCCCGACCGGTTCCCTACTGATGAGGCCGTCGCCAAGGAACGCAAACGCCTCCACGAGATCATCGAACAGTTGGTGGTGTGGGAGAACGCCGGTGACGAAAATCTGCTGCGACGTGCTCGTGAGGAGATCCTCGCCTCCACCGACGGGAACCCGCCGCCCATCCTCGACCCTTTTGCGGGTGGCGGCACCATCCCCTTGGAGGCCCAGCGCCTCGGTCTCGAAGCCCACGCCTCGGACCTCAATCCGGTCGCAGTGTTGATTAACAAAGCTCTGATCGAGATCCCGCCGAAGTTTGCCGGACGGCCCCCGGTGTTTCCCGGGGCTGCGGATGCTCAGATCAACACCTGGCCCCGGGCAACGGGACTTGCCGAGGACGTTCGCCGCTACGGACAGTGGATGCGCGACGAAGCCGAAAAACGTATCGGGCGTCTCTATCCGAAGGCGCAGTTGCCGGACGGATCGGAAGCGACAGTCATCGCGTGGATCTGGGCTCGCACCGTCACCTGTCCCAACCCTGCATGCAGCATTGCGATGCCACTCGTCCGATCATGGTGGCTCGGCAAGAAGAAGAATAAGGAAGCCTACGTTGTTCCCTCTGTCCTCAACGGCAAGGTCGAATTCAGCATCGGTCATGATCCGAAGAAGGCACCCACCAAGGACACGGACGGCACAGTTGGGCGCACTGGTGCCGTATGCGTCGGATGTGGTGCGGCAGTCGAACTGAAATATATCCGTGCAGAAGGACGCGCCGGACGAATGGGCACGAAGCTCATGGCGACCGTAGCAGAGGGAGAACGCACCCGAATCTACCTGGAACCAACGTCAGAGCATGAGGAGGCGGCCCAGGTAGACCGCCCTATCGATGTGCCTGACGGGGACTTGGCCAAGAACACGCGAGATTTTAAGACACCTAACTATGGGATTACGTCATTCGTCGACCTGTTCACGTCCCGTCAGCTCACCGCGCTCGCTACCTTCAGCGATCTTGTCGGCGAAGCTCGCGAACGTGTTCTAGAAGATGCACTTGCTGCAGGGATGCCCGAGGGTGAGACTCTGGAAAAGGGAGGAATTGGAGCAGCAGCATATGCGGATGCGGTAGCAACCTACTTAGGGTTCTCGGTCAGTCGTCTCGCAGACTACGGATCTTCTATCTCGACCTGGATGCCGGATCCAAAGAACGAAGGAATTCGGAATACCTTTGCCCGGCAGGCAATTCCGATGACTTGGGACTTTGCTGAGGCGAACCCACTGAGCAGTGCATCTGGAAATTTTTGGTTTATGATCCGAGGGATCGGGCGCACGCTGGATGTTGCTGTCACGCGTTCCCACTCTGGATCTGCGCTACAGCGCAACGCAGCAGACCGGGAATACAATAACTTTCTAATTTCCACAGATCCGCCGTACTACGACAACATTGGTTACTCAGATTTGTCTGATTTCTTTTACGTATGGCTGCGTCGATCTATTAAATCTATTCATCCTGAAGTATTATCGACGATGTTGGTTCCCAAGTCGGAGGAGTTGGTCGCCAACCCGTACCGGCACAATGGTAAATCTGGTGCTCATAAATTCTTTGAGGAAGGATTCCGGGAAGTATTTCGCCGTGCTCGAGAAACGGCTCTTCCGGATTATCCTACCGCCGTCTACTACGCGTTCAAACAGCAGAGCAGCGATGACCATGGTGAAGCATCGACAGGCTGGGAAACTCTGTTGGAGGGAATGATCCGTTCCGGTTGGTCCATCGTCGCAACCTGGCCATTGCGCAGCGAACGAGGTGGCCGAATGATCAGCGTGGGGACCAACGCGCTTGCTTCGTCGATTGTCCTTGCGTTGAAGCCTCGGCCAGTGGATGCCTCGACCACCGATCGTCGGGGATTCATCAATGCCTTGAAAGCCGAACTACCCGGCGCCTTGCGTGAATTGCAGCAGGGCGCGATTGCCCCCGTTGATCTTCCACAAGCTGCCATCGGTCCCGGGATGGCAGTCTTTTCCCGCTTCTCGGGGGTGCTGGCTGATGACGGTTCGAAGATGACGGTTCGCGCTGCATTGGCGCGTATCAATGAAATTCTCGACGAGGTGCTTGTCGAGCAGGAAGGCGACTTCGATCCCGACACGCGTTTCGCGATCGCATGGTTTCGGCAGTACGGTTTCGACGCCGGTGCGTTCGGTGATGCCGATAACATGGCCCGAGCCCGCAATGCCTCCCTTGAGCATCTTGAGCGATCCGGAATCCTCACCAGTCGTGCAGGAAAGGTCGCGCTGCTGTCTCCTGTTGCGCTAGCCGAGATGTATGCGGACAAAGAGTACGACCCTGCTACCGACCTGCATATAAGCGCATGGGAAGTCGTGATGCATTTGTCTCGTGCACTCACGGAAAAAGGCGTGCCTGCTGCCGCGGCACTGTTATCCAGGGTGCCGGAGTCGATCGATCGAGACCTGTGCAAGGAGTTAGCGTTCTTGCTGTTCACCATCGCAGAAGACATCAAGCGCACCCAGGTTGCGATCGAGTTCAACTCCCTCGGTACGGCGTGGAACGACATCGTTGCCGAGTCCCGCACCGCTTCGACCCAGCTGATGCTGGACGCCTAGGAGAACATCGTTATGGCTGTGAGCAATCGCGACCGGATCGGACGGGTCTTTGAGCTCCTGGGCCCCGCGCTCGATGAGTTCCACACCTACGTGCTGGGAAAGCAACTCCCGGAAGGCGGGGATTGGACGGCCCTGTTAGCGCTGCGGGACAAGACCAAGAGTTCTGGTGTGTCCAAGACCTATACCTATGTACGCACCGACCCGCAGAACGGCCTGCGGATGATCACCGAACAGATCCCCAACCAGGTCCGCAAAGGCTGGTACCCGTTCACCGACCATCTCTCACGCACCGAACAATCCTGGGCGACAGAACTCAAGGACGTGCGCAATACGTGGGCGCACAACGGATCTTTCACCGCCGACGACGCCTACCGCGCTCTGGACACCGCCGAGCGTTTTCTGCGGGCGATCGGCGCCCCGGATCAGGCTGAAGAAACCCGCCGCTCAAGGATCGAGCTGATGCGTCTGAGCTCAGAAAAGCAGGACCGCAAGGTCGTCAAGACCTCTGCGGCCGCTGAGATCGGCGCCGACGGTCTCGAACCGTGGCGGCTGGTACTGAGCCCTCACGAGGATGTGCAGAGCGGCAACTTCCATGCCGCCGAGTTCGCCGCCGACCTGGCAATGGTCTCCCGCGGGGAGGGCGACCCCGAATACACCGATCCGGTGGAGTTCTTCGCCCGCACCTATCTGACCGAGGGTCTGAAGGACCTCCTGATCCCGGCGATGCGGCGCCTGTCCGGCGATCCGAACGAGGCCCCGATCATCAACCTTCAGACCAACTTCGGTGGTGGAAAAACCCACTCCATGCTGGCCGTGTGGCATCTGGCTTCCGGTCGACCCTTGGTCGACTATCCGCAGGAAGTACAGGATCTGCTCGCAGGCACCGAGCTCCCCACCGCCCGCCGCGTCGCCCTAGTCGGTACCCAGATCAAGGCCGGCGCGGTGAAGATGATGCCCGACGGCACCCGAATCAACACCATCGGCGGACTGCTGGCCTGGCACCTCGGCGGCGCCGAAGGCTATGCCATGGTCGCCGAGTCCGACGCCAACCGTCTCAACCCCGGCGGGGAAGCGCTGCGTGAACTGTTCACCCGATTCGGACCCGCGGTGATCCTCATCGACGAGTGGGTCGCCTACGCGCGCCTGCTGTTCGGCCACGACGAACTACCCGACGGCACCTTCGACGCCCAGTTCACCTTCGCCCAAGCTCTGACCGAGGCAGCCAAGGCTGTTCCCGGCACCCTGGTGCTCATCTCCATTCCAGCCTCGGCGGAGATGAAGGACGGCGAGTACGTCGGCGACGAAGAAGAAGTCGGCGGACAGAACGGCCGTGAAGCACTGAAGATGCTGCGCAAGGCCATCGGCCGCGTTGCCGACCAGTGGCGCGCCGCCAATGCCGAGGAAAGTTTCCACATCGTTCGCCGACGGTTGTTCGAAACCCCCGACAGCATCGCTCTGGCGAAGATCAACGCCACCGCCAAGGCGATGGTGGCGTTCTACGTCAAGAACAGCAACGACTTCCCCCGCGAAGTCCGCGAACTCGACTACGAAGAACGGATCCGCCGCAGCTACCCCATCCACCCCGAGTTGTTCGACCGGCTCTACCAGGACTGGTCCACACTCGAACGCTTCCAGCGCACCCGCGGTGTGCTTCGGCTCATGAACGTCATAGTCGGTCAGCTCTGGCGCGAGAACGACACCGCACCGCTGATCATGCCCGGTTCGGTCCCGTTGCGGGCCGACAAAGTCGTCACCGAACTGACCCAGTACCTCGACGACCAGTGGAAGGCTCTGATCGATACCGACGTCGACGGTCCGAACTCCGCTCCTGCCCAGGTCGACAACACCAACCAGCTACTCGGTCAGCGTCTGACCACCCAACGACTGGCCCGCACCGTCTTCATGGGTGCCACGCCGACGTTGACCTCAGCGCACAAGGGTCTGGACAAGCAGCGGATTTTCCTCGGTACGGCCCTGCCGGGGGATGTACCGGGCAACTTCCATTCGGCGCTCAACCACCTGGCCAATACCGCCACCTACTTCTACAATTCGGGGTCGTTGTACTGGTACGACACCCAGGCGAACACCACCCGCACCGCTCGGGATCATGCCGAACGCCTCCACAAAGAGGAGGTATGGGCCGAAGTAGTGCGCAGGCTCCAGGATCATCGCAGGACGGCCACGGATGGCTTCGTCGGCGTGCACGTCGCCCCCGAGTCCTCGGCGGACGTGCCGGATGTACAGGAAGCACGGCTCGTGATCGTGCCACCTGCGTATCTGCATAACCGCAAAGCAAAAGCAGACTCGCCGGCGGCGATCTGGGCGCGAGAGGTTGTGGAGTACCGAGGTAGCGCCGCTCGGACGCACCGCAACATGGTTGCCTTCCTCGCTGCCGACGACGCTCGCTGGGGCGAACTCGACAGTGCCGTTCGTGACTTTCTGGCCTGGTCTTACATCCGCGACAATGCCGACAAAGATCTGAACCTGACCGCCACCCAGCGTCAGCAGGCTGTCGATCGAGTCGCCACCCACAATCAGGCCGTCGCCGACCGACTTCTGCAGACCTACCACTGGGTACTCGTCCCCACTCAAGACGATCCCACCAGGCCGCTCGAAATCGAAGCGTTCAAAGCCGACGGAACAACCACCGATCTGGCCGCTAGAGCAGCAGCGAAGCTACGCAACGAATCGCTGCTCGCCTTGCAGCGCAGCGCCAGCCTGATCCGCCACGACTTGGCTGGCAGATTAAAGGCGGCGTGGGATCGTGACGGGCACATCAGCTTCGGCCAGTTGTGGAACTACTACACTACCTACCCGTATCTGGGACGATTGCGTGATCGCACCGTTCTTGAGAACGGTGTGCTGTCGGTAGTTGACGAGCTGCACTGGCAGCAAACAGGATTCGCGCTGGCTGCAGATTGGGACGGGCAGAATTACCTCGGACTGTTGCTGCCCTCAGACCAGGTGACCCCGCCTCAGGTCACGGACGCGCTGTTGCTGGTGCAGCCTGCCCGTGCTGAGGCTCAACGCGAACGCGAACTGGCCGAGTACCAGGCGAATCAGGACGAAATCACCTCTCAGCATGGTGGCAATGACCATACTGGCGGCGGCGATCCCTTGTCCTCGACAAGCGGTGCCAGGGTTCAGCCCACCTCAGGTACACGCACCGGCGGATCGTCGGGGGCGGGTGAAGGCATTGCCGTTCCGAAGACACGATTCTTCGGTTCTACCGAGCTGCATCCGGACTTCTACGCCCGTGACTTCAACAAGATCACCAACGAGATCATTCAACACCTAGCCGCCGCCGAGGGTGTCCACCTCGAAGTGCGGGTCGAAATCACCGCCACCACCCCGAACGGATTCGACGAGAACAAAATCCGCACGGTCAGCGAGAACGCCACCGTCCTCAAATTCGACCAGGCCGGATTCGAAACGGACTGATCAATCGCCTACAGCGATGCTGTCGAGGTAGCGCTGCACTAGTACAGGAGTAGTACTGGAACGGTACGGAAGTGGTACAGTTCGTGGTGCCCGAGACAGTAGTCGAGGGAAGCGGTTCGTGTAGGAGGTCTCCGGAGCGTAAGTACCCCTCGGGGCAGCTCCATCAGGTGGTTTCCAGCCTTGCGCGCCCATCACACGTAGCGAAGGCCCTCTCCATCCGGAGAGGGCCTTCGCGTATCTCAGAGGGTAATGACCTCGATGCGGTGCTCGATCTTGCGGCGGATGGACCCACCCCGACCCCATGCCCACGCGTGGACGTCGGGAAGCCACAGCAACGGATTGTTCGGACGATCGTGAAGGTACTCGAACGGGGCCTGCGGACCTACCGCCTGCCGGATCACCCGATTGTCTTCCCGATCTTGATCGCATGACTCGATGACCACACGACTTGCCGACAGCTCCACCAAATCGTGAGCCGCTGCAGTGAGCGTGAGGTCCCGCGCCTCGCGTTCGGAAAGCTTGCGTGACTTGACCACATACAGGCGACTGTTGGCGTTCAACTTCGCGACCTCGGTCACGATCTTGGGCGCTGTCTTTCTGTCCACGGACTTCATGTGGATTCGACTGCTCCCCTTGGGACACAGCTCTCTCATCCGTTTGCGCATCTCGTCGACGCCGGACGGTACGACGGTCACAGCGCAGAGGATGTAGTCGTCGCGCTTGGACTCGTCAACAAAGACATGCACGGCCCGCCCCCACATCCTCGGAAGGTGCCATCACGTCAGGCTCCTTCAGTGGAGGAACCGCACACGATATCGCGGATGACCGCGAGCTTTTCCTGAGCATCGGACGAGCCCACGGAACGCAACATCGCATCCCCACGTTCACTGGGAGTCAGGACAGCGCTCACCACATCGGCGATGGGGGTGCCGAGCAGGTAGAGGCGGACTTCGTCGTCCTGATTGGGCGGCAACTCGGCAGGAAGGTGCCCGATCCCGTGGGAGGCCAGGGCTCGGCTGATGGCGGACCGGACGTGGATCCCTAGTCGTCCCGCGTCCTGGATCCGCTTCAGCGTTTCCATCGTCGTGGTGTAGACGCCGGCGTCCACCACCGCCGCTCGCAACTCGCTATAACTGTCCATGATTTAGTCCTAATGATTAAACAACAATCCAAACTAATCCCATGATAGCGGAAGCTGGCGGGGACGGGAGGGGTGTGCTGTTTGACGATCCCCAACCAGCATGGTTTCGAGCGCAGGACCCAGAGCGGCGGTGCCACCCCATCGCACCGGGATAGAGGTCTCTGTTCTCTGCACCAGTCAGCTCGTGGACGATCTGACACCACTGATCCTGGTCGCGAGCTCGATGAGCAGGGTGTGGGCGAAGGCGGCATCGATATCGGTACCGCAGCGGCCAGCCAGCCGAGCACCATCTGATTAGGTTTGACGGTGTTCTCGTCGCCGTCAACGTCTCGTAGGCTCACCACGTGCTTAAGCTCCTCGTTGACACCTCAACCTGGCTGGACCTCGCCAAGCGCCGCGACGGACAAAAGATGATCTACACCATGACGGAGCTAATCCGTGACGGTGAGCTTCGGCTTCTGGTCCCGCCTGTGGTTATTGAAGAGTTCTCCAGAAACCGTCCTCGGGTGGAGTCTTCGATTACAACTAGCCTGGCCGACAGACTCCGTTCGTTACGAAGGGAGGTTAGGGAGTACGGTGGTGGCGCTCACGCTGAGACGCATGACGCACTTGGTGAACTTGCACATCACGCTCCGCTCATAGGCGCGATGACGACCCGCAATTTTGACGATATCGAGGAGATTCTAAAGGCCGGAGTTACTTTGAACTCCACTGATAACGAACGAATGAATGTCGTCCAACGAGGGCTTGAAAAACGCGCGCCATTCCATAAAGGCAAGAATAGTGTCGCAGACGCGCTTATCATTGAAGGTTACGCAACTGCTGTGGCAGAAGTAGACCTATTGCAAGACCCGCACGCATTCGTGACCACCAATCATGAAGATTTTTCAGTCTCCAACGGTGACCGAAGACTGCCCCACCCAGACCTGGCTGGAATGTTTGCAACCGAAGGCTCGGATTATCGACTTGGGGTAGACGGTTTGCTTGAAGCTCTTTCTGATTATTTCGGTGAGGACCATCTATCCGATATTAACCAACACTATGAATTTCATGAAGACCCCCGGCGATTGGACGAGATTATATCGGCAGAAAATGATCTCTTTGATCGAATTTGGTACCATCGCAGTCTTCAAGCGGATATCAGGTGGCGAAGAGACGGAAATGCCGCCAAACTGAAACGTGAGCAGGAAATTGCAGGGCCAGCGCGCACGCGGATTGAAGAGAAGTTTGAAGGCAAGGACATGCTCGGGCCCTACAGTGATTTTGAGCTTGGGATGTTGAATGGCAAGCTCTCCGCCCTGAGGTGGGTCCTCGGCAGTGAATGGGATTTTCTGGACACTTAGAGCGTCCGGCAAATGATGAGCCCGCCCAACGCAGGGAACGTTCCGGCGTGTCGATACAGGTAGAGGCACGGGTACCGAGTCGATCATGTGATTGCTGAAGTCCCACGATCACCCGGA
>NZ_JAIFKB010000033.1:0-20117 GCF_019641445.1 Rhodococcus sp. DMU2021
AGTCATCGGGAGCAGGGGTCGATGATCCGTAGCTACATCATCTGGCGCAACAAGCACGCCGAGGATCAACGGCTACGCGAAATCGTGAACAGGGCGAACGTAGCCTGATGCGGCACTAGTCTTCGGGCAGACAGAGGGAACTGATCTCGCGGACGACGAGGCGGTCGAGTGGGGCGACGGTCGTGATCGATCTGCCGTCCCACTCGAGAATATAGCCGCCGGCCCAACTCCCCGGCGGCAGGTCGGGCTCCAACCTGTCGAGCGACGGTGCGTACGCCCTATCGGCGGGCACACAGCTCGAGGAATCGTCGGGGTTTGGCAGACAGTGGGCGCCGCCCCGCGCCCTATTGACATATCGAGTCGACGGCACAGCCTCCAGATGTGCAGGTGCGTGTCGCACACGATGGAGTGCGACCACCTCGGGGCCAGCTGCTCACTTTTCGACCGGACCCAACAACGAAGCTCAGGGATGCTCCCCGAATCATCCCTGACACGTCTCATTTCCGGTGCAGCCGAAAATGTCCCGACGATTCACCCTTTCCGTTCGGCTATCCCGAACAGTGCGACGCACAGCCGACGATTCCGACCATCCTCGTGACATCAGACACAAACCGACGCGGTTCGGTGAAGTTGGGAAGCCGGATCCTGCGGGCTCATGTCCGACGCTATTCGTGTGCGCGCCGCCACCCGCCGGCCGCCACACCACCTCTCACTCCGCCGCAGGTGACGAAGGAGAACGACGCATGAGTGACCGCCGCGACCGGTTCGATATCCAATCTCTGGCGCACGCGAAACCACTGAGCCTCCAACCTCGGGGAACTGAGATCGTCTTTACGCGGTTTCTAGGCGTGGACGGGGACCCATAGTGAGGTCCGAGCAGCTTGTCTGCGCTGCTACGAAGATCCGCGCCAGTGGCGTCCGAGGATGAACGAGGCCCCTGACATACGACTCGACCGTGCAGCACTTCGTACCAGCTCTCTCGACGCTCTCGAGCGCAGCACACGCTAGCGATCAGGTCCCATCAGACATCCCGATAATCGGCACACCCAACTGACGTTTGTCGCGGCCAGCTCACACAGACATTTACCAGCGCTTCGCTGACCCGACGATCACCTCCGCCTGGTCAACCGAAGCAGCTCACAGCCGCCTCAGCCCGCCTCCCGGCTCAAAGCACCCGAAATCAGAAGGAGCATGATGACTTCCACCCGCAGCTTCATCGACGAAATCACCATCGAGGAGCTCGAGGCCGATCCATACCCGTTCTACGAGCGCCTCCGCAAAGAGGCACCCATTGCCTACGTTCCCGCCCTCGGCATGCACATCGTCTCGACGAAAGAACTGTGTGCTGAGATCTCCAAAGACGACACAACCTGGCCTGCGGTGATCTCCGCTGCCGGTGGCCGCACCTTCGGCCCTCAGGCATTGCTGAATACCAACGGAGACGAGCACCGCAACCTGAGGGACATGGTCGAACCACACCTGCAGCCCTCAGCCGTCGACAAGTACATCGACGATCTCGTCCGACCGTTTGCGCGACAGCGCATTGCCGAGTTCGAGAACGACGGGCACGCGGATATCGTCGCCGCCTACTGCGAGCCGGTGAGTGTCCGCGCACTGGGCGACCTGCTCGGTCTCGGGGATGTCAGCACCGAAAAACTGCGCGAGTGGTTCCACAATCTGAGCGTGTCGTTCACCAATGCGGCAGTCGACGAAAACGGTGAGTTCGCCAACCCCGAAGGGTTCGCCCCCGGCGACCGCGCCAAAGCGGAAATCATCGCGCATGTCGACCCGAAGATCGACAAATGGATCGTCGAACCGGACCATTCAGCCATCTCGCACTGGCTGCACGACGGGATGCCGGAGGGCCAGACCCGCAGTCGCGACGTCATCTACCCCAACCTGTATGTCTTCCTGCTCGGAGCAATGCAGGAGCCCGGTCATGCCATGGCCACGACCTTGGCCGGACTGTTCAGCCGACCGGACCAGCTCGAACGTGTCATCGACGATCCGACTCTGATCCCCCGCGCCGCATCCGAGGGCATGCGCTGGGTTGCCCCGATCTGGTCCGCCGCGGTCAAGCGTGCCGCGAGAGAAGTTACCGTGGGCGGGGTCACGCTTCCTGAGGGTTCAATCGTGATGCTGTCGTACGGTTCGGCCAATCAGGACGAAAACGCGTACAACGCCCCCACCGAATACGACCTCGATCGTGCCCTGGTGCCGAACATGACCTTCGGCGGCGGAAAACACGCATGCGCCGGAACCTATTTCGCCAATGCAGTCGTCCGAATCGGACTCGAAGAATTGCTCGAGGCAATTCCGAACATCGAACGAGACGAAACCCACGAGGTGGACTTTTGGGGATGGGGTTTCCGCGGCCCCAAGCAGCTGTTTGTCGAATGGGAAGTGTAGGCGACCTCGACCTCACCCCTCCTGAATCATCTGCACAGATACGGCGAGCATCGGGAACACCCGAGGTTATCGATATTGAATTGGAGCGCTACCGGAAATGTCTGATCAATATTTGGTCCGTATAGAGGGAAAGAACACGGACATTGCCGTTGAAGAAACCCAATCCATTCTCGATGCTGCCCTGCGGGCCAACGAGTGGCTGCCCCACTCGTGCACTCAGGGAACCTGCGGGACATGCAAACTCAAGGTGCTGCGCGGTGAGGTCGACCACCGTCAGACTCCGGAGTACACCCTGACCGTCGAGGAAAGGGCCGAAGGACTGGCTCTGGGGTGTATGGCCACTCCCCGCTCGGACTTGACCGTCGAGCCGCTCGGCAACGTCAGCGATGACGGCGTGCCTCGTCATCCTCTACGCGACTATGAAGGCACCGTCGTCGTGTTGGACGACATCGCTGCCAACACGCGCAGACTGGTGATCGAGTTGGACACTCCGATGCAGTTCAATGCCGGTCAGTACGCCGAACTCATCGTTTCTGAGCACGCAGGGGCGCGGCAGTACTCGATGGCTAATCCTCCGACCGAGACTCGGCGGCTGGAATTTCACATCAAGCTCACCGCGGGCGGGTTGTCGACCGATGGGTGGATCTTCCGCTCAATGACGCTCGGGGAACGAGTCTCGCTGCGCGGCCCCCTCGGGCAGTTCAATCTCGTCGCGAAACAGGATGAACCGGCGATCTTGATCGGCGGTGGGACGGGGTTGGCTCCACTGAAATCGATCGTCCAACACGCCCTCGTCGAGGACCTCGTCCCAGAACTGTTCCTCTACCACGGCGGCCGCCGGCGGGAAGACCTCTACGATGTCGAATTCTTCCGCGATCTCGAACACCGGCACCCGCATTTCCACTACCGACCCGTTCTCAGCGAGGAGCAGTGGGAAGGGGCAACCGGGCTGGTCACCGATGTCGTGGTCAGCGACTTTCCCTCGTGCAAGGGGATGAGCGCATTCCTTTGCGGCCCACCCGCGATGGTCGATGCGGCGGTCAAGGCACTCAAGCGCAGGCGTATAGCTCCTCGATTGATCTTCCGCGAGGAGTTCGCCATCACGCCCGCAACCAGCACAGCGCCGGCAGTGCTCTGACCTTCAGGATCCACCACGACAAGAGTCTGGGGCAGCGCGTATGTACTCGCTGCCCCAGACTTTGTTCGTTGCCAGTTCATTCGCCCGGGGACGTAACCCGCAGATCTTCCGCAAAGCTGGACCCGAAGGCCGTTCTGTAACCCCGCCCCCGTGAACCGCCGAGCATGCAAGAACCCCAATTGCGCGACTTCAGTGACGTCGGCGGATGCACGGTCCTGCGCGGTTAGGCGTCACCGTATCCAGCTCGCGTCCTCGGATGTTCCGAGTCCCGATTTATCGAGCATGGCAAGTGGCGGGAAATATTGCCTTCAGCCCGAGTAATCCGAGGAGGCTGGCTCGCCCGGCAGCTCGCTCTGCGCTCTGCTGCAGTTCACCAACGGCATCGGTCCATCAGTCTTGACCACCGTGTTCACAGGGAATCGCCCCCCGAACCAGGGGCGGCCATCACCTCGGCCTTCGTCACAATCCTTGGTATCGCGACTGCCGGCCTTTTCGCATTCCTACCCCTGCCCGCCACAGCTCTAGGCGAGCACAAGCATCTCGTACAGGCCAGTTCTACTGTGCACCAGAGCAATGCACCATCGAATTCGACAGTATGTCTTCACAACTGATGCGGGATACCCACACGAGACATCCTCTCGAGGTCGAGAGCAGACTCGACAGCCTCGATATCAACGGCCTCCATAGGGCGACCGGTCAGCGCTTGCAGCACTACCTCGAGATCGCGTGCGGTCACCGATTCGGTCGTCGAATCTGATACTCGATAACGAATGGGATATTCCATGACATCTCCTGACAGGATAGGGAGACAAGACATCTGGTAGCACTGCTCAACGGACCCAGCTGGGCTGCGACGGTATCCCTGCGAACTTCGCCATCAGCGCCAGCATCCCTTCCCAGGTTGGAGTTGACGCTCAATGCCGTCATCCCGAACCGACACCGATTTCCTTCACAGCAGAGGAAGAACTCGACCGCCCCGGACCTCATTCGAGACCACCCGCCGATGGACATCGCCCCTCAGTCCGTCGATTCGACTACACCAACGGCAATTCTGTATGGGAAGCGCTCCTGTACACACAAAGGTCTCCGATGTGGAGAGTTGTTCAACTCGCTGTCCACATCGGAGACCTCAGGCTCTCAACAACAATCACACGATTGCGGTTGAGCGGGTGCACGATCCCAATCAGGCGGGCGAACCGGAAACCGCCCGCGAGTGGTCGATGTCGTCCGGGATGGCCTGCTCGGCAGCAGCCACATCCGGATCCTCGATCGGCGCGCCGGGACCGAAGTGGGCGAACTTCTCGATGTGCTGATCCAGCGCGAGCGGATTGGGAGTGCCATACGTAAAGTACGTTTCCCACGGCAGCTTCGCACCGCCAACAGCGAGACCGGTATCGATGTCGGACATCTGCCAGGTCTTGGTCTCAGCGTCAGGATCCAGATGCAGATAGCCGGCTTCACCGAACAGCTCGATACGGTTTCCACCGGGCTCGAACACGTACAGGAACTGCCCCTGGGTGATGCCGTGCTTATCCGGACCAGCCTCGATCTGGATGTCATAGTCACGGAACATCTCGACCGCGTCGGCCAGGTGCTGTCCGGTGCCGTAGTAGAACGCCACGTGATGAAGCTTGCCGTTCCCACCGGTCATGTCGCGCATACAGGCAACTTCGTGACCGAGCAGGTTCGAGCTCATCCACGCCCCGATTTCGACGTTGCCGTCGACGACACGTTCAGTGGTCCGGAACCCGAGGTGCTGCTCGAACGATTCCTTGAGCGCGGTGACATTCGACGCCATCAGGTTGAGGTGATCGATGCGCTTGACCGGAATACCCGACAGCGGCTTCTTGGAAGGACGCGAAAGGATCTTGCTCTGCAGTGCCGTCGGGGCGACGTACTTCTCGACCTCCCACAACAACTGCAGGTTGTGTCCATCCGGGGACTGGAACTCGAAGGTCTTGCCGTAACCGAACTGGTCCTCGCTCCACTTACCGTCGACGTTGCCCTGCTCGAGCGATGCCACCCGACGTTCGAGTGCTTCCGGAGAGCTCGCGCGCAGCGCGGCGTGACCCATTCCTGCCTCGGGTGCCTCGGTGACCTTCAAGCTCCACTGGTACGGATCCTCGTAGCCTCGAAGGTATACGGACTGACCCTCCCGATGAGTGACATACATGCCGAGGAACTTGGTGAAGAAGTCGAGCGTCTCCTGCGGCTTGGGAGTGAACAGTTCGGTGCGAGCGAGATGCGCGATATCGAATCGAGCAGTGAGTTCGGTCATGGCTACTCCTGATCTGAGCTGTCCGGGCGAGCTGCACCGGGCTGTGGTGGTGACCACGAGCTTGCGGCGATGTAAACCAGGCAGTCGCTGACATCCGGGATAACCGAACAGGGACGTTCCCGACCGCGCACATGTTCAGGACCACGGGATTTCCGCCTTCCGACCAGCAACCCCTTCCTAGCGTCGAGCCCATTACCCGAGAGTTCAGGGAAGGCCGCACAGATGAGTCGATTGAAAGCTGCGATCGTCGGATCCGGCAACATCGGAACAGACCTGATGTACAAGTTGCTGCGATCCGAGCACGTCGATCCCATGTACATGATCGGTATCGATCCGACCAGCGAGGGGCTCGAACGAGCCCGACAGGAAGGCCTCGAGGCCTCCGCAAAGGGAATCGACTGGTTACTCAACCGGCCCGACCTTCCCGACGTGGTCTTCGAAGCGACATCAGCGAAAGTCCACGCCGCCGCTGCCCCGCGCTACGCCGAAGCCGGCATCCGCGCGATCGATCTGACACCTGCCTCAGTGGGCCCGTACGTGGTGCCGGCCGTGAACCTCAGCACGCACCTGGACGCGCCGAACGTGAACATGGTCAGTTGCGCCGGCCAGGCCACCATCCCGATCCTGTATGCCATCAACGAGGTCGCCGACGCGTCCTACGGCGAGATCGTCGCTGCCATCGCCTCGCACAGCGCCGGACCCGGCACCCGGCAGAACCTCAGCGAGTTCAGCGAGAAAACCGGCAAGGCACTTGCCCAGGTCGCCGGAGCCGATCGCGCCAAGGCCATCTCGGTGATCAACCCAGCCGAACCACCGATGAACATGCGCGACACGGTCTACGCCAAAGTCCGCAACCCCGACCCGGCCGCGATCGAGCGCGCAGTGATCGACATGGTCGCCAAGGTCCAGCAGTACGTCCCCGGCTACACCCTGCGCCTGGTCGACGTCGACGGCGACCAGGTCACCGTCATGCTCGAGGTCGTCGGCGCCGGCGACTTCTTGCCCACCTACGCCGGAAATCTCGACATCATCACCGCCGCCGCCGTGCAGGTCGCCGACGTCATGGCCCAGCGCACCCTCGTCAAGGAAGCAATCCAGTGACCACCACCGCCACCACCGATACACCCCGCAAGGTCACCCTCGTCGACACCACACTGCGCGACGGCATGTCGTCGGTCTCGCATCAGTTCACCACGCAGAACGTCGCCGATATCGCCCGCGGACTCGATCAGGCCGGCATCCCGACCATCGAGGTCGCCCACGGCATCGGCCTCGGCGCCTCGTCCATCCAGTACGGCTTCGCCGCCGCCACCGACCCCGAGTACGTGCGCGCCGCGGTCGACGCCGTCGACAACGCCGACATCGCCGCGCTCTACGTGCCAGGCATCGCTACCCTCGCCGAACTGCAAAGAGCGATCGACGCGGGCATCAAAACCGTCCGGGTAGCGGTGCACTGCACCGAAGCCGACTGCGGCCAGCAACCCATCGAATGGGCGAAAGAACACGGCCTCAACGTCATGACGTTCCTGATGATGAGCCACAAACTCGACCCCGAGCCGCTCGCCGAGCAAGCCGCCAAGCTCGATTCCTACGGCGCCGACGTCGTCTACGTCGTCGACTCTGCCGGCGCCATGGTGCCGCAGCACGCCGGCGAGCGCGTCGCCGCGCTGCGGCAGGCGATCTCCGCCGACATCGGCTTCCACGCCCACAACAACCTCGGGGTCGGTATCGCCAACGCTTTGGCCGCCGCGGAGAACGGGGCGACATTCATCGACGGATCTCTGCGCGGGCTCGGCGCCAGCGCCGGCAACGCCCAGACCGAGGTATTGGCCGCCGCGTTCGAACGAGCCGGCTGGGACACCGGCGTCGACCTGTTCACACTCATCGACACCGCCGAGCACATCGTCGCGCCGCTGATGAAAGAACCCCAGATCGTCGACGAGACCGCACTGATCCTCGGCTACGCCGGTGTCTACTCGACATTCTTCCACCCCACCAAACGCGCCGCGAAGAAATTCGGTGTCTCCACCCGCGACATCCTGATCGAACTCGGCCGACGCGGTGTCATCGGCGGCCAGGAGGACATGATCATCGACGTCGCTTCCGAGCTCGCCGGCCGCACCTACGAACTCCCGGCCCGCGCCGGAGTCTGACACAGGAGACTGTCATGACCCACACCCACAACGCACCGTCGACCACACAGGTCCGTCATCTCATCGGCGGCGAATGGAAGCACGCATCGGACGGAGCAACTTTCGAATCGATCGATCCGCACGACGGGTCGCTACTCGGTGTCGTACCCAAGGGCACCGCCGAAGACGGACAAGCTGCGATCACCGCCGCCCGCCACGCCTTCGACAGCGGGCCCTGGCCACAGATGTCGCCGAAGGAACGCGCAAAGATCCTGCACGCGGTCGCCGACAAGGTCGACGAGCACCGCGAAGAACTCGCCCAGCTCGAAACCCGCGACGGCGGTAAGGGCATCAACCAGTCCCTGCACGCCGAAATCCCGCGCGTGGCGCACAACCTGCGGTTCTTCGCCGACTACGCGTCGATGGCCGCCAACGAGGCCTACCCCGACGGGGATCTGCTGTCCTACGTGCTCTACCCGCCTGCCGGCGTGGTCTCGGCGATCAGCCCCTGGAACGCACCCCTGATGCTGGCCACCTGGAAGATCGCGCCCGCCCTGGCGTTCGGTAACACCGCAATCCTCAAACCGGCACCCCAAACCCCACTGACTGCACACCGCTTCGCCGAACTCGCACTCGAAGCCGGACTGCCCGACGGAGTACTCAACGTAGTACACGGTTTCGGTGGCGAAGCCGTCGCCGGCCCGCTGACCTCCGATCCGCGAGTCGACCGGATCACCTTCACCGGGTCGAGTGCCACAGGAGTCAAGATCCTTCAGGCAGCAGCACCCAACCACACGCCGGTCTCGGCCGAGATGGGCGGAAAGTCCGCAAACATCATCTTCGCCGACGCCGACCTCGACGTGGCCGTACCGATGTCGATCCGTGCGATCTTCGGCGGCAACGGACAGGTGTGCCTGGCCGGATCCCGACTGCTCGTGCAGAACAGCATCATGGACGAGTTCCTCGAGCGGTTCGTCGACGAGGCGAACAAGCTCAGCGTCGGCGATCCGAAGGATCCGTCGAACTTCATCGGCCCGCTCATCGAACAACGCCATCTCGACAAAGTCCACGGCTATGTCGAACTCGCGCAGCAGGAAGGCGGGAAAGTCGTCACCGGCGGCGCCCGTCTGGCCGGCGACGCCCACGCCAAGGGCTTCTACTATCCCCCCACCGTCATCACTGGGCTGACCAATGACTCCCGGACCGCGCAAGAGGAGATCTTCGGGCCCGTCGAAACCGTCCTGGGTTTCGACACAGAAGACGAGGCACTGCGCATCGCCAACGACTCACGCTATGGCCTGGCCGGGATGCTGTTCACCCAGAACCTCGACCGCGCCCACCGGATGGCCGCGCGCTGGAAGGCCGGCACCGTATGGATCAACTGCTTCTTCGAACGCGACCTGCGTCTCCCCTTCGGAGGCGAAGGCGCCAGCGGCCTGGGACGTGAAGGCGGTCAGTACTCCCGCGACTTCTTCACCGAACCGCGCGCCGTGACCCTTCGGCTGCGCGGCTGATCCGGTCCTTCGACTCATCCACGTGGGCGGCCGGTGCAGTAGGTGCTGCACCGGCCGTCCCCGCTTCTCCCCGAGGAGTAATCACCCGTGACCTGCCCCAAGTTGTGTGTCGTCGTCGGCGCCACCGGTGCGATGGGCACCGAGTTCACCCGACGCCTGGTCCGTCGAGGCCTACGCGTGATCGCGGTCGCGCGCAACGCCGAAGACCTCAAAACCCTTGCAGCCGAAAACAACCTGATCATCCCCTGTGTCACCGACATCAGCGACGACAGTGCGATCGAGGCGATCTCCGCCTATGTCGACGCGCCGATCCGGCTGGCCGTGTTCGCCGCGGGTCTGCCGGTACGTGGTTCCGCCGACACCATCAGCCCCGGCGAGCTTGCTGTAGGGGCGAACATCAAGGTCGGCGGGCTGGTACGGCTGCTGCACGCAGTCCGCGGCCAGCTGGTCCCCGGATCGCGATTCGTCGCCGTCGCCGGATCGCTCGGTTTCGAACCCGGCCCGCTCGACGCCGCGCCGGGCACCGTCAACGCCGCAGTGTTCAATCTGATGCGCCAGCTCAGCGCCCTGTACGGACCGAAGGGCATCACCACACACACCATCGCGCCCGGCCCGGTCGACACGCCACGGCTCCGCAAATTCGTCGAAACCGAAGCAGCCGAGACCGGCCGCGATCTCGACACCATTTGGGAGCGCTACCGCGCCAAGACCACGCTCGGCCGGTTACCGACGCTGGACGAGCTCGGCTGGGTCCTCGAGATGCTGCTCGCCCCCGAGGCGAGCGTGCTGCACGGCAGCGTCCTCAACGTCGACGCCGGCACACGCCACGGCGTCCAATAGAGCACCACTCCCGAAAGGCCCTCTCATGCCTGTTGCACATTTCCATCTGCTCGACGGACGGTTCACCGTCGAGCAGCGGCACCGTCTGCTTGTCGAGGCGAGCCACTGCTATTCGGAGGTTCTCGACTCCCCGCTCGAGCGAGTTCGGACCTTCATCGTCCGCTACACCACCGATGATGTCGCGGTCGCCGGCGCGGTTGCCTCCGAGAGCAGCACGGCTGCACCGTACTTTACAGCCATCGTGCTGGCGGGTCGTCCTCGCGCACAGCGCGAGGAGCTCGCGGCCCGGTTCACCGACCTGATCGTCGATTTACTCGGGGTGCCGCGTTCGGCCGTCCGTGGTCGGATCATCGAGGTGGACCCGGCGAACTGGTTCATCGGCGGCCACTCAGCAGCGGGGGTACGCGCCGACGAGATCGCCGCTCGCGCGGACAGCGGATCGTCCATCTGATCTACCCGACACCGCAAGGGGGTGGGATCGACCTTCGGCAATCCCACCCCCTGTCCGAGGGGTTTACTCAGAACCCCCACGGGTCGTCGCGCAGCAACTCGAGCGACCGGAAGCTACCGGTGTAGAAGACGAGCGGATGTCCGTCGTCATACCACAGTTGCTCCACTCGGCCCACGTACAACATGTGGTCACCGGCGGGATACGAGGCGTCCACCGAACAGGCCAGGTGCACCAGCGCGCCTTCGAGGAGAGGAACCTCCCGGCGCCAGACGAATCGCACCAGATCGGGTTGATGGGCAGCTCCTGCGAAGTGCAGTGACAACGGCTCCTGATCTGTCGCCAGGATCGAAACACCGTACTTGCCGGTCTTGTTGATCCGCTCGTTCATCTTGGCTCGGTTCGCGATGGATATCAGAACAAGCGGGGGGTCGAGCGAAACGGAGGTGAATGCGTTGGCCGTCATACCGTGCACCGACGCGTCGTCCTCGCTTTCGGCGGTGGTGACGATGGTGACGCCGCTGGCGAACCGGCCGAGGGCCTTCCGCATCTGTAGGGGTGTGACCTCGATTCCGCCGTTCGGGGTGTTGTCGGTCATGGTCGTGCTCGTCATCGTCGCGTCCCGTTCAACCACGCACGATCTTCAGATCATCATTGCTGATCAAGTCCGGACGTGTCCACCCGTCGACGTTGTACTCGGACATGCACTTCTCGGCGAAGCCCTTGAGCTCGGTATCCAGTCCCTGGGCCTGGTAGGCGAACAATGTCTGGAAGCGGACGGCCTCGTGGTCGCCACCGTAGTTGCGCTCGTACAGCTCGTGCCGACCTCCGAACTCGGTGCCCACGGCATCCCACAGCAGCTTGAGCAGCTGCACACGATCGATCGCGGTGATGCCGTTGGACCCGCGCACGTACTGGTCGAGGTAGGGCCGGATGTCGGGGTTACCCCAGTCGCTCGAATGCGAATTCAGGTAGATCAAGCTGCTACCGAGCGTCTGCTGGATGATCTCCTTGATCCGCGGATAGCCCACCCCCATGAACGTGCGATAGGCCAGACCGTAGTTCAGGTTCGGCTGCACAGCCCCGTTCACCCACTCATCGGGAGACTTGGCCATCGCATCCGACAAGCCCCAGAACATATCGCGCCAGTTGAGGATCTCGCCGATCTGCATCTGGACACCACGAAAATTGTTGGTACCTGTCGTCTCCACCGCCTTCAGAACACAGCCGGCGATGAAGTCGAGCTTGACCGCCAAGCGTGCACAACCATGGAACATGAACCGAGCCATGAACCCGGACTTCGTCACAAATCCGTTCGTGGTGTCCGCGTCATAGGCAAACACGTTCTCCCACGGAACCAGCACACGATCGAACACCATGATCGCGTCGTTCTCGTCGAAGCGGCTCGACAAGGGATTATCGAACGGGCTGCCCATCACTGCAGCGTTCATCTCGTAGGACGTCCGACAGAACAGCTTCAAGCCCGGCGAGTCCATCGGAATAGTGAAGATCAACCCGAACTTCTTGTTGCGCAGCGGAAGTCCATAATGGGCGATGAAATTGGCATTGGTGATCGCAGACCCGGTCGCCACCACTTTGGCGCCGGAAACGATCACGCCGGCGTCGGTTTCCTCCACCACATGTACGCAGATGTCCGCGGTCTCGTCGGCAGGCTTATCACGGTCGATGGGCGGATTGACGATCGCGTGATTGAGATAGAGCACCCGCTCCTGCGCCTTCTTGTACCAGTCGAGTGCGTTCTGCCTGTACTCACCGTAGAAGTCCGCGTTGGCACCGAGGGTCCCGAGGAAAGAGGCCTTGTAGTCGGGCGACCGGCCCATCCACCCGTACACCTCACGTTGCCACGCGACGATCGCGTCGCGGGACAGAAGAAGATCGTCGGAACTGTGGGCGGTCTTGAAGAACGGGTGCGTGAATCCACCGTTACCCGTATCGGTCGGCACCGCCAGCACCCCCTGGGCTTCGGGGGTATGAAGCGCGTCGTACATCCGAGCGATCGAGCGAACCGAATTCCGGAAAGCCGGATGAGTCGTGACATCCGGGACACGTTCTCCGCGGAAATACACTTCGCGTCCATCCTTCAAGGACTCGATGTACTCCGCGCCGGTCATCGGCCGGACATCGTTGGGGGTTCCGGTGGAGGTCTCGAGAATAGTTGGCGTCGTCACGTGCTCACTCCTGTTGTCGAGCTCAGACCGAGACGGTGTTCTCGGCCGATGCGAATCCAGGCGCCGCTCCGAGGCAATTCCGCACTCGACGGTCCGTACAGAGCCAGCTCCCTGTGACACGGAACACTAGATTCCGGAGGTACCGATAAACATGACTGAGCGCGAACGATGGAGTGACTCCACGCGTAAATCCACCAAACCCACTGTGGTATCTCTCGATACGCGAGGGCTCGACTCCACGGAAGGCCGTAATCTGTGGGCGAACACAGTCGGCACCCTCTATTGCGAGTCGGACGTGGCATGGCCCAATCCACGCCAACCGTTCATCGCAGAATGGGGCGGTCATCCCATCGGAGAACTGCATGTCAGCACGATGCGCGCGGACGTCCACTCGGTCATCCGTTCGCCGGCGATGGTGCGTTCGGACGACGCGGGAGACTTCCTCGTGTTGGTGGTGACCGACGGTAACGTCCGCGTCACCCAAAACGGACGCAGCGGAGTTCTCGAGCAGGGATCGTTCGCGTTACTGGACTGCGCCGCCCCGTTCGAATTCGAAGCCGAGTCGAATTTTCGTCAGGTCGTCATCGACACTCCCAGACCCCTGCTCGAAGCGCGGTTACCCCAGCGAGTACTCGAGCAGGGAACCGGGCTGCCCATCAGTGGGATCTCGGGAACGGGCCGACTCGTGAGCAGGTTCCTCCTCGACGTCGCCGAACAGGACCGGACACTGCCGACGAGGTCAGCGGTCTCGATATCATCCGTCGCTCTCGACCTGCTGGTCACCGCCCTCACCGACAGCGCCACCGAGACCGACCCGACGAAGATCAGTCACGCGCGTGATCTGGCCGAAGTGCAGCGGATCGTCGAGCGACAGCTACACGATCCCGCTTTATCACTATCCAGGGTCGCTGCAGAAGTGGGGATGTCTGTGCGACACATTCAGAACCTCTTCCGTGAGCAAGGCACGGCCCCTCGCGCCTGGCTGTACCGCACACGGGTGGAGCGAGCACGTAAGTACCTCCTGAGCACCGATCTGACAGTCGCCGAAGTGAGTGAGCAATCAGGCTTTCGCGATGTGTCCCATTTCAGCCGCACATTCCGCGCCGCATACGGTTCCAGCCCTGGCCGTTATCGAACCGAACACCGCTGACCTACACAGGTGGCCCGATTCGCTCCGGGTCACCTCCGCGGCTCATGCCGACAGTCGAGCCGGTCCTGCGCCCTCTACCGCGAACTCTTCCGTCGAGACAGTTCGCGAGATCGACACCAGATGCATGCCGACTACGCGGACGTAGGACACGGGTGCTTCGCGGCGAAGTCGAGCGTCATGGGGTTCCGGTCGGTGTCACTCCTTCAGGTGATCCAATCGCCCCAGGCGGAGCAGCGCGGGTCACGATCTACTCCGTTCGGGACGAGTGCGGACGCGGAAGCTGTGGGCGTGACTCCGGGGAGCGAATACCTCCTATATTCGAAGCCGGTGTGATCTGCAACACTAGGATATGGAGGTGAGCAGCGACATGACCGACAGTGCACAGAACAATGACTCCGATTGCACCGACAAGGGCAGCGCCAAGGTCGTAATCAGCACACGCGAGCTCGAATCGAGCGAGGTACGTTCGCGGTGGGTAGACACACTCGACTCGACATACTGCGAACTCGACGTCGACTGGCCTGACATATCGGACTCGTTCGGGGCGGAACTATCGGTGCGTCCCTTCGTCGACGTCACAGTCAGTGTCGTACGCGCAGACCCACACACAGTAATCCGCACCCCGAACATGATCTCGTCCGATCCCAACGACGACTACCTACTGTGCTTGATCACGAGCGGTACAGCGGTCATCGGTCAACACTCTCGGTCCGCAAAGCTCGAAAGCGGGGCGTTCGGAATCCTCGACTCATCGGCGCCGTTCATCGTCGACGCCCAGACCGAGTTCGAGCAGATTGTCGTCCGCGCGCCGCGCGCGGTGTTTGCGCCACATCTTCCCCTGGAAGCCGTAGCGGAGATTACCGGTGAAGGTTTTTCCGGCCACAGCGGCATCAGCCGATACGTCTCTCGCCTATTCGTCGACATGGCAACTGACGACTCCCTTCTTTCGCCCAACTCCTCAGCCTCCGTTGCCGCGTGCGCGATGGACCTACTCGTATCCGCCATCAGTGAACGCACAACTCCGTTCAACACCACCAAACGAGTTCACAACAAGGACTTTCGAGTCATACAGCAGGCAATGCAACGACACATGACAGACCCCGACTACTCGATCAGCGACCTTGCAGCCGAACTGGGAATGTCCGTGCGGTACATCCACAAACTATTCAGCGCAGCAGGCACGACACCACGCACATGGCTGAATCAACAGCGGCTCGAGCGAGCTCGCAAACTCTTGCTGAGCACCGACGCCACGATCTCTACCATCAGCGTCCGCGTAGGTTTCCGCGATGTCTCGCATTTCAGTCGAGCGTTCCGACGTCGCTTCGGGACCAGCCCACTGCATTTCCGCATGCAGCAACTCGGCACCAGCACCAGCAGCGACAACGGGTGACCAGACCGCCACGTTCTGACCTGTAGCCGTCATCGTGTATTCAATAGCGGTTTTCGAACTCCCGCAACGGTGTTCAGCAACCGCCGGTAAGCTGTTGAGCAATCTCGTCTACCCGGCGTGCTGGCGCGTCCGCAAATCGGACGCGCCAGCACCAGCGTTGAATCTCGCCGACTCCCTCGTAGATTTCCGACGGTCTCGCCTGCGACGTCCAACCGCAGCCATCTGCGACGTTGCTCGTCTGTCCCCGGTCAAGGCATTGCCGGCGACGACGTGCCGTCGTCATAGCGACTCCCCGAACGAGAAAAGGAACAGGGCAGTCCGCCCCAACTCCGGTCTACGTGTCCCTTGCACTCATCGTCTTGTCCCGACTCGCTTGCATTGACACGAGAATCGTTCGGGAGAATCAAACGAAAGTCATTGAGCAGGAGATCGTTCTGCAATCGTCACATCACCGGCGGCAAAGTGAGTAGCCGGAACTTCACGCAGCACCACCCGAATGTTGCTCAACGGCGCGTCCACGGCCCGCTGGGCGGCAAAGGTGAGTTCATGTATCAGTGCGCGGAGCTGTTCGGGCGAACGCCCTGCGGAAATAGTCACCTCGATGAACGGCATCATCAGCCTCCTGACACATTTACGGTACCGAGATGAGTGAAGTGAGCAGCGATCCGCGCCCCCGGCCGGACCGGAACCGCATCCGTCATCCCCCCGGTGAGGATCACCCAGCCCGGCTCGATCGCCAGGCCACGCTCGGCGAGGGTGTTCGCCGCGAAAGCCAGCGCCTCCGCGGGATGGCCGTGCACAGCAGCTCCTGTCGCCGAATCGACGATCTCACCGTCCACTTCGAGCAAGCAGGCTTCGAGACCGAGGTCCAGCGAGTCCGGCCGCACACTGATGGGACCGGTGACGTACCGGCCGGACGAATTGTTGTCCGCGACAGCATCCATCATGGAGAACTTGTAACCCGAGAACCGGCTGTCGATGATTTCGATCGCACCGACCACATGGTCGACCGCCGCGAGCGCAGTCGCCGCCGAGACCCCGGGCCCTTCGAGTCGACGTCCCATGACGAACGCAATCTCCGGTTCGGCACGCGCGTGGATCATCTTCTCCCGGGGCACCGGCTCACCGATCGGAAGGATCATCGCGTCCGTCAACCACGCCGTCGACGGCGAGTCGACTCCCACCTGACGCTGCTTCGCCTTGGAGGTCACACCCAGTTTGACACCGGTGACCCTCTCCCCCCGCGAGATCCGCATTTGCAGCGCAATATCTTGAGCCTCATATGCCGCGGCCAGATCGAGACCGTCCCATTCTGCGAGAATCGACGTCTGCGCGACGCCGCTATCCTCCGCTCGTATAAGAACATCGGCCACTTTGGCCGGGCTCCATAGTTGCTCGGTCACTGTTCGTCCTTTCCGCCGAGCACGGCGGTGACGGTGCCGAGCCCACTGATAGTCGCAACGATGGAATCGCCGGGTGCGACAGGATACGCACCGGTCATCGAGCCGGGCAGCACCACGTGCCCCGGCTCGAGGGTCACGCCGAGCGGACCTACCGTGTTGGCCAGCCACACCAGCGCACTGAGCGGTGACCCGAGAACTGCGCCACCGGCACCGGTTGCGACGAGCTCGCCGTTGATGTGCAGGTTACAGCCAGCCAGACGCAGATCCAGCTGGTCCAACGAGACCGGGCAACTGCCGAGTATGACCCCGCCGGATGAAGCGTTGTCGGCGATGGTGTCGAAAATTCCGATCTTCCAATCCTTGATCCGCGAATCCACAATCTCCAGCGCAGGCAGGACGAAATCCACTGCCCGCGCTGCCTCTGCGGCAGTCACGCCTGGGCCGACCAGTGGACGACCAAGGACGAATGCAATCTCCGGTTCGATACGCGGTTGCAGAAATGTGCCGCTGGCGATGGGATGGTGCTCCAGATGAAACATGCTCTGGGTGAGATGCCCGAAGTCGGGCTGGTCGACCCCCATCTGTCGCTGAATTGCTCGCGACGCGAGGCCTACCTTGTGTCCCTTGACGACATCGCCGGCCGATGTCCACTGCTCTACTTGCGCCTGCTGGATGCGGTATGCCACTTCTAGGGACGCGTCGGGATACTCGGGCGTCAGCGGGGCGATCGGCTCGGCGGTGCGATACGCGTCGAGCAGACGATCCGCTGCCTTCTGAACAGCAATATCCATAGTTCCTCGGTTGTGTCGTGCGGTTGATACAGATGTCAGGACGCTCGGGGACAGCTACCGACCGGCTCCAGCGATGGGTGGTTCCGGGATTCGAGTGGAACGATGTCCGCCGCCTCGGCAATAGAGCGAGTGATCTTGTTGGCGGCAGCGATCACAGCACGCTCGAGTTGAGCTCGCCGCGAAGCGAATCGGGTGGCCGGAACACTTATGCTCACTGCAGCAACCACCGAACCCATGTCGTCTCGTACCGGTGCGGCGACACAGTGCACCTCCGACACCGTCTCGCCCATGTCCACCGCGACACCAGCCATGCGAGTCATTTCGAGAGCATCGGCGAGCGCATGCGGACTCGTAGTCGTCGACGGTGTCAATCGACGTAACGGACGCGCTGTCAAGTACCGCTGCAATTCAGTCTTGTCGAGTTGCGCGAGCAGGACCTTGCCCACAGCTGTGGAGTGGGCATCGAGCCGGGTGCCCACTCGAGCCCCCTGCACGGTGATGTTGTGCGTACCGATCACCTTGTCGACGTAGAGGACACTCCAGCGTTCCATGATGGCCAGGTGTGTCGTTTCTCCATAGTTTTCGACCAGCTCTTCCAACACAGGAGCGGAACAGGAACGTACGTCCACAGTGCTGCGGAGTGTTTCCCCCAATTCGACGATGCGCCAGCCGAGCCGGTATCGGCCGCGATTCCGGCACTGCAACAACCCGGTGTCGACGAGACTGGCCAGCAATGCATGAGCACTCGACCGAGGCACGTCGATGGCCGCTGCAACTTCGGAAACACCCCATTCCGGACGCTGAACTGTGAACAGATCGAGCACCGGACCAATCTTTTGCACTGTTTGCAGACCAGCCACGCCGACAGCCACCTTTCAAAGTTCATCTGGATGACGGTTGAGCAACCCCGTCGCATCGCTGTGAGGTGGAACACTAGGTGGCCGAGCAGAGAACGAACATGTCCTGAAGCGCACGAATGAATGACCTCGAGCGCACGAGTTCACGACCGACAGCCCACCAACCGCGACCTTCGATCCCCCGAGGCGCACAGATATCTCGGCCCGCGTGTCGCTTCCCTCGTCTCCGCTGACCGGATCGAACCATGTGGTAGCTGCGGTTGCCTACCGCCATCCTCGTCCGTGGCCCATCTCAGGAGCAGGACACCACCGACGCCACGCCTATCACGGCCGAATGCCGGGATAGAACTCGAGAACGTCACCTATTTATCAGGCAATACAAGATAAGGTGCTATTTTCACTTACGCTTGTAAAGCGTCAGCGACGAGGGAATGGGGGACGACATGGACGAGACAGCACAGGTTCTCTCCGACGCCGTCGCGTTGCTGCGCCGCGCCGGCATCCGCCTGCCCTCCGGTTCCCTCGACGCCTGGGACCTGACCCTGCCCGACGGCCGAGAGTTGCCGACCCGGATGCGGGCATCCCGGCGGCCACCAACCCCCACGATCCTCACCCGACTGCTCGCACAGCCGGACCCGGCCCGGCGCCTACTCGTGGTGACCCCACGCGCCACCGCTCATCTGCGGACTCTCGCAACGAACGGCGAAGTCGATGTGATCGCCGTGAACCAGGACCTGCTCGTCTTCGCCGGCGAGCGCTACGACGTGACCGATGCCGCGTCCGCCGCGGCGGCCCCTGTTCGTGCTGCGAGGGGCCGGAAACCGTGGGTGCGCTGGGCACTCGCCCGCGCCCTGCTACTCTCGGACACCGCGCAGACCCAACACCGGCTCGCCGAGCTGCTGGGGGTCTCCCAGCAGGCGGTCTCGCATGCCCTCAAACAGCTCCAGGCGGTGCGCCGTACCGAACACGGCTGGCTCGCCGACTCCCCCGAGGCGTTGCTGGCAGAGTATCTGGCCGTCTATCCGGGTCCCGGTGGTGCCGTGACCTATTGGTACGGCCTGGACCCGGTGATCGCACAGGCCACCACCGCGGTCGAATTCTGCACCCGACAAGGTATGCCGGTGCTGGTCAGTGGGGATCCCGCCGCCGATGTGTACGCCCCGTGGCGGCTGCCGACCCGGGCGATGCTCTACACCGATCGATTCGTCGACCTGACCGACGCCGGCTTCAGTCCCGCCACCGAAGCCGAACACTCCCTGGCCGTGCAGGTCCCGGCCGACCCGACCCTGTGGCGCACCGCGGCGATCAGCGAACCGGCACTGTTGGCCGACCCCCCGATCACCGCGGGCGATGTGCTGCGCACCGGCGGCCCCGACGCCGCCGAGGCCGCCGACCATGTGCTCGCCACGATCCGACAGAGGGCCGTGCTGTAACTGATGAGACCGAGGTGGAGATCGGGCCTTACCCCCAGCAAATGGACACGGGTGGTGGATTACGCCGCGGATGCCAGCGTAGCGATGTAGAGGGTCTCGTAGGTGTTCGGGGACCGGTGTCCGCACCAGGAATGTCGTCGTC